>CAIKAR010000029.1 GCA_903825465.1 uncultured Hyphomicrobiales bacterium | reverse complement strand
GGCGTCGTATCTGCCGGAAGACGGCGACACGCCGGCGGGGTTCGCGGGGGTTTTCGGGAAGATCGCCGCCCGTTATTTCCAGGCCTATGGGGACCAGTCCGACGCGCTCGCGGCGATCGCCGCCAAGAACCACAAGAACGGCGTCGAAAACCCCTACGCGCAGATGCGCCGGGATCTCGGCTTTGAATTCTGCCGGCGGGCAAGCGACAAAAACCCCTTCGTCGCGGGGCCTTTGAAGCGCACGGACTGCTCGCTGGTGTCGGACGGCGCGGCAGCTCTGGTGATCGCCGACATCGACTCGGCGCGGGCGATGCGGCGGGCGGTGGCGTTTCGGTCCCGCGCGCACGCGCAGGATTTTCTGCCGATGTCGAAACGCGAGATCGTCGATTTCGAGGGATGCGCGGTGGCGTGGCGGCGCGCGCTCGACGAGGCCCGCCTGACGCTCGACGACTTGTCTTTCGTCGAGACGCACGATTGCTTCACCATCGCTGAATTGATCGAATACGAGGCGATGGGCCTCGCGCCGAAGGGTCGCGGCGCGCGCGTCGCGCTCGACGGCGTCACGCAAAAAGGCGGCAGGCTGCCGGTCAATCCCTCGGGCGGCCTGAAGGCCAAAGGACATCCCATCGGCGCGACGGGCGTATCGATGCACGTTTTGACGGCGATGCAATTGTGCGGCGAGGCCGGCGGGATGCAAATTCCCGGCGCGACGATCGGCGGCGTCTTCAACATGGGCGGCGCGGCCGTGGCGAACTACGTCAGCGTGCTGGAAAGGCTTCGGTGAGGCGCGAACTCGCGGTTCTCTTTGTTCTTGTCGGCGTTTGGGCGCCGTCTTTCGCGCGCGCCGCCGCCGTGGCCAAGCCGCACACCCCGAAGCCATCCGCCGCGAAATCGACGCCCGCGCAGCCGGTGGAACCGCCGCCGCCGGAGGAGCCGAAGCCGCCATTGCTGGGATTTTGCGCCGTTCCGGTGAAGCCCGACTGCGTCGACACGCCCGCGAGCTACGCCAACCCCAAAGCCCGCGCGGCCTGCGTCCGCGACGTGGACCATTATGTGAAATATGTTTTCGCCTACCGCCTTTGTCTGAACGCGGAAATGGAGCGGGCCGTGCGTCAAACCAACGACACGATCGAGAAGCACAAATGCCGGATGGCGGGGGGAAAGAAATGCTGAGGGGCGTTCAAGGCAAAGCGTGGCGTCTCACTCCCCCGCCGCCTTCGCCTGAATCGCCAGCGCGTGCACGCCGTCCCGCAGTTCTTCCGCCAAAACAGCGTTGACCATCCTGTGGCGCTCGACGCGGCTCTTGCCGGCGAAGGCGGCCGACACCATTTTGACATCGAAGTGGGTTTCGCTCGCGGACTCGGCGCCGGGATGGCCGGAGCCTGGATGCCCGATGTGGCCGGCGTGTTTGTGCGATTCGTCCATCACCACGAGAGCCATGGGCGAGAAGGCCTCCGTCAGCTTGGCCGTTATGCGATCCTTAACGCTCATCGCGGAGCCTCCGTGCATGCTGTTTCACGCCTACGCCATTTCGCTCGTTCGACGCAATTCGAACGGGAGCGCGTTCGGCTCCTTTTCCGACGGGAACGCCTTCGGCTCCTTGCGAAGCCCCGCCGCGACTCCTAAAGTCGGTCCATGAACCTGAACTCGCCGATTTTCGACCGCATTCGCACGCGGCCGCGCACCGAGAACGCGCCGGCCGCGGCCCCGACGCAGGTCCGTTGCGACCACCCGGGCTGCGACCTGGTGGGCGAATTCCGCGCGCCGATGGGCCGGTTGCGCGAAGGCCAGTTCTTCTGCTTCTGCCTCGACCATGTGCGCGAATACAATTCGACGTACAATTACTTCAACGGCATGAGGGACGAAGACGTCCTGAAATATCAGAAAGACGCGAGCGTTGGCCACCGCCCGACCTGGGCCATGGGGGTCAACCGCAACGGCAAGAATTTCCGCGAGGAAGGCGTCGATCCCGTCAACGATCCGCTCGGCCTGTTCCGGGCCCGCGCCCGCAACGCCGCGCCGCAGCCCGTGAGACCCCGGTTCGGCGTGGCCGCGATGAAGGCGTTGACCACGTTGGACCTGGACGATTCCGCCAAGCCGGACGCGGTCCGCGCGCGCTACAAGGAACTCGTCAAGCGTCTGCACCCCGACGCCAATGGCGGCGATCGGTCGCGAGAAGAAAAATTGCGCGAGATCATTCAGGCCTATAAATACCTTCGAACGGCCAAACTCGCCTGACGGCGGGACTGGCGCCCAGCGCAGAGGGCCGTCGGCGCAAGAACCCTGATGTCGCCCTGTGGGCGTCTCGATGTCCCGACGCCGATCCGGCGCGGGTTTGGAGGAATGATGGAAGCCGCGACTGATATGACGCCCGGAATGCCCGACAAGACCGTTTCCGCCCGCGAGGTCTTCGGCATCGATTCGGACATGAAGGTGCCGGCCTATTCGCAGGCGAACGGCCACGTGCCCGACTTCGACAGCGACTACCTTTTCGACAAGGACACGACGCTCGCCATTCTCGCCGGCTTCGCGCGCAACCGCCGCGTCATCGTCACCGGCTACCACGGCACCGGCAAGTCGACGCACATCGAGCAGGTGGCGGCGCGGCTCAACTGGCCCTGCGTGCGCATCAACCTCGACAGCCACGTCTCGCGCATCGACCTCGTCGGCAAGGACGCGATCGTGCTGAAGGAAGGCAAGCAGATCACCGAATTCCGCGACGGCATCCTGCCCTGGGCCTATCAGAACAACGTCGCCCTCGTGTTCGACGAATACGACGCGGGCCGGCCCGACGTGATGTTCGTTATTCAGCGGGTGCTTGAAGCCTCGGGACGCCTGACCCTGCTCGATCAGAGCCGCGTCATTCGCCCGCACGGCGCGTTCCGCCTGTTCGCCACTGCCAACACCGTTGGCCTCGGCGACACGTCGGGCCTCTACCACGGCACGCAGCAGATCAATCAGGCGCAGATGGACCGCTGGTCCATCGTCACGACGCTGAACTATTTGCCGCACGACAAGGAAGTCGACATCGTCCTCGCCAAGGCGCCGCACTACCGCAACAAGGACGGCAAGGACATCGTCGGCAAGATGGTCCGCGTCGCCGACCTCACCCGCAACGCCTTCATCTCGGGCGACCTGTCGACGGTGATGAGCCCGCGCACGGTGATCACCTGGGCGGAAAACGCCGACATCTTCACCGACGTGGGCTTCGCCTTCCGCCTGACCTTCCTCAACAAGTGCGACGAGCTTGAGCGCGCGCTGGTGGCGGAGTTCTATCAGCGCTGCTTTGGGCAGGAGTTGCCCGAAAGCGCTGTGAACGTCGTGTTCAGCTAATTCCACGACGGGCGAACCCGGCGCGGTTTGGAAAGGCGTCGCAATGAAAATTCGCGCCCTGTTTTTCGACGTGTTCGGCACGCTCGTCGATTGGCGGACCTGCGTCGCGCGCGAATCGGCCGCCACTCTCGCGCCCCTCGGCCACGACCTCGACTGGCTCGCTTTCGCCGCCGCGTGGCGCGACCGTTATCAGCCGGCGATGGCGGAGGTGCGCTCGGGCGCGCGCGCCTATGTGAAACTCGACGTCCTGCACCGCGAGAACCTGGAGAAAATCCTGCCCGATTTCGGAATCCGGGATCTTCCCGAAGCGGCGGTCGCCGGGCTTTCCGCGCGCGCGTGGCGAAAGCTCGACGCGTGGCCGGACGTGGTCGAGGGGTTGCGGCGGCTGCGGGAAAAAGTTCTGATCGCGCCTTGCTCCAACGGCAATATCAGCCTGATGGCCGACCTGGCGCGCCACAATTCCATCTCGTGGGACGCGGTTCTCGGCGCGGAGACGGCGCGCGACTACAAACCCAGCGCGGGCGTTTACGACTCCGCCTGCGCCGCCTTCGATCTGCCGCCGGATCAATGCGCCATGGTCGCCGCGCACACGCGCGACTTGCTGGCCGCGCAAAAGCGCGGGCTCAAAACGATCCACATCGCGCGGCCAGACGAAAACGGGCCTGGGAGAGGCGAGGCCGCGCCCGGCGCGCCCGTGACCATCGCCGCGCGTGACCTTCTCCAACTTTGCGATATATTGCCGGCATGAGCGCGCCATCGTCCAATCGCAAACCGGGCCAACCGCAGGGTTCGCCGACGGAACCCATCAAACAGGCCATCACCGGCTGCATGCGCGCCATGGCGCGCACGCCCGAACTCGAGGTGACCTTCGCCTCGGACAAGCCGTCGCTTGTCGGCTCCGGCGCGACCGCCAAGGCGCGTTTGCCCGAGCCGTCGCGCAAACTGACGCCGGCGGAAACCGCCATTGTGCGCGGCCACGCCGATTCCATGGCCTTGAGACTCGCCTGCCACGACGCCGCCATCCACAGCCGCTTGTCGCCGAAGGGACAGGAGGCGCGCGCGGTGTTCGAGGCCGTCGAGCAGTCGCGCGTCGAAGCCATCGGCTCGCAGCGCATGGCCGGCGTCGCCGGCAACCTGACGGCGATGCTTGAGGACAAATATCATCGCGGCGCCTTTGGCGAGGTCACCGACAAGGCCGACGCGCCGCTGGAAGACGCGGTGGCGCTGATGGTGCGCGAGCGCCTCACGGGCCTCGCGCCGCCCAAGGCCGCGCGGAAAATCGTCGATCTCTGGCGCCCCATCATCGAGGACCGCGCCGGCAAGGAGCTCGACAGGCTCTCCGCGAACATCGAGGACCAGCGCTCGTTCGGCAGGGCCGTTCACAAGCTGTTGCAGTCCCTCGACATGATGGAGGAGGACGCCCTCGACCACGACGACACCGGCGACGAGGATGGCGACGACGACCCCAACGACCAGCAACAGGACGCGGAAAGCGACGGCGAGCAGGACGAGAACGGGCAACCCGTCGACATGGAGGCCGCCGACGGCTCGGAAGACGAGATGCAGGACGGCGAGATGGACGCCGCCGACGCGCCCGCGGGCGAGTTTCCAGAGGACTCCGACGAGGGCGAGGCGGACGAGGCCTCCGAGAGCAAGCGGCCGCCGGCTCACGGCGCGATGGAAAACAAAGGCCCTGAATACAAGGCCTTCACGCAGAAGTTCGACGAAACGATCAACGCCGAGGATCTCTGCGAGCCGGAGGAGCTGGAGCGTCTTCGCGCTTACCTCGACAAGCAGTTGCAGAACATGTCGAGCATTGTCGCGCGGCTCGCCAACCGGCTGCAACGCAAGCTCATGGCGCAACAAAACCGCGCCTGGGAATTCGACCTCGAAGAGGGAATGCTCGATCCCTCCCGCCTGACGCGCGTCGTCATCGACGACATCCGCGGCCAGTTCGCGCCGCTGTCCTTCAAGCGCGAGAAGGACATGAACTTCCGCGACACGGTCGTGACGCTGGTGCTCGACAACTCCGGCTCCATGCGCGGCAGGCCGATCACCGTCGCCGCGACCTGCGCCGACATTCTCGCCCGCACGCTGGAGCGCTGCGGCGTGAAGGTCGAAATCCTCGGCTTCACGACAAAGGCCTGGAAGGGCGGGCAGAGCCGCGAGACATGGCTGCAATCGGGCAAGCCGCCGTCGCCGGGCCGCCTCAACGACCTCCGCCACATCATCTACAAATCGGCGGACGCGCCGTGGCGGCGCGCGCGTCGAAACCTCGGGCTGATGATGCGCGAGGGCCTGTTGAAGGAGAATATCGACGGCGAGGCGCTCGACTGGGCCTATAAGCGCCTGTTGGCGCGGACCG
>CAIKAR010000028.1 GCA_903825465.1 uncultured Hyphomicrobiales bacterium | reverse complement strand
TTTCGGCTTCGCGGCGCGCGGCTCGACCCGCGGCGATGGCGACGATAAGGGCGCGGCGGGCGAGCCATCCTCGAGAAACCCCGAACTCGGGCCGCGGGCGGCCAAAGGATCCTCGTCGCCGGAGTTCAGGCCATAATTGTCGCCGCGCGGGGCGCCAAAATTATCGCCGCGCGGCGCCAGGGGCCCCGGGGGTCGCGGCTCGACCGTGGCGAAGCGCTGCAAAATCGAGCCATCGAGAGGGTCGATCACCAGCCGGGCGCGGCGGCCATTCCCATCGACCGCGTTGGCGACAACGACATCGCCGTTGAAGCGCATGGGGCCGGCGAGCCGCCAACCCTGCCGCGCCAATCGGCGTTCAATAACGCGCGGCGCGGGCGCCTGCGCGGCGTTGTCGTCATAATATTGAGGCCCGTTGTCATAGCCGAAAAACTGCGCCCGCGCCGGAACCGCGGCGACGCCGGCCAGGGCTAACCCCAACAAACCCCTCAACACCAAATTCGAGGCCATCGCGCGCTCCTGTCTCTCCGGTCGAACAGCCGGGCTTGCCCTTTCATGATAGGCCGAAATGGCGGGATTGCGGCGGGGATTGGGCGGATTGCGTTAACACGCGGCAGCGCGAGGCGGTCGCCGCGCCCGCCGCCGCTCAGTTTTTCACGAAACGCTTGAAATCCATCGTGTTGGTGTAGCCGCCGTAGACGTTGCCGGCGTCGTCCGCCGCCACGCCCTCGAGCGCGCCCAATTGCTTGGTTTCGGGAATGAAGGCGGTGATCTCGCCCGTCTTCGCGTCGCCGACGCGGATGCCTTGCTGAAAGCCGGGATTGGTCTTGTCGCTGGATTGCGAATCCGCGACGAAGATCACATCGTGTTTGTCGATGAAGACACTGCTTGGCCGGCCGAATTGCTTCCACTCGGCCAGGAATTTTCCGTCCTGATCGAAGATCTGGAGGCGGTTGTTGCCGCGGTCCGCGACAAACAGGCGGCCTTGCGAATCCAACGCCAGCTTGTGCGGCGTGTCGAATTCGCCGGTCTCCTTGCCGGGCTTGCCCCATGTCTTGATGAACTTGCCGTCGTTGGCGAACTCGACGATGCGGCCGTTGGTCTTGCCGCCGTGGCCGTCGGCGACGAAGATATGCCCGCTCGGAGCCACCAGAACATCCGACGGCGCGTTGAATTCGTCGGGACCGTCGCCGGCGACGCCGGGCTTGCCGAGCGTCATCAGCACCTTGCCGGTTTGATCGAGTTTCATGACGGTGTGGCCCTTGCCATTCCCGCCAACGAAGTCGGTGACCCAGAGAAAGCCGTCCTTGTCGGCAAAGAAGCCGTGCGGCGCGTTGAACAGGCCCGAGCCGAGGGCCGTCAGAAGCGCGCCGTTGGAATCGAACTTCATGATCGGCGCGATCTTCGACTTTTCGCAAGTGGCGCCGCCGCAGCGGTCAAACACCCAGACGCTCTTGCCATCGCGGTCGATGCCGATCGCGCCCGTCGCGCCGAAGGGCCTGCCGACGGCGTTTTTCGCCCAGCCGACCTCCTCGTGATAAGGGTTCGGCGCGGTGTTCGAATTCGCCGCCGCCTGCGCGCGCGCGGCGCTCGCCGCCATCGCGAGACCAGCCGCGAGCGCGGTGGCCGCGACGATCCCGGTCAAATTCGACTTCCCCATGAACTTTCCTCCGAACGCGGACCCGCTCTGAAGGCGGCCTCGAAGGACAGGCTATGCCAACGCCCTCGTTCGGGAAAGCGATTTCGCCGCCGGTTTCAGGCCGCGGCCAGGCGCGCGATTTCCACGAAACGATCGACCTCTTCGCTGGTCGTCTGGAACGACGCCACCAGCCGCAACTGAATCTCGTCGCCAGCGACGCGGTCGACGCCCTCCATTCCCCGCGCGCCCCAGTCGTAGTAGCGCGCGCCGGCGGCCTTCAACGCCGCTTCCGCAACGCGCGGCACGATGGCGAAGACCTCGTTGGCCTCGCATCCCAGCGGAATCCGCGCGCCGGCCGCGGCCAGTCCGTCGGCGAGGCGGCGCGCCATGGCGTTGGCGTGGCGGGCGAGGTCGAGCCAATGGCCGTTGTCGAGATAGGCGAGCATTTGCGCGCCGAGATAGCGGCCCTTCGACAGGGTGTGCCCGCCGCGCTTGCGGCGATAGGCGAAATCCGCCGCCATGGCCTTGTCGAAGAACACCACCGCCTCGCAAAACAGCGTGCCGTTCTTGCTGGCGCCGAACGACAGGACATCGACACCCGCTTTCCAGCTCATTTCCGCCGGACTGGCGCCAAGCGCCGCCAGCGCGTTGGCGAAGCGCGCGCCGTCCATATGAACGCCGACCCCCGCCGCGTGGGCGAGGTCGGCGAGGGCGCGGATTTCCGCCAGCGAATAGAGCGTGCCGCTTTCCGTGGCCTGCGTGATGGTGAGCGCGCCCGGCTGCACTTGCTTTATAACGCCGCGCGGATAATTGCGCAGCGCGCCCTCGAGCCCCGCGGCCGGCAACTTGCCGCGCTGGCCGCGCAGCGCGACCAGTTTCGCGCCCGCCGTGAAAAACTCCGGCGCGCCGCATTCGTCGTCCATCACATGGGCGTCGCGATGGCAGAAGACCGCGCCCCAGGGCGGACAGAGGCTCGCCAGCGCCAGCGCGTTCGCCGCCGTGCCGGTGGTCACCAGAAACACGGCGCAATCGCGCTCGAAGAGTTGGCTGAGCGCGGCTTCCGCGCCCGCCGTGTAATCGTCCGCGCCATAGGGCGTCGCCGCGCCGCCGTTGGCCGCGACCAGGGCGGCGAGGACTTTGGGCGAGGCGCCCGAGGCGTTGTCGCTGGCGAAGAACATGAGGCGGACCGGGTGGCGGAATCGCGAAAGGCGCTTCGCCCTATGTGGCCGCATCCCGGTGCCGCCGCAACCCTCGCGTCACGGCGAAATCTCCTCCAGCACCCGTCCGCGCGTCTCCACGCAGCATGTCGCCACGACGATGGAGCCGGCGACCGCCACGACCCCGAACATCAGGAACGCCGCGCCGAGGTTCGATCCCGTCAGGATCGAGCCCACCGCGAGCGGCGTGATGATCGAGGCGATGCGCAGCCACGAACTGGCGACGCCGACGCCGAGCGCGCGCATGCGAGTCGGATAGGTTTCGGGAATGTAGAGATAGACGCCGGTCAGCAGGAACGACAGGAAGAACTGGCTGAAACAGCCAAACACGATGACATGCGCCGCCGTGCGCGCGTCGCCGACAAGCCACAGCGCCAGCATGCCGAGAGCGCCGCCGGCGAAAGCGGCGGTGAAGCAGATTTTGCGGCCGAGCTTGTCGATCAAAAGCAGGCCGGCGACCCCGCCAAGGAACCCCACGAAAGCGAAGATAAAGTTGTATTGCAGCACTTGCTCGTTGGGCAGCTTGAACACGGTTCGGAAAATGCTCGGCAACCAGGTCAGCAGGCCATAGCCGACGAAGGCCGTGGCGAAGCACATCGCCCAGGCCGTCAGCGTGCGTTTGAAATAGACGCCCTGGAACAGGTCGCGGAACGAGGCTTTTTCCGCGACGATTTCCGGGATGTCGTCGGGCAACGGCGGCAATGGCCCGTTCGCCGCGGCGCGCGCCTCGATGTCGGACACGACTTTGTCCGCCTCCGGCAAACGCTTGTTGGCGGCGAGCCAGCGCGCCGATTCCGGCGCCATCCAGCGCATGCCTATGGCGAGCAGGATCGGCAGCGTGCCCAGCAAAAACATCGCCTGCCAGCCGAAACGCGGAATGACCCAGATCGCCACAAGCGAGGTGATGACGATGCCGCCGGCGAAGCAGGATTGCAGGAACATGATCGTCCGCCCGCGGTACTTGGCGGGAGTGAATTCGTTGAGCCAGGTGGCGGCGATCGGCACTTCGGCGCCGAGCCCGATCCCCTGCAGGGTGCGGAACGTCAACAGCGAATTATAGTCCCAGGCGTAGGCGCAGGCGACGCTGAAAACCGCCATGATGACCAGCGTCCATCGCAGCACGCGCAGGCGTCCGTGACGCTCCGCGAGCCAGCCGAAGCCGATGGCGCCGATCATCTGGCCAACGAAGCCCGCCGATATCAAAACGCCGATTTCGCCGAAGGAAATCTTCCAGAGGCCGGCGAGGATCGGCAGCACGATGGCGATGGTGAGCGAATCGAAGGCGTCGAAGAAATGCGCCGTGCCGACGATCGACATCAGCCGCGCGTACCAGCCCGACATCGGCAGGCGTTCGATGCGCGCGGTGATTTGCTGTTCGGTGAGCGTTGTGCTGACGGCCATGGCGTTCCCCCCGGCGGACGGCGCCGGTTGCCCCGGCCTCGTCGTCCGCCCCGCCACAGGTTAACGCGCGGGCCGCCAAAGGGAAGCCCTTGCCCGAAACGTCGTTTCGTCGGAAAACGCCGTCAAACGCGCGGCCGCGCCGCGGAGGAACGCCGATGATCTCCAAACAACAGAACGACCGCCTGACACGCGTGGGGCCCGGAACGCCGATGGGCGATCTGTTGCGCCGCTACTGGCACCCGGTCGGCGCGGTTCAAGACCTCGCCGAAGAGCCCGTGCGACGCGTGCGGATCATGGGCGAGAACCTGACGCTCTACCGCTCCGAAGCCGGCGAATACGGCCTCATCGGCGAGCGCTGCCCGCACCGCCGCGTCGACATGGAATACGGCATCCCCGACGAGCGGGGCCTGCGCTGCCCCTATCACGGCTGGCTGTTCGACAAGGCCGGGCGCTGCCTCGAAATGCCTTTCGACGACCGCGTCAATCCGGGCTCGACGCACAAGGACCGCATCGCCATGCTGGCCTACCCGGTGCGGGAATTGGGCGGACTCGTGTTCGCCTATCTCGGGCCGGCGCCCGCGCCGTTGCTGCCGCGCTGGGACGTTCTGGCGCGCGAGGGCTTCGACGCCATCGTCGAAATCCACAACCTGCCCTGCAACTGGCTGCAATGCATGGACAACGCCGCCGACCCCATGCATTTCGAATACCTGCACGCGGCGCTCGGCAACTACGCGCTGAAAAAACAGGGCAAGCCGCCGGCGATGAAGGTCGCCCGGCATCTCAAGATCGACTTCGACCGCTTCGATCTCGGCATCATGAAGCGGCGCCTGCTCGAAGGCGAGCCCGAGACCGTCGACGACTGGACAACAGGCCATCCCCTGCTGTTCCCCAACATTCTGGCGGTGGGCTCCGTCGACGCGCCGACGCTGCAATTCCGCGTGCCGGTCGACGACACGAACACGCGGCAGTTCGCCTACCGCACGCTGCGCCGCAAGCCTGGGGCGCCGGCGCGGCCGATGGTGGTCAACCACGCCAAGCTCTTCAACGAGCAAGGCAAGATCGTCGCCGACAACATTCCCGCCCAGGACATGGTCGCCTGGGTGATGCAGGGGCCCATCAGCGACCGCGAGAACGAACATCTGGCGGCGAGCGACAAGGGCGTGTTGATGTATCACAAAATGCTCAACGAGGAGATGGACAAGGTCCAGCGCGGCGAGGAGCCGATGTGCGTCTTCCGCGACCCCGCCGAGAACGAGCCGATGATCGATATCCGCCGCGAGCGCAGGAATCTTCAGACGTTCGAATCGCGCTACGATACGCATTTCGACCGGTTGGCGCCGGCCAAGTAGCCGCCGTCGAGCCTACGCGCGCTCCAACGCCTCTTTCACCCGCGCCGGCGTGAACGGAACCCGCCGCAGCCGGACGCCCGTCGCGTCGAACACCGCGTTGCCCATGGCGGCGGGCACGAGCCCGAGCGCCATTTCCGCCGCGCCGGAAGGCGCGGCATCGGGGCGGCTGATGAGATGGATCTCGATCTTTGGCGGCGCGTGCTCCATGTGCAGCACGGGATATTTGATCCAGTCCACGCTCGTCACCTTGTCCTTGTCCCAGTGGAGTTCCTCCACCGTCGTCCGCCCCGTGCCATAGACAAGCTGGCGCTCGATGACATGCGTCAGCGTCTCGGGATTGACGATCAGCCCGCAATCGTGCGCGCACACGATCCTCGTAGGCCGCACGACGCCGGACGCGCGATGCACGCGCACCTCGGCGACGACGCCGATGAAGGTGTCGAAATGCCGGCGGAAGGCGATGCCCCGCCCTTCGAACACATCCGCCGACCTGTCGATGTCGGCGCGCGGCGAGGCGCGCGCGACCCAGCCCGCCTTCTCCGCGGCGAGGCGCGTCGCCTCGATGTCGCGCGGGTGTTTCAGATATTTCAGGCGGAACGCCACCGGATCCATTTTCAGCTCGGCGGCGATCTCGTCCATGAAACTTTCGCTGCCAAACAGGATCGGCGGCCCGTAGGGGTCGCGCAGATGCGTCGAGCGCAGCGGCGAGGCCCGTTCCATGAGCGGCGCGACCGTCTCCCAGCCCACGCGGTTGTCCGGGAACGTGTAGGACGCGAAAGGAATGTTGAACGTGTTCTTCGGCTCGGGCGGAAAGCCAAGCAATTGCCCCGCCAGCGTCGCCGCCGCGCGGCCCTCGTTGGTCGCGACGTTTTCGCGCGAAAATCCCTTTGAGATAAGCTCATAGGCGACGACATCGCCGTTCGCGTCGATGCCCGCGCGAAGGCGGTTGACGGCGGCGGTGCCCTTCGGGTCCCAGCCCAGCGCCTCCTCGCGCATCCATTGCACGCGCACCGGCGCGCCGAGCGTCTTCGACAACACCGCCGCGTCCGCCGTCGCGTCGCCCTGGTCGTTGCGGCCGTAGGAGCCTGTGCCGTACATCCAGACAGCGCGGACCTTTTCGCGCGGCAGGCCAAGCAGATTGGCGATTCCATCCGCGGCGTAATGCGGCTTCTGCGTCGAGGTGTAGATCGTCGCGCCGTCCTCGCGCACGTCGGCGAGGCCGCACGCGGGGCCCATGCTGGCGTGCGAATGAGTGGGGTATTCGTATTCGCCCGCGACGATTTTCGCCGCCGATTTCAATCCCGCGTCGACGTCGCCGTTCTCGCGCTCGATCGTGCGCTGCGTGACGGCGGCGGCGCGGATGTAGTCGTGGACGTGGTCGTGGTCCGGGAAGTTCGGCGCCGATTCCGACCACGTCGCCTTGAGCGCGCGCAAGGCCCGCACGGCGTTCCATTCCTTTGGCGCGACCACGGCGAGAAGGTCCTTGATGTGAACGACGCGCGCATCGGGAATGTGGGCGATCGAGGCTTCTTCCACCGACACCGGAACCGCGCCCGCGACCGGCGGACGAACCATGCGCGCGTGCAGCATGCCCGGCAATTTCAAGTCGCCGGGGAAATCCTGCTCGCCAAACACCTTGCGCGAGAGGTCGGCGCGGCGCGGCGAGGTTCCCACGACCTTGTAGTCGGCGGGCTTCTTGACGGGCGCCGCGCCTTTCGCGTCGTGCCCGTTGCCCCATTGGCCGTTCCATTTGACATCCGACCCGAACGACTTGTCGCCGATCAGCTCGGCGTAGGTGGCGCGCTTCTCCGCGTCGCCGTCGACAAACACGACGCCATCGGCGACGCGCAGCCTGTCGGCGGAAACACCAAGTTTCGCGGCCGCGCGCTCCACAAGGGCGCGGCGCGCTTCCGCGGCCATGCTCATCAGCGTGATTCCGCGGCGCGACACGCCGGTGGCGCCGCTGGCGCCGCCCATGTTCAGCGTGCGGGCGCTGTCGCCCATGACCATGTTGACGCTCGTCAACGACACGTCGAGCTCTTCGGCCACCATCTGCGCGATGGAGGTGGCGAGCCCCTGGCCGCCGTCGATCGCGCCGTAGAACACATCGACCGTTCCATCGACGTGGACCGCGAGATAGGCGTCGAGCTTGTCCGCCAGCATCGCGGGATTGTTGGGCGAGGCCGCCGACGACGGCGCCGCCCGCGCCCAGACCTCCGGCGCGGCGAGGCCGACGACGAGCGCGCCGGCGGTCGAAAGGAAGGCGCGGCGATGGAGCCTGCGGTCAAGATCGCGGAAATCGTCCATGCCGCCCTCCTAAGCTTGCTGGGCGGCGCGCAGCACCGCGCGCACGGCGGCGTTGTGCGTGCCGCAGCGGCAGATCAATTCGGAAAAAGCCTCGCGCGCCTCGGCTTCGCTCGGCCTGGGGTTGCGCTTCAGCAGCGCGACGCCCTCCATCAGCCAGCCATTGATGCAATAGCCGCACTGGTTGACCTGCTCCTCGATCCAAGCGGCTTGCAGGGGATGCGGCTTTTCGCGCGAGCCGACGCCATGCAGCGTCGTGACCGCGCGGTCGCCAACGGCGGACACCGGCATCGCGCACGACCGCGTGGGCTCGCCGTCGATGTGCACCGTGCAGGCGCCGCACTGGCCAAGGCCGCAGCCGAAGCGTGGATTGTTCAGCCCGAGGTCGTCGCGCAACGCGTAAAGCAACGGCATGTCGGGATCGTCGATCGCGATGTCATGCGGTTGTCCATTGACGTTCAGCGTCAATCGCTGGGTCATGGCGGTTCCCTCCCGGCGCCGGAACAGGCGGCGCATTGGGGCCAAACGTCGGGCCGCGCCGGGGCGAAGTCAAGCATCCGCGTGACGGCCGCGCCAATCCGCGCTAGTTTCGGGCGCAGGGAGAGAGCCCATGAACATCGAAGCGCCCCGCCCGGAATTCCGCCAGGCCCAGAAGCTCCAGCTCGTCGATTGCGACGTGCATCCGCGTCTGCGCTCGCCCGCGCAGCTCAAACCCTACATGACGGCGCGGTGGTGGGACCATTTCCAGACCTACGGCGCGCGCAAGCGCAACGGAATCGCCAAGGGCCATCCCTATCCGAAGACGGGTCCATCCGACGGCGCGCGCCGCGACGCGTGGCCGCCGGACGGTTCGCCGCCCGGCAGCGACCTGGATTTCCTGCGCGCGCAGCATCTGGATTTTTACGGCGTCGACTACGGCATCATCAATCCGCTTTGGGTCGGCTCGGGCGATCAGAACATGGGATTGAGCGCGGCCCTGGCCAGCGCCCACAACGACTGGCAGCTTGAGCACTGGTCGATTCCCGAGCCGCGGCTGCGGCCCTCGATCGTGGTGAATTACGACGACGCGTCGCCGGCCAGCGCGGAAATCCGCAAGCGCGCGAAGGAGTTCGACTACGCGCAGGTGATGCTGTTGTCGCGCTCGGCGGAGGCTCTGGGGCGCAAGCGCTACTGGCCGATCTACGAAGCCGCGGTCGAGCACGGCCTACCCGTTGGCGTTCACGTGTTCGGCTTCAGCGGCCTCGCGGTCACGCCGACGGGCTGGCCGTCGTTCTACATGGAGGAGATGTCGGCGCACGGCACATCGGTGTCGGCCATCGTGGCGAGCATGGTCTTCGAAGGCCTGTTCGAACATCTGCCCGAACTGAAAATCGTGTTCATCGAATCCGGCTTCGGCTGGCTGCCGTCGCTCGGTTGGCGGCTCGACAAGTGCTGGGCGCGCATGCGCGGCGAGGTGCCGCATGTGCGCCGCCCGCCGTCCGAATACATCCGGGAACATGTCTTCGTGACGACGCAGCCGATCGAGGAGCCGAACAATCCGAAGCACCTGGAGGATGTCTTCGACTGGATCGGCTGGGACAACGTGCTGTTTTCCAGCGACTATCCCCACTGGGATTTCGACGATCCGCTCCACGTCATTCCCAAGAGCCTCGGCGCGGAGCGGCAGCGCAAGATTCTTTCAGGCAACGCGAAAAAACTCTACCGGTTGAAGTAGCGCCTACGCGACGACGTGGCGCAACGGCTCGCCGCGCGCCAGCCGATCGATGTTGTCGCCCGCCAGCGCCGCCAGCCTTTCGCCCGCCGACGGCCCGCAGGCGCCGGCGCAGTGGGGCGAGAGAATCAGGTTTGGCGCGTTCCAAAGCGGATGCTCCGGCGGCAGGGGCTCGGGCTCGGTCACATCGACCGCGGCCCCGGCGATGAGCCCGCGCCCCAGCGCTTCGGCGAGCGCGTTTTGGTCCATGACCGCGCCGCGCGCGACATTGACGACGACCGCGGATTTCCGGCAAAGCGCGAATTCGCGCGCGCCCAGCAGATGGCGCGAGTCGGGCGTCAGCGGCAGCGCCAGAACGATGGCTTCGACGCGCGGCAGGACGGAAGCGAGCGCGGCGACGGCGCATGTCTCGTCCACCGCCGCGTTCGGCGTCCCCGACCGGTTGACGCCGACGACGCGGGCGCCGAAAGCGCGCAGCAGCCGCGCGATTTCGAGCCCGATCGGGCCCAGCCCGATTACGGCTGTCGCGCCGGAGGCGGGCGTCGTCAGGCGCGGCGCGAAGCCGCGCTCCCACGCGTGTTTGGGTTGATCGGCGAGAATCGCGGGCACCTGCCGCTGCAAAGCCAGCAACAACGCCAGCGCATGCGTGGCGACCGCGGGCGCGTAGGCTTCGCCGGCGTTGCAGACGGGCACGCCCGCCGGCGCGCCATATTGCGCGACCCGGTCGTAGCCCGCCGTCAGCAACTGGATCGCGCGCAGGCCTTTCGCCGCGCCAGCGGCGGCCGCGATTTCGGCCGAATAGAAGAAATCGACGCAGACAAGGGCGTCGGCGTCCGGCAGTTCGCGGATCGCCGCCGCGGCGTCGTCCACCACCCTCACGTCCGCGCCCGGCGACGCCTTCAGGCGCTCGACGATTTGCGCCTTGCCCAGCGAAGCCTGCGCGACGATTTTCATGTTGGTCCTCCCGACGCCGCGACTTTCGTTCGCGCGGCGCGCGCCGTCAATCCGGGCGCGGGCCGCGGGATTCCATTTCGCGCCGAAACGCGGTACTGTCGGCCGATCACACCGCCACGGAGCAGGACATGAACGAGTTGGTATCGCGCGTCGCGACCGCGGCCGGTGTTTCGGAAGACACCGCGCAACAGGCGGTCGCGCAAATTCTGGCTTTTGTGAAAAAAGAAGGCCCGGCCGGGCCGGTCGCCGACATGCTGGCGAAAATTCCCGGCGCCGGCGATCTCGCGGCTTCCGCCGAAGACGAGGGCGGCGGTGGCGGCATGATGGGCATGCTCGGCGGCATGATGGGCGGCGGCGGCGGCCTGATGGCCCTCGCGGGCAAGCTGGGGTCGCTCGGCCTTGGCATGGGCGAGATGCAGACCGTCGGCAAAGAGGTCTTCGCCTACGCGCGCGAAAAGGCCGGCGAAGACGTCGTTGGCCAGATCGCGGGATCGATTCCGGGCCTGTCGCAGTTCATCTGAGCGGCGAGTCCGGCTCCACCGCCTTTTCTTTATGCTCGCGATTGATCGAGGGAGCGAACGCCATGACCGAATCCGCATTTCCGCCGCTGCGCCGCATTGTCACCGGCCACGACGGAAACAATGTCGCCAAAGTCGTCATGGACGGCGCGCCAACCAACGCGAAACACGGCGTCGCCGGCAATGTATCGACGTTGATCTGGTGTTCCGACGAGACACCAGCGGATATTTCCATCGGCGAAAACACCGAAGACATGGGCGCTCGCAAGCTTGGCACCTCGCCGCCGCCCAACGGAACGCGGGTGACCGTCATCGACTTCCCGCCCGGCAACAAGCCGGCGATGCACCGCACCGAAACGATCGACTACGTGTTCGTTCTGGCCGGCGAAATCGACATGGACATGGACGAGTCCACGGTTCGGATGAAGCAGGGCGACGTGATGGTGCAGCGCGGCACCAACCAGTCCTGGGTGAACCGGAGCGACCAGCCGGCGCGGCTCGCCTTCGTGCTTGTCGACGCCAAGCCGCTCGGCATCGGCCACGCCGTGACGGGAATCGCCAGCGCGAGCTGAGGTCGCACGCTCGCGCTCGCGCTCGGCGGCGCGCAAACGCTAAAGCGCCCTCCCCGCCGCGTTCCGCCGCTTGCCGCGAAGGCCGGCATTTGCGACTATCGGCGACCGACGAAGTGGGCGGGTCGCGGGAAACAACCAAAAGATGGGCGTCGCACGGGGGGAACCGACAAGCGCGCGCGGCGGCGAAGGCGCGGCGCTCGAAGCCGTGGACCGCGCGGCGCGCGTGCTGTTCGCGCTCGCCGCGTTGCCAACCCCCTCGCCCCTCGCCGAGGTCGCGCAACGCGCCGGGCTCACCAAACCCACCGCCTTCCGCATTTTGTCCACCTTGATCGCCGAAGGCCACGCGGCGCAGAACGCCGAAACGGGCGCGTACCGGCTTGGCGGCGAATCACTGCGGCTCGGCGCGCGCGTGCTGGCCGGCGTGCCGGCCCGGGCGCCGGCGCTGGACGCCATGCGCGGCATCCGCGACGCCGTCAACGAAACGGTGGTGCTTTCCATCCGCGATGGCGACTTCCGCTACAACGTCGACAGCGTCGAGGCGGAAAACGCCATCGGACAGGCCCAGCAGATCGGCGTCGCGATCCCGCTCTACACCGGCGCCGCGAGCCGCGCGCTGCTCGCGGGCATGGAGCGCGTAGACATCGACGCCTATCTCGCCCGAACCCTGTTGGTGCCGTTTTCCGACAGCACGATTGTCGATTCCGAAACGCTGGCGCGGGAACTGGAGCACACGCGCGCGCGCGGATACGCGGTCAGCAAGGGCGAATTCGCTTCCGCCGGGCACGCGGTCGCCATGGCGGTGCGCGATGGCGGCGGGCGCGCTGTCGCCGCGATCCATGTGTCGGCGCCGGCCAGCCGTTTTTCGCCCCGCGTCGAGGGCTTCTGCGTCGCGGCGCTCACGAAAGCGGTCGGCGAACTGGAGCGAACCTTGGCCATCGCGACGTCTTCACAAGACCAAACGCCGAAAGCCGGCTGACGTTAAGGTTAACAAAAGGTTTCCGGGAAGACCCGCCGCTTTCCCCCGCGAATTGGAGCGGGATCCCGAAAGCGCCGATGTGCTGCGGAGATCGGGGGTTGTTCACGACGCGCCATGGGACGATCCGCCGGTTCTGGCGACGCAAGGCGCCGTGTTGATCAAAAGGTTTCCGGACAAGCGCGCGGCGATCGAAGCCGCGCTGGCGAACCAACCCGACGACGCCTCGGCCGCGTCGAAGCTGGCGCGCGCGGGCTAGGGGCGATTGCCGGCTTGGCGCGGAACCCGCTTGTGGTAACGATTGCCGTGGCCCAACGGGGGCCGCGTCGACAAGGGTCCGGAATGTCCTCTCCTTCCGCCATGGGCGATCACATCGCCGTGTCGCTCGACGAAGCCGTGGTGAACGTTCGCGTTGGCCTGCATCCCTGGGAGCGTTTCGCCGAGAAGCCCAATCGGCTCGCGATTTCCGTGAAGCTGTTCGCGCGGATCGCGACGCGTTTGCTGGCCGACGCGCCGATCATCGATTACGACCCCGTTCGCGCGCACATCCGCGGCCTTGAAACGGCTGGACACATCGATCTGCTCGAAACCATCGTCGATGGCCTGACCGCGGTCTGCTTCGCCGATCCACGCGTCGAGGCGTGCTTTGTGCGGGTGCGCAAGCTCGACATCTTTCCCGAGATCGCCGGCGCCGGGCTCGATGTCCACCGAACCCGCGCGCAATGGGAAGCGGCGTGAGCCTGGTCCTCGTCACCGGCGCGGCGCGGCGCCTGGGCGCGGACCTCGCCCGCCGTTTCGCCGCGGATGGCCACCGCGTCGCGCTGCACGCCCACGGCTCGCTCGAAGACGCGCGGCGGATTTGCGCGGAGATCGCCGCGAAGGGCGGCGAAGCCGCTTTGTTTCCCGGCGACTTTTCCAAGCCCGGCGGCGCCGCGGCCATGTTCGACGCGCTCGTCGCGGCGATGGGCGTTCCCGACATCGTCGTCAACAACGCCTCGGTTTTCGCCTATGATTCCCCCGGCGCGGCGGACGAGGCCATGCTGCGCGCCAGCCTCGAGGTTCATACGCTGGCGCCGCTCGCGATCATCGAACGCGCCGCGAAGCTGAGACCGACGGCTCAAAAGCTCGCGGTGTTCAACATTCTCGACCAGCGGCTGATGAACATGAACCCGGATTTCCACAGCTACACGATCGGCAAGGCGGCGCTGCGCGCGGCGGGCGAGGCGTGGCGCGCGGCGGGACGCGCCGATGTCCGCGTGTTCGGAATCATGCCGGGCCTGCTGCTGCCAAGCGGCGCGCAAAGCCAGGAGCGCTACGAGGCCGACACGCTCAAAAGCCCGCTGCGCCGCGGCGTCTCGACCCGCGACATCTATGAAGCCATCGCCTTCTTCGCCGGCAACGCGAACCTGCCCGGCCAGGATTTCGCCGTGGACTGCGGCGAAAGCCTCACCGCGCGGGGCCGCGACGTGGCATTCGAATAGGCCGCGCGCATAGGCCGCGACGGCCCGGCCGCGCTGAATTGCCGCCTTGGCCCAACCCCAACAAATCGGTAGGCTTTCGACATTGATTCGAGCCATTTCGACGGGTTCGCCTCATTGCGGCCCTTGTCACACTGTTTTCCCCAGCGGGTTTTCCCGCGCGGGCGCGCCCGCGCCCATTGTCATGTCCCGGAGTTCCACCGAATGCGCCTTGCCTTCCCCCTCGCCGTTGTTTTGTCCGTCGCCGCCGTCTCCGCCGCTTTTTCCGCCGCCACCCCGGCCTATGACGGGGTCTGGACGGTCGATGGCACCACCGATGTCGGCCCCTGCGACAAGGCTTTCCACGGCGAGGTCAAGGTGCGCGACAACGACATTGTCGAAGCGAGCGACGGCGTCGCCCAGGCGATTGGCGCGATCGATCCGCGTGGCTCTGTTTGGGCCCGCCTGACGGCGGCCAGCGGCGTCGCCCGCGCCAGCGGCCGCCTCAAGGGCGCGAGCGCCTCCGGCGCCTGGTCGTCGAACACCGCCTATTGCGGCGGACGCTGGACGGCGAAAAAGAAGGGATGAGGGTTGGCGGTTTTCCGCCGCTCACAGGTTTTTCCGCCACTCAGAGGTCTTGCCCGTCGATCTCCGGCGCGAGCTTGTCCACCATTTTTTTCAACTCGTCCTGCCGCGGATTGACTTCGAGCGCCTTGCGGAACACGCGCAGCGCCTCTTTCTTCATGTCCATTTGCCGCAACATGATTCCAAGCCCCGAGAGCGCGCCGAAATGGCGGGGCTCCAACGCCAGCACATGGGCGACATCCTCGATCGAACCGGAAAAATCGTCAGCGGAAAAGCGCTCCGTGGCGCGCTGGTTCCACGCTTCGGCCCAGTCCGGCTGGAGTTCGATGACCTTGTCGAGCACCTGCTCGCTCAGGCCCCAGTCCTTGCTCTTCATCGCGTCGCGCGCGCGCGACAAAAGCAGGTCGGCGGTGTCCGAGCCCGAATGCAGCCAGACCCGCTGGATGGCGCCGGCGATGACGCCCGCCTCGCGATCGTCGCCCGCCTTGGCGAGGCGCGCGAACAGATCGTCGAGCGCGGTCTTGCGGCCTTCGGCGGTGTCGAGGTTGGGGCGGGGCTTGGCCGAGTCGGCTTTGGGCGAATCCGACTTGGCCGCGTCGGAGTTGGCGGGCCCGCCGTCCGAGGTCGTCTGCGCGCGCGCCGCCATCGCGCCCAGCAGGGCGGCGGCGAACGAAAGCAAAAGCAGATCGCGACGCAAGCGCATGGGGAAAGTCTATGCCCGCCGGGTGGCGGCGTCAAAGCCGCCGTTTCAAGACTTCAACAGCGCCGCCGCGCGCGCCACCGTCGCCTCCGGCAGTTGGTACACGCGCTTCACCAACTCCTCGATCTCGACGCCGCGAACTGGCCGCGATTCATAGCCGCCGGCGCGCGCGTCTTCCTGAAAAACGGGGTCGGCCATCGTCGCGTCGAAGCCGTCCCGCAGTTCGGCGAGCCGCGCGGCGGGAACATCGGGCGGCGTCAGGAAGGGCCAGGCCATCGCCTGCCGCGCGAAGATCAGCTTCAGCACGCCACGCTCCTCGTCGTCGCGCGCGAGGTCGAGCGCCAGCGGCGTGTCGGGCAGGTCGGGGTGCTTGGTCAACGCCAGTTGGGCGAGCACCGTTATTGTTTTGTCCGCGACCCATTGGGGATGCGTGAACTTGAGGCTCGACCAAGACCAGCCGCAGCGCCCCTCGACCTCGCCACGCTCCATCGCGAGGTCGATTTCCGTGCCGCCGCGATAGCCGACGACGGCCTTCATCCGCGTGCCGAGCACGCCGTTGAGAATGGCGGGAAACTGCCAGGTGTCGGCGCTCGGCCCGGTGGCTCCGACGAGCAATTCCTTGCCGCGCAAATCCTCGAAGGTCTTGATCGGCGACGTGTGCCAGGCGACGCAGGCGCTGACTTCGTCGTTCATGCTGCCGATCCAGCCGAATTTTTCCGCGTCGAACGACGCCTCGGCGCGGCCGAACAGCGGATCGAACGCCGCGCCCCGCGTGATCGTGCCGACCGTCAGGCCGTCGCGCGAACCGACGTTGCCGAGCCAGTTGGCGAGCCGCAACCCGCCGCCGCCGTCCATGTTGCGCACGACGATCGCCGGCCGCCCGGGCAAATGCCGCCCCCAATGCCGCGCCAACAGCCGCGCGTAGAGGTCGTAGCCCGCGCCGACGCTGGAGCCGACCTCCAAATCGATGGTCTTCCCGGCGTAAAAAGTCTGCGCGCGCGCCGGAGCGGCGACGGCGAGAGCCGCGGAAACCGCGGCGGCGAAAGGCATGGATCTGTTCATGCCGACAAGGTGCGGGCGGCGAAGCGGCGCGTCAAGCGAGCATGGCAGCGAGGTCTGGCGGGCGTCTTGACCCCCGGCCCGCCGTTCCCGATACAGGACGGGAACGAGGAGACGCCATGACCACCCCCGAAGCGTCCGACGCCGCGCGGCGCAACGCGCCCTGGCCGCAGCCCAAGCCCGTGCCGGCGCTGGCGGACAAATACCTCAACATCGAGGACCTCCGGCTCGGCGCGAAAAGGCGCCTGCCGCGCGGCGTGTTCGAATTCATCGACCGCGGCTCGGAGGACGAGGCCTCTCTGCGCGACAACCGGGCGAGCTTTCACCGCGTGAAACTGCGCAACCGGGTGATGGTGGACGTGTCTGTCCGCTCGACGGAAGCGCAAATCTTCGGCAAGCCGATGTCTTTCCCGCTCGCCATCGCGCCGACGGGCGCGGCGGGCCTCGCCTGCTACGAGGGCGAGCTGGAGCTGGCGCGCGCCGCCGCCCGCGCCGGCGTGCCCTTCACGCTGGCGACGCCTTCGCTCACGTCGATCGAGCGCGTCGCGACGGTCGAAGAAGGCCGCAAATGGTTCCAGCTCTACATGTGGCGCGACCGCGCGGCCTCGCACGCCCTCGTCAAGCGCGCGCGCGACGCGGGCTTTGAAACACTGATCGTGACCGGCGACACCGCCGTGCCGCCGATCCGCGAATACAACAAGCGCAACGGCTTCAACTCGCCCTTCACCTTCAACGCGCCCATCGTGATGGATGTCGCGACATCGCCGGGCTGGATGTGGCGCGTGCTGCGCCCCTACCTGCGGAACGGCGGCCTGCCGAAGCAGGCCCACTACCCCAACGACGAAAAGGGCCAGCAGGTGCGCATGGTCGGCGGCGCCGAACAATTGCGCGGCGACAACCTCCGCTGGGACGACATCGCGCGGCTCCGCGAAATCTGGAAGGGCCCGATCCTCGTCAAGGGCGTGCATCAGCCCGAAGACGTTTTGCGCGGAATTCAGGAGGGGCTGGACGGCGTGATCGTGTCGAACCATGGCGGCCGCAATCTCGACACCGCCGTCGCGTCGCTCGACGTGCTGCCGGAGATCGTCGCCGCCGCCAACGGCAAGCTCGCCGTCATCGCCGACAGCGGAATCCGGCGCGGCGGCGACATTCTCAAAGCCATCGCGCTCGGCGCCAGCTGCGTGTTGTCGGGCCGCCCAACGCTCTACGGAACCGCGGTCGCGGGCGAAGATGGCGCCGTTCACGCGCTGGCGCTGTTGAAGCGCGAGTTCGACGCCGCGATGGCCTACACAGGCGCGACGAAGGTGTCGGACATCACCGCGAAGTGCCTGTGGCGCGAAGCGGACGCCCCGCGGTGAGCGGCGCGCGCGCCTAAAACTCCACCACGCTCCTTATCGACTCGCCGGCGTGCATCAAATCGAACCCCTCGTTGATGCGTTCGAGCGGCAGCTTGTGCGTGATCAGGTCGTCGATGTTGATCTTGCCATTCATGTACCAGTCGACGATGCGCGGCACGTCGGTGCGGCCGCGCGCGCCGCCGAACGCCGTGCCCATCCAGACGCGGCCGGTGACAAGCTGGAACGGGCGCGTCGAAATTTCCGCCCCAGACGGGGCGACGCCGATGACGATCGACTTGCCCCAGCCGCGGTGGCAGCTTTCCAGCGCCTGCCGCATGACCGTCACGTTGCCGGTGGCGTCGAAGGTGTAGTCGGCTCCGCCGTCGGTGAGATTGACGAGATAAGGCACGATGTCGCCGCCCACTTCCGTCGGATTGACGAAATGCGTCATGCCGAATTTTTCCGCGATGTTTTTGCGCGCGGGGTTGATGTCGACGCCGACGATCATCTCGGCGCCCGCCATGCGCAGGCCCTGAATCACATTGAGGCCGATGCCGCCGAGGCCGAACACGACCGCGCGGCAGCCGGGCTCCGCCTTCGCCGTCCAGATGACGGCGCCGATGCCCGTGGTGACGCCGCAGCCGATGTAGCAGACCTTGTCGAAGGGCGCGTCCTCGCGGATTTTCGCCAGCGCGATCTCGGGCGCGACGATGTGGTTGGAGAAGGTCGACGTGCCCATGTAGTGCAGCACCGTGGCGCCGTCGCATTTGAAGCGGCTGGTGCCGTCGGGCATCACGCCCTTGCCCTGCGTGGCCCGGATCGACGTGCAGAGGTTCGTCTTGCGCGACAAGCAGCTTTTGCACTGCCGGCACTCCGGCGTGTAGAGCGGAATGACGTGGTCGCCCTTTTTCAACGACGTGACGCCGGCGCCGACATCGACGACGATTCCCGCGCCCTCGTGGCCGAGCACGCAGGGGAACAGCCCCTCGGGGTCGGCGCCCGACAGGGTGAAATAATCGGTGTGGCAAATGCCGGTCGCCTTGATCTCGACCAGGACTTCGCCGGCTTTCGGCCCGTCAAGGTCGAGTTCGACGATCTCCAGCGGCTTCTTGGCGGCGAAGGCGACGGCGGCGCGGGTTTTCATGGCGAGCGTCCTGTGAGCGAGGCGCCCGCATATTGCCGGATTGCGCCGGCGGGTAAAGCCGCCGCGAAGCCGGCGGAAGCGAAGGTGTTCGCGAAAAAACCCTCCGGCGCGCCGGAGGGCTTTCGTTCGCTTTCGAGGATCGCTCAGTCGCAGACGCGCACCGGGCGATCGCCGAGGTAATTGCCATATTCGCCATAAACCGGCTGCATCGCGCGGTGGCAAACCGGGCCGTAAACCGGCTGGGCGTAGGCGGGCTCGGCGTAGGCCCGGCCCGAGTTCGCCACGATGGCGCCGACAGCGAGGCCGCCCAGCAGGCCAGCGGCGATGCCCGGGCCACCCCAGCCGCCACGGCCCCAGGCCGCCGCGGGCGTCGATGTGGCCACGACCATGGCGCCGAGGCTGGCGGCGGCGATGGCGGCGGTGAAGCTCTTGCGAACGATGGAAGTCATTTTACCCTCCTGCGGCCGATCATGGGGAACGTCCCTTTGGATCGATGGTGGCAGGATAGGCCGCCCTGTCTGAACGGAGCGTGGCCGGCGCGTTCATCCGGCGTTCAGGACGCGGACCCGGAGCCGGCTTCCACGGGCCCGGGTTCTTCAACCCTTGTGTCGTGGAATTTGCGGTAGTCGATGTAGGGCGTTCCATTTTCGTCCACGTCCAGTATGTCGACGTAATGCCGGCCCCAGTGGATGTCGCCGCATTCATAGGTCGCGCGCGCGTTGAGCTGCTGCGCGGAGGTTTCGTCGAGGCCATTGAACGTCACGACGAAACTCGCGTCGACCTCGGCGAGCGAGGCGGCGTCCTGCCGGTAGAGCGGGCTGGCGTCGTCGATGGGGTGGAAGATCGTCCAGCTCAGCGGGAACATAGGGTTGGCCGCGCGGTCGAGCCGCAGCTCTTGAAAGCGCCTGTAACGCAGGCCTTCCCCGGCGGTCTCCTGCCGCGTGATCCAGAGCTTCGCGCTGGCGTCGGTGATCATGTTGTGCCGCGCGTTGGCCATGCGCACCATGAAGGTCGGCGATCCGTTGATGACGCCCACCACGGGATTGCGCGCGAACATCACGCGCGCCCGGGGCCGCGAGAAGCGCGCGAAAATGAGGCCGGTCATCGCGGCCGTGATCGACAGGCCGGTGAATATCTCGACCGTCGCGACGAGATGCACGTAGCGGCTCGCCGGGTGCATGTCGCCGTAGCCGACGGTCGCCAGCGTCTCGACCGAAAAGTAGAACATCTCCTCAAAGCTTCCCGACGAGTTGGCGACGCCATGGTCGCCAAGCCAGTAAAGCGCCGCGAACGCCATATTGACGCCGAAGTACACCGTCGCGAACGCGCCGACGAACAACAGCCAGGAGGCGGTCATCGCGTAGTGGTAGATGTCGCCGAAGCGCCAGCTCTCCAGCCCGTGCGCCAAAATCTCGCGGTCGCCGATCCTGACCTTGCGCGGCCTTGCCGCTTTGTTCCCGGTCCTGGTCACTTTTCGTAGGCCTCGATGACCCATGACTCCGCCGCGCCGTCGGCGAGCCACGCCCGGTAGGCCGGCATGTCGAGCATGGTTTTCATGTAGGCCTTCGCCGCGCGCCCCACGGGCAAATCGTAGATGTGAAGCCGGTTGACGACGGGCGCGAACATGGCGTCGGCGGCGCAGAATCCGCCAAACAGGAACGGCCCGCCCGCGCCAAAATTTTTCCGCGCGCCGGCCCACGCCTTCTCGATCCGCGCCACGTCGGCGGCGACCAGCGCCGCGATCTCCGGCGCGAGATCGAGCCGTTTCGGAGTCCGGCGGAAATTCGTGCCGCAATGCGTCCGCAACGCGACGAAGCCCGCGTGCATTTCCGCCGAGAGCGAGCGGGCGTGGGCGCGCGCCGCCGGCTCCTTCGGCCAGATCGCCTTTTTGGGAAACGACTCCGCCAGATATTCCACGATCGCGAGCGATTCCCAAACGACGATGTCGCCGTCGACCAGCGCCGGCAGCTTGCCCGTCGGCGAATATTTGAGGATTTTGCGCGGGGAATCGTCATGATAGAGAGGTATGACCACCTCCTCGAAGGGGATGTGGTTGGCGGCCATCAACAGCCACGGCCGCAGCGACCACGACGAATAGGCTTTGTTGGCGACGATCAATTTGAGCGGCATGACGCGATTCCCCGGCGGCCGGCATCATTGCCCATCCCGCGCGCATTGCAACCGCGTTCCACAGGAGTAATAGCCGATGCCGCAGGTTTCCTCGCCCGATGTCGCCGCGCTGGCGTTCTTTTTGCTCGCGTGGCTCGCCTATTCTCGAATCATCGTCCGAGGCCACGGCGGCAGGCTCGGCCTCAACCTGCTGATGGACAGCTACCGCGCCGACTGGATGCGCGAGATGGCGCTGCGCGACATGCGCATGGTCGATTCCGGCATCATGGTGTCGCTGCAAAACGGCACGGCGTTCTTCGCCTCCACGTCGGTGTTCGCGATCGGCGGCGCGGTGGCGATGCTGCGCGGCTCCAGCGACGCGATCAAGGTGTTCTCCGACTTCTCCTTCGGCTTCGCGCCGCAGCCCGGATTGTTCGAGTTGAAGGCGGTCGGCCTGCTGATCATCTTCGGCTACGCCTTCTTCAAGTTCGCCTGGTCCTACAGGCTCTTCAACTTCACGGCCATGCTCATCGGCGCGACGCCGGCGCGCACGGCGCCCGACACCGCAGCGCGCGACCGCATGGCGGCCCGCGCCGCCGCCATGGCGAGCGCCGCCGGCCGCCATTTTTCCCACGGACAGCGCGCGTTCTTCTTCGCCCTCGCCTATCTCGGCTGGTTCCTCGGTCCGTTGGCCCTCATCGCGATGACAGCCGCCGTGGTAACCGTCATGTGGTTGCGGCAATTCCATTCCGACGCCCGCGAGGCGCTGTTTCCTCCGGAGGAGGAAGGTCCGGCTTGACCTTCGCGCGCGCAAAACGCATGTCGGGGCATGACCAGCGAATCCGACGTCGAACTCAAGAAATCCACCCGCCAATCGCTTGAGGACGTGGCATTGCGCCTGTGCGCCGAGCAGGGCCCCGGCAAAAGCGTCGATCCCACGGCTGTCGCCAAGAGCTTCGCCGAAGCGCGCGGCGAGGATGAACTGGGATGGCGCAAGTGGCTCGTCCACGTCCGCGCCGCCGCCGTGGGCCTGGCGCGCCAGGGCCGTCTGGTGATTTACCGCAAGGGCAAGCCCGCCGACCCCGAGGATTTCCGCGGCGTCTGGCGCATGGGCCTGCCCCGCGACGAGTGAGGGCGGACGTGGCGGGACAAAGCGACAAACGCTGGAACTTCTGGATCGACCGCGGCGGCACGTTCACCGACATCGTGGGGCGCGATCCCCGCGGGCGTCTGCGCGCGCGCAAGCTGTTGTCGGAAAACCCCTCCGCCTATCGCGACGCCGCGGTGCAGGGCATCCGCGACCTGCTCGGCCTCGCGCCGGGCGAATCCATTCCGGCGGGCGCGATCGCCGCGGTGAAGATGGGATCGACCGTCGCCACCAACGCGCTGCTCGAACGCAAGGGCGAGAAAACCGCGCTGGTCGCGACGCGCGGCTTCCGCGACGCGCTTGAAATCGGCTATCAGGCGCGCCCGAAAATCTTCGCCAAGCAGATCGTCAAGCCGGAACAGCTTTATTCCGGCGTCGTCGAAATCGACGAACGCGTCCACGCCGATGGATTTGTCGAGCGCGCGCCGGATCCCGCGGCTGTCCGCGCGCAACTCGAAGCGGCGAGGGCCGCCGGCTTCAACGCGGCCGCCATTGTCTTCATGCACGCCTACCGCCATCCCGCGCATGAAAAGCTCGTGGCGGAAATCGCGCGGGACATTGGCTTTCCGCAAGTCTCCGTCAGCCACGAGTGCTCGCCGCTGATCAAGTTCGTCGGCCGCGGCGACACCACCGTCGTCGACGCCTATCTCACGCCGATCCTCGCGCGCTATGTGGCGCTGGTCTCCGAAGAGCTCGATGTGGCGCGCGGCGGCGCGCGGCTGATGTTCATGATGTCGTCGGGCGGCCTCACGTCGGCGGAGTTGTTCGCCGGCAAGGACGCGATCCTGTCCGGCCCCGCGGGCGGCGTCGTGGCGATGGCGCGCACCGCCGCCTCGGCCGGCTTCAGGCGCGTCATCGGCTTCGACATGGGCGGCACGTCCACCGATGTCGCGCATTTCGACGGCGAATTCGAACGCGCCTTCGAGACCGAGGTGGCGGGCGTGCGCATGCGCGCGCCGATGATGGCGATCCACACAGTCGCCGCGGGCGGCGGCTCGATCCTGCGTTACGACGGCGCGCGCATGCGCGTCGGCCCGAAATCGGCGGGCGCGTCGCCGGGCCCGAAGAGCTACCGCAACGGCGGGCCGCTGACCGTCACCGACGCGAATGTGATGGTCGGCAAGCTTGTCCCCGACCAGTTTCCGGCGATTTTCGGCCCCGCGCGGGATCAAACACTCGACGCGGATTCGGTTCGGACGGCCTTCGCCGAACTCGCGAAGGAAATCGGCGGGCGCGCGCCGGAGGAAGTCGCCGACGGCTTCATCGCCATCGCCGTCGCCGCCATGGCCGAGGCGATCAAGAAAATCTCCGTCGCGCGCGGCTACGATGTCACGCGCTACGCGCTGAATTGTTTTGGCGGCGCCGGCGGCCAGCACGCCTGCCGGGTCGCCGACGCGCTCGGCATGACGAAAATCCTCGTGCATCCCTTGTCCTCGCTGCTGTCGGCCTATGGAATGGGCCTCGCCGACATCCGCGCCTTGCGAACGCGCGGCGTCGAGGCGCCGCTCGACGCGAAATCCCTCGCCGCCGCGGCCAGGCTGGCGAAGGACATCGAGCGCGAGGCGGTCGCGGAGGTTCAAGGCCAGGGCGTCGCGCGCAAAAGCGTCGTGGCGCGCCTGAGCGCGCATCTGCGCTACGACGGCTCCGACACGGCGCTTGTCGTCGCGTTTCCCGCGGTCAGGGGCGCGACGGCGATCGCGTCGCTGCGGCGCGCCTTCGAGCGCCAGCACAAGGCGCGGTTCGGCTTCGTCGATCCCACGAAGCGGCTGGTGATCGCCGCGGTCGGCGCCGAGGCGCATGGCGGCGGCGCCCGGTTTTCCGAGCGCGTCCGCCCGGCGACCAACGCGCCTTTGCCGAAGCCGACGCGGAAAACGCGGTTCTTCTCGAACGGCGCTTGGCGCGACGCGCGCGTGTTCCACCGTGACGGGCTCGGCGTCGGCCACATCGTGGCGGGTCCCGCGCTGATCATCGAGCCGCACCAGACCATCGTCGTCGAGGACAGCTGGCGCGCCGAGGTCACGCGCCGCGACCACATCGTTCTGGAACGCCACAAGAAGCTGGCGCGCCGCGTCGCCGCCGGCACATCGGCCGACCCGACGATGCTGGAGATCTTCAACAACCGCTTCATGTCCATCGCCGAGCAGATGGGCGTGACGCTGCAAAACACCGCCATGTCGGTGAACATCAAGGAACGGCTCGATTTCTCCTGCGCGCTGTTCGACGCGGAAGGGCTGCTCATCGCCAACGCGCCGCACATTCCCGTGCATCTGGGCTCGATGGACTCGTCCGTCGAAACGGTCGTCCGCGACAACAAGGGCAAGTTCAAAAGAGGCGACGCCTACGCGCTCAACGCGCCCTACAACGGCGGCACGCACCTGCCCGACGTGACGGTCTGCACGCCGGTCTTCGACGCCGCGGGCAAGCGCGCGCTGTTCTGGGTCGCGTCGCGCGGGCACCACGCCGACATCGGCGGCCTCGCGCCCGGCTCGATGACGCCACGCGCCACGCGCATCGAGGAAGAGGGCGTCTACATCGACAACTTCAAGCTCGTCGAGAACGGCCGCTTCCGCGAAAAGGAATTCCGCGCGCTGCTGGCGGGCGCCAAATATCCCGCGCGCAACCCCGACCAGAATATCGGCGACATCAAGGCGCAGATCGCCGCCAACGCGATGGGCGCGTCGTTGATCGGCAAGATGGTCGACGAGTTCGGCCTCGACGTGGTGTCGGCCTACATGCGCCACATCCGCGACAACGCGGCGGAAAGCGTCGCGCGCGTGCTTGGCGCGCTGAGCGATTCGACGTTCGAATCCGTCACCGACCAGGGCGCGAAAATCCGCGTCAGGATTTCCGTCGACCGCGCGAAGCGCGAGGCGACGATCGACTTCGCCGGCACGTCGCCGCAGCGCGACTCCAACTTCAACGCGCCCGAGCCGGTGGCGCGCGCCGCCGTGCTCTACGTGTTCCGCGTGATGGTCGACGACGACATTCCGATCAACGCCGGTTGCCTGCGGCCAGTCAAAATCGTCGTTCCGCCGGGCTCGATGCTGTCGCCGCGCTATCCGGCCGCCGTCGTGGCGGGCAATGTCGAGACCAGCCAAATGGTGACCGACACTTTGTTCGGCGCGCTGCGGGCCATCGGCAGCGCCCAGGGCACGATGAACAACCTGACTTTCGGCGACGCGACATACCAGTATTACGAGACGATATGTTCCGGCGCGCCCGCCGGCCCGGGCTTCAGCGGCGCGCCCGCCGTGCAAACGCACATGACGAACTCGCGCCTCACCGACCCTGAGGTGCTTGAACTGCGCTTTCCCGTGCTGCTCGAGGATTTTCACATCCGCAAGGGGTCGGGCGGGCGCGGGCGCTGGAACGCGGGCGACGGCGTCAGCCGCACCATCCGCTTCCTGCGCCCCATGGACCTCGCGATTCTGTCGGGCCGCCGCGTTCAGGCCGCGTTCGGCGTCGATGGCGGCCAGCCGGGCGAACTCGGGCAAAACCTTGTGCGGCGGCTGAACGGCGCGGTGGAAGTTCTGCAAGGCTGCGACCAGACGCGGCTTGAAGCGGGCGAGGCGGTCACGGTGATCACGCCGACGGGCGGCGGCTGGGGCCGGGCGCGGCCCGCCGTCAAAACATCAGGCTCTTGACGCCGACAACGATGGCGTAAACGTAGCCGACGCTGAGCGGCGCGCCGATGGTGGCGGGAATCATGCCGGCGACGATCAGCGCCCCGTCGCGCTCGACGAGGCCAAGCCCGACAAGGCACACCGCGATTCCCCACGGGATTTGCCCGATGAAAGGCGCCGCGGTCAGCAGGCCGATCGAGAGGAACGCGAGCAGCAATCCGATCAACACGCGCCCGACGTTCGCGCCGAACCATTGCATGCGCGGCCGCGTCCAACGTTCAAGCCATTGGATATAGGGCGTCGCCTTGTCGACCGCCCTGCGCACCGCCGCCCGGTCCACCGACTTCGACAACAGAAAACGCGGCGCCCAAGGCGTCTTTCGACCAAAGAACATCTGAACCGCGACGCCGAACAACACGAAGGCGCAAACCAGCGCGATGGGCGGCGGCATGGGGACGCTGTTGGGCAGGCCGAGAATGAAAACGAGCAGGGCGAACGACTTGTCGCCGAGATTGGCGAAGATCGTTTCGACGGTCAGGCGGTCCCCGGGCTCGTCGGCGAGCCTTCTCAAAACTTCGGATGTGCGCATCGACTCCAACCGCCCTTGTCGGCGGGCTTCCTAGCGCATGTCCCGGCAAAGGGGAAACGCCGCGCGCCGCTTCGCTTGGCCGCGGCGGCGGGGGCGTGTTAGGCCTCGCCAAACCGGGGCCAAACCGGGCGCGCGGATCGTTTCGCCCGCCGTGGGATCGGGACGAGCCGATGACCGAGCAGACATTCGAAGCCCGCGTTCACCGCATGGAATGGGCGGCCGAGGACATTCTCGCCGTCGAGTTGCGCCGGCCCGACGGCGAAGACATGCCGGCGTTCACGGCGGGCGCGCATATCGATTTGCATTTGCCCAACGGGCTGCTGCGCAATTATTCGCTGCTCAACGACAGCGCGGAAACGCGCCGCTACGTCGTCGCCGTGGGGCTGGACGCGGCCTCGCGCGGCGGCTCCAGACACATCCACAACGAGATGCGCGTCGGCCAGCGGCTGCGGATATCCGAGCCGCGCAACAATTTTCCGTTGGAGGAAAGCGCGTCGCTCGTCGTTCTCATAGCGGGCGGCATCGGCGTCACGCCGCTGGTCTGCATGGCGCGCCGCCTGGCGGCGCTCGGACGGCCATATGAATTTCATCTCGCCGCGCGTTCGAAAGCGCGCGCGGCCTTCGTCGACGACATCAACGCCCTGGGCCATCCTGTCCATGTCCATTTCGACGACGAGCATGGCGGCGCGCCGCTCGCCATCGCGCCCATCGTCGCGGCGGCGCCGGCGGGCGCGCATTTCTACTGTTGCGGCCCCGGCCCCATGCTCGCCGCCTTCGAGGCCGCGGCCGCGGGGCTGCCCGAGGGCTTCGCGCATGTCGAATATTTCCAGGCGAAGGCGCCGGCCGCGGACGCGCCGGCGCCCGGCGCGTTCAAGCTGATTCTGGCGAAAAGCGGCGAGACGCTCGACGTCCCCGCCAACAAAACCATTCTCGAAACCCTGCTCGAAGCTGGTTTCGACGCGGACTATTCCTGCCAGGACGGCGTTTGCGGCACCTGCGAAACCAGGATTCTCGCCGGCGTCGCGGACCACCGCGACTCGATTTTGTCGAATGGCGAGCGCGCCGCCAACAAAACCATGATGATCTGCGTGTCGCGCTGCGTGGGCGACAGCCTCACGCTCGATGTGTGAGGGGGGGCGAGCGCCCTACTTCTTCGCCTGTTTGAAATACTTGTCGAAATACTTCTGGTCCGGCGGCGGCTGGTCCTTCGTCGTCGGCATGAAATAGCCGTCCTCGTCCGTCATGTAGACCCTGCCGGCGATGACCATCCACCGGTTGTCCTCGGTGCAGACGAATTCCTGCGGCGGACTCGGCTCGCGCTTGTAGAAGCGCGACACCGTCCACGGGCGCGTCAGCGCGTGGTCGATCGTCGTGATCTCGTTGCGCATGATGTTTGGATTGTCCTTGTCGAGATAAATCTTCTCCTTGACGACCGTCTCGTTGTCGGCGGCGAGTGGAATGCCGCTGCCGTCGTAAAGCCGGGGCCCCTTGAGTATGTCGCGGGTCTCGATTTCGAGCGTGTCGTACTGGCCATCGCCCTTGCTGTCGCTCCAAGTCCCCTTCGAAAAGCCGACGAAGCTCGGCACGATGTCGTCCTGTTTCGGCCAGTCGCGGCCGTCGGTGTAAATCCGGCGGACGGGGTCGGTCGCTTCCAGGAGCATGTAAACCGTGTTGGGCTTGAAGACGATTTCCATCGGTTCGTACATAGCCATGATCCGCGGCATGCCGGTGGGGCCGCAGGTGGCCTTGGGGTCGTATTCGAGCCCCGCCTTCGACTTGGCGCGGTTGGCCTCGTAGACCGCGCGGTATTCGTCGGTAAGCGGCGGCGCTTGTCCGAGGCCCGGCGGCTTCGACGGATCCCACGATCCCACTGGCGATCCGCGTCCCCAGCCACCCTCCCATCCTGTGGGAAGTTTCTTGGCGTCCTGAGCGTGGGTGGGTTGGCCGAACAGCGCGGAGATCGCGGCGACGGCGATTGAAAATCCGCAACGCATGGTTTCGCTCCCTGTCTGGTTTCCGGAGGCGCGCCTCGCGACCCCGAGCATAACCGATCGCGATGCCGGCGCCATCGCGCGCTTTACGCCTTTTGGCCGCTTGTGCGGCGCCTTCGCCCCGCGTAACTTGGGCGCGGGTTTTCCGACGTCGGAGGGGCGCTGGAATAGTCTGTCGCGCCGCCCCAAGGGCCGCGGGTTCAACAGGAGGGATCGATGAAGGGCATTTCCATCGCGATGGCGGGGGCCGCCGCGCTCGCCGCTTCCGCGGCCTTTGCGCAGACGCCGGTCAAGGTCGGCATGATCGTCGACTACACCGGGCAGTTCGCCGACACCGGCAATCAGATCGACAACGGCTACAAGCTTTATGTCAAGCAGCACGGCGACACGGTCGCCGGCCGCAAGATCGAAACCATCCGCAAGGACAACGGCGGCATGCAGCCCGACGTCGCCAAGCGCCTCTCGCAGGAATTCGTGGTGCGCGACAAGGGCGACATCATCGCCGGCTTCGACCTGACGCCGAACGCGCTCGCGGCGGGCGATGTTTCCGCCGAAGCCAAGAAGTTCATGGTCGTCATGAACGCGGCGACGTCCATCATCACCACAAAGTCGCCCTACATGACGCGGACCTCCTCGACGACTCCGCAGCTCAACGGCGCTCTGGGCACGTGGGCGGCGAAGAACGGCATCAAAAAAGTGTACACGCTGGTTTCGGACTACGGCCCCGGCCTCGACGCCGTCGCCGCCTTCACGGAAAACTACACGGCCGCCGGCGGCGCCATCGTCGGCGCGGCGAAGTTTCCCGTCGCGACGCTGGACTTCTCGGCTTTCATTCAGGCGGCCAAGGACAGCAACCCCGACGCGATCTACATCTGGACGCCGGGCGGCACGCAACCCGCGGCCATCGGGAAGGCGCTCGCCGAGCGCGGGGTCGACACCAGCAAGGTCAAGATTCTGGGCCAGGACGAACTCACCGGCGTCAGCGCGATCGCCAGCATGGGCGACCTCTCCATCGGAATCATCACCGCGGCCATGTACGACTTTTCGCACAAGTCCCCGATGAACGAGAAGTTCGTCAAGGACTTTCAGGACGAATACAAGCGCATGCCCGACATCTTCGCGATAGGCGGCTACGATGGCGCGACCGCCATCTACAAGGCGCTTGAGAAAACCGGCGGCAAGGCCGACGGCGAATCGCTGATCGCCGCGGCCAAGGGCATGACGTGGGAAAGCCCGCGCGGGACGATCCTGATCGACCCCGAGACGCGCGACATCGTGCAGACCGTCTACATCCGCCGCGTCACCAAGGTCGATGGCAAGTTGATCAACGTCGAGTTCGACAAGGTCGACAACGTCAAGGACCCCGTGAAGGAAAAAATGAAGGCGGCGAAATAGCGGACGGCTTGTTCCCCCTTCCGTCTTCGACGGGAGGGGGCCAACGCGCATTCTCGCTTCCTCCGGGCCAGCATGATCGGCAACATCATCGGCGTTCTCTACGACGGCTTCGCCTACGGCATGCTGTTGTTCCTGCTGTCGGTCGGCATGTCCGTCACGCTCGGCATGATGAATTTCGTCAATCTGGCGCATTGCGCGTTCGCGATGATCGGCGGCTTTGTCACCGTTACGCTGATCAACAATTTCGGCTGGCCTTTTCTGGCGACGCTGCCGGCCGCCTTCGCCGCCGCCGCCGCGGTGTCGGTCGTGTTCGAGCGGATCCTGTTCCGCCGCTTCTACCGCGCCACCGACCTCGACCAGTGCCTGCTCACCATCGGCGTCGTCTTCGTCTCCATCGCGGCCGCGGCCTATTTCTTCGGCACGACGCAGCAGCCGGTGCGCCTGCCCGACTGGATCCGCGGCGTCGTCGCCATCGGCGGGCATAATTTCGGCGTCTACCGCTTCTTTCTGATCGTCGTCGCGCTGGCGATCACGGGCGCGTTGATCTTCGGCGTCGAACACACCTCGTTCGGGGCGCGGGTGCGCGCGGCGGTCGACAACCAGCGCATGGCGCGCGGGCTCGGCATCAACGTCGACCGCGTTTTCGCGCTGACATTCGCGCTCGGCAGCGGGCTCGCGGGGCTCGGCGGCGCGCTGGCGATCGAAGTGGTGGGCCTCGATCCGCAATTCGCGTTCACCTACCTCGTCTATGTCCTCATCGTGGTGTCGCTTGGCGGCATGGGCTCGGTTGGCGGCGCGTTCGCGGCGGCGGTGCTGCTCGGCGTCAGCGACACCGCCGGCAAATACTACATGCCGCAGGTCAGCGCCTTCCTCATCTACGTCATCGTGGTGGCGCTGCTGATGTGGCGGCCGCTTGGCCTGTTCGGAAAGCGCCACGCATGAGCGACGCCTCCGTCCCGGCCAAACCGCCCGCCGAATTCCTCGCCGACGGCGCGCGCTGGCGCTGGGCCGAGATCGCCTTCTGGCTCGCGGCGACGCTGCCCTATTTCGTCGCGCAGGATTATTTGCAACTCGCCGGGCAGGTTTTGATCACCGGCCTGTTCGCCATGTCGCTCGACCTCATCCTCGGCTACGCCGGCGTGGTGTCGCTCGGCCACGCGGCGTTTTTCGGCCTTGGCGCCTACGCCTGCGGCGTCGCGTCGAAATGGGGCTGGGGCGAGCCGATCACGGGCCTGCTGATCGGCGGCGCTTTCGCGGGGATCGTCGGCTATGGCGCGAGCTTCATCGTCTCGCGCTTCAAGGGCCTGGCGCTGATCATGATCACCCTTGGCCTCAACCAGTTGGTCGCCGAGGCCGCGAATTCCGCGCACGGCCTCACCGGCGGCGCCGACGGGCTGCAAGGCGTCCACACCTGGGATTTGCTCGGCTATTTTCACTTCGACCTCTACGGCGTGACGGCCTTCTGGTACATTCTCGCCGTTGTTTTCGCTTGTTTTCTGCTCACGCGGCGCATGGTGCATTCGCCCTTCGGCCTCGCCCTGCGTGGAATCCGCGAGAACTCGACGCGCATGGTGGCGATTGGCGCCGCAAACCGCGCGCATATCCGCAAGGCCTTCGTCATCGCGGCCTTCATGGCTGGCGTGGCCGGCGCGCTGCTGACCGAGACCACGGAAACCGTGTCGCTCGAAACGCTGAGCTTCCAACGCTCCGCCGACGTTCTGGTGATGCTGATCCTCGGCGGCGTCGGCCAGCTTTACGGCGGCGTCGTGGGCGCGGCGATCTACATGGTCGCGCGCGACCGCTTCTCCGACGTCAACCCGCAGTACTGGTATTTCTGGATTGGGCTGCTGCTGATCGCCGTCGTCGTGTTCCTGCCCAACGGCATCGTCGGAGGCCTGAAGAAACTCGGCGGGTATCTCGGGAGGGCCGGGCGATGACCGCCGCCCTCCTCGCCAAAGGCCTCGACAAGCGCTTTGGCTCGCTCGTCGTCGCGGGCGGCATAAGCTTCGAACTGCCTGTGGGGGAGCGCTGCGCGCTGATCGGCCCCAACGGCGCCGGCAAGACGACGCTGATCAATCTGCTCACCGGCATGTTGACGCCCGACGCCGGCGAAATCGTCCTCAACGGCGAGGATATTTCGCGCGCGCCGCCGGCTCGCCGCGTGCGCAAGGGGCTGGCGCGCACGTTCCAGATCAATTCGCTGTTTCCGAAGCTCAATCCGCTTGAAGCGACGACGCTGGCCGTCTGCGAGCGCCGCGGCGAGACCGGCGACTTCCTCGGCCGCCTCGCCGCCCGGCGCGACGCGGTGGACGAGGCCTACGACATCCTCAAATCGCTGCGGCTCGACGGCGTCTGCCGCCGCGAGACGCGCGAACTCGCCTATGGCCAGCAGCGACTGCTCGAAATCGCGCTGGCGCTGGCGACGCAGCCCAAGGTGCTGCTGCTCGACGAGCCCGCCGCCGGCGTGCCGAAGGAAGACAGCGGCGAACTCTTCCAGGTCATCGACGGCCTGTCGCGGCAGCTGACACTCCTCTTTATCGAGCACGACATGGACGTCGTGTTCCGTTTCGCCAGCCGAATTCTAGTGATGGTGGGCGGCCGCCTTCTACTCGAGGGGACGCCGGCCGAAATCGCCAACGACGCGCGCGTGCGCGAGGTCTATCTGGGGAGCGCGGGGCATGGCTGACCCGCTTCTGATTCTAGACGACGTGCGCGCCGGCTATGGCGAAGCCATCGTGCTCGACGGCGTCTCGCTCGACATCGCGCCGGACGCCGGCCTCGCCGTTCTCGGCCGCAACGGGGTCGGCAAATCGACGCTCATGCTCACCATCATGGGGCACACCAACCTGCGCCGCGGCCGCATTGTCTTCGACGGCAAGGACGTGACGCGCCTGCCCCCCCACCAGCGCGCGCTCGCCGGCATCGGCTGGGTGGCGCAGGAGCGCGAGATATTCCCGTCGCTGACCGTCGAGGAAAACCTGACGGTCGCCGCGCGCGCCGGCCGCTGGGATCTCGCGGCGGTCAACAAGCTGTTTCCCCGCCTGGAGGAGCGCCGCGCCAACAAGGGCAATCAGCTTTCCGGCGGCGAGCAGCAAATGCTGGCTTTCGCGCGGGCGCTGATGACCAACCCGAAGCTCCTCATCCTCGACGAGCCGCTGGAGGGCCTCGCGCCGATCATCGTCGAGGAGCTGACGGGCGTCGTCCGCCAAATGACAGCGGACCGCGGCATGGCCTTCGTCCTCGTCGAGCAGCACGCCGATGTCGCCCTGTCGCTCACGCAAAAAGCGGTGGTGATCGAGCGCGGCCGGATTGTTCACCGCGACGATTCCGCCCGCCTGCGCGGCGACCGGGAGTTGCTCGACCGCTTTGTCGGGTTGAAGGTCGCGAAAGCGGATTGACGCCGGCCGACCAGCCGCCGAAAATCCCCGCCCGCCCCCTCTGGCCTTTCCCGTGGTTTGCGTGTATTGGCCCGGCTTCGAATTCGCGACTGTCCCGATGCGTGGGCCGTCCGCCCCGATCTGGAGAGTTTCAATGGCCGTTCCGAGACGCAAGACTTCCCCCAGCCGCCGCGGGATGCGCCGCTCCGCCGACGCGCTGACCGCCCCGACCTATGTGGAAGACAAGGACTCCGGCGAATTGCGCCGTCCGCACCACATCGACCTCAAGACCGGCATGTACAAGGGCCGCCAGGTCCTGAACATCAAGTCCAAGGACGACTGATTTTTCGAGGCGTTTCCAAGGTTTTTGAAAGCGCTTCCACGAAAAAGCCCGGCCTTGAGCCGGGCTTTTAACGTTTCAGGGGGCCGAAGCCCGACCTTGAGCCAGGCGGCGATCCTACGCCGACGCTTCGGCCCTCGCGGCCGGAACCGCGCGCAGATCGATGCCTTCCGCTGTCGTGGCGACGCTCAGGTCCATGCCGCAGGCGCGCGCGACAAGCCCGGTGTAATAGGCCTGGATACCGTGCGCGTCGACGCTGTCGGTCTCCGGGCGGCCAGCGAGGAGAGCGGGCACGCCATGCGACAGACGGGCGTATGTTCCGGTGGCCGAGACGCTGACGCACGTCGCCGCGTCCTCCCCTTCGACCGTGACCATGATGACGCCGCCGCGCGGAATCGCCGCGCCGGCGATCAGGCACAGGTTGAGCATCAGCTTGACCTTGTTCTTCGGCAGCAGGACGCGCGGGGCGTTCCAGACGATCTTCGTGCGGTCGTCGGCGATCAGGTTGCGCGTCACCGACTCCGCGTCGCCCGTGTCGATCGACGCGCCGGCGGAGCCCGCGGCCCCGAAGGCGAGGCGGCAGAATTGCAGCCGGGCGGAGGCCGTCTTGGCGCTCTTCTTGATAAGCTCGGTGGCGAAGGCGCGCATTTCGGCGTCCTTCTCGTCTTCGAGCACTTCGAGCCCGTTGACGATCGCGCCAACCGGGCTGATCACGTCGTGGCAGACGCGCGAGCAGAGAAGCGCGGCCAGATCGAGAGCGTCGAGCGTGAGAATGGCGCGCGGCGTGGGCTTCTCCCCGCCGTCGCCGTCGAAGAGCTGGGCGGCTGTGGAAAGCGCGGCGTGGGGGCTCGTCATGGGCGTCGTCCGTGGTTGGAGCCGCAAGCGCGGCTGGGGTTTCAACTCACACGCGGGGAAACGTCGCCGACCGTCCCGCCGTCCGCGAATCAGCGGAGTCGGGAGACTGATCGCTTCATAGCCGAGAGGCGTTCCAAGGCAAGGTCGGCCGTCGCGCGGGTCGAGACAAGGGTGCCACGCCCGAGTTAATCAACAGTGTAGCATTGGCGCCGCGCGCCGCGAAACTTTCCGCAAGCGCCACCGTAACTGTCTCGACGCCGGCCCGGCGGTTTCTGTTCGTTCGCGCCGCGTGTGCTATCCTGCTTTCGACACAGGGGCGGGCAGCGTGACGCGGACATCGACTGGCGATCAACCCGAGCCGCCGCCGGCCGCCGACCTGGCCGGCCTGCTGGATCGCGTCGCCGCGCGCGACCGGCGGGCTTTCTCGGACCTCTACGCGGCGACGTCGGGCAGGATTTTCGGCGTCGTGGTCCGCATCCTCGGGCGCGGCGGCGGCGCCGAAGAGGTGTTGCAGGAGGTCTATGTGACGATCTGGGAACGCGCCGGACAGTTCGACCGCGCCAAGGGTTCGCCCATCGGCTGGATGGCGACCGTCGCGCGCAACCGCGCGCTCGACGCCATCCGCGCCGGCAAGCGCGCGCCAACGATGGCGTTTCCGGAGGGATTCGAGCCCGCCGGCGAAACGGAGGATCCGCTCGCGTCGCGCGAACGCGGCGAGGCTCTGCGGAAATTGATGACATGCCTCGCCGCGCTCGACGAGGAAAAGCGCAAGATCATCCTCCTCGCCTATTACCGCGGCGTCTCGCGCGAGGAACTCGCGAAGCGCTTCAACCGGCCCGAGCCGACGATCAAGACGTGGCTGCGCCGCGGCCTTGAACAATTGAGGATTTGCGTGTCGTCATGACCGACGCCGGCGACATCGACGCCCTCGCGGCGGAATACGTCCTCGGCACGCTCGACGCCGCCGAGAGGACCGCTGTCGCCGCGCGCCGGCCGCGCGAGCCCGCGCTCGACGCCGCCATCGACGCCTGGGAAAGCCGGTTGTCGCCGCTGGCGGAGTCCATTCCGCCGTCGGCGCCGCCCCAAGGCGTGTTCGAGAAGATCGAGGCGCGCCTCGACGCGCCGCCGGCCCCGGCCGCCAATATCGTCGATCTGCGACGGCGCCTGTCGCGCTGGCGCGCCGCCGCGCTTGTGTCCGGCGCGCTGGCGGCGAGCCTGGTTGTCGGCGTCGCCGTCTGGCCGCTTGTCAGCCCGCCCTCGCGCGAATTTGTCGCCGTCCTGCAAAAGGACGCGGCGTCGCCCGCCTTCGTGATCAACGTCAACATCGACACGCGCGTGCTGACCGTGCGGCCCGTGGCGGCGCCGTCCGACCCGCAACACAGCTATCAATTGTGGCTCGTCGACGCGCGTCTTGGCGCGCCCAAATCGCTCGGCGTCGTCGACGACGGCGAACCCTCCGTCCACAAGGCCGCCAACATCGACCGCGCCATCGTCGAGAACGCCACCTACGCCGTGTCGCTGGAGCCCCGCGGCGGCTCGCCCACGGGCGCGCCGACGGGGCCGGTGCTGTTCACCGGCAAGTTGATCGCGGCGGGGTCTTGAGCGGTGCCGCGCGGCTGAATGAAACCTTGGCGGCGCGAAGGCGTAAACGCTCCATGACAATTCCCGCCGGGAAAACTCCCGCGAAACGGCCCGACGGGCGAACCTTGATGCGATGGGCCATGGCGCTGGCCTATTTCGCCGCCGGCGTTCTGCACATCGGCGACCCCGCGCCATTCCTGTCGATCACCCCGGACTGGGTGCCGTTTCCGGCGCGCGTCATTTTCGCCACGGGCCTTTGCGAAATCGCCGGCGCCGTCGGATTGTTCATTCCCGCGACGCGCAAGGCCGCGGGCGCGGCGCTCGCCCTCTACGCGGTGTGCGTGTTTCCCGCCAATCTGAAACACGCGTTTTACAACATACCGGCGGGCGGCGACACGCTGAGCTGGTGGTATCACGCGCCGCGCCTCGCCTTGCAGCCCGTGCTTGTGTGGTGGGCGCTCTATTGTTCGGGCGTGGTGGACTGGCCCTTCGCGCGGCCGCCCGCGAAAGGCTAGGGGTCGTCTTCGCCCGTCGTTGTGGCGAACGCGGCCAGCGCCCGCGCGCGCGCCGTGGCGTGGTCGACAATCGGCCTGGGATAGGTCTCGCCGAGGCGAACCCCCGCGTCGGCCAGCGCGCGCGGCGGGGCGGTCCAGGGCGCGTGGATATGCTTGTTGTCGAGTTTCGCGAGTTCGGGCGCCCACAAGCGCGCATAGGCCCCGTCGGGATCGAACTTGCCGCCCTGAACGACCGGATTGAATACCCGGAAATAGGGCGCGGCGTCGGCCCCTGAACCAGCCACCCATTGCCACTGCGCTGGATTGTTCGCTGGGTCCGCGTCGCACAACGTGTCCCAGAACCAGCGTTCGCCCTCGCGCCAGTCGATCAACAAATGCTTGGTCAGGAACGACGCGCAAACCATTCGCGCGCGGTTGTGCATCGTCCCCGTCGCCCAAAGCTCGCGCATGCCGGCGTCGACGACCGGGTAGCCCGTTCGCCCGCGTTTCCACGCGTCGAAGCCCGCCTGGTCGGAACGCCACGGCAACGCGTCGAACCTTGGTTGGAAATTGCGCGTCGCCAGGTCGGGCGAATGGTACAGCAGGTGATAGCAGAACTCGCGCCAGCCTATTTCAGTCAGGAACTTGTCCGCGTTGGCGCCCGCGTGCGCCGCTTTTCGAGCCGCGGCCACGATCTGCCGGGGCGAAATTTCGCCGAAACGCAGATGCGGCGACAACCTCGACGTCGCCTCTTCCGCGAGTTGATCGCGGCCCTTGGCGTAGCCGGGCAATTCCCCGCCGACAAAGGCCTTGAGCCGCGCGCGCGCGCCCTCCTCGCCGGGTGTCCACGCCGCGCGCAGGCCGCTGGCCCAGTCTGGCCTGGTCGGAAGCAAGCCGAGATCGTCGAGCGCGATCCGGTTGGGCGCGCCCGCCGGCCAATCGGCCGCCGCGACGCTTTTGGGCGCGCGCGACGGCGGCGCCGGCGCCGGCAGAGCGTTGGCGGCGCGCCAGAAGGGCGTGAACACCCGGTAGAACGATCCGCTCCCGGTCCTCAGTTCCCAGGGTTCGCGCAGCAACTGGCCGTTGTGGCTCGCGGCCTCGACGCCCAGCTCCTTCAAAGCGCTCTTCGCTTCGGTGTCGATGGCGATTTCCGCCGCGCCATAGCGTCGCGTCCAGTCCACGCGCCGCGCGCCGCGCGCCAGCGCCGCGATGGTCTCCGCGCCCGCCCCGCGAAGAATGTCCAGGCGTCCCCCGATAGCGCGCAGCGAAGCGTCGAGAGCGGCCAGCGAATGATGGAGCCACCAGCGCGATGCGCCGCCAAGGGGCCGGACGCCGCGGCTTTCCTCGTCGAAAACATAAACGCACAGGACCGGCGCGCCCGACGCGGCGGCGGCGTGAAGCGCGGGATTGTCGGCGAGGCGCAAATCGTCGCGAAACCAGACGACGGCGGGCGTGGCTGAACTCATGGGCGCGTTCCTGATCGCGAAGCGGGGCAACGCTTATACGCGGGGACGAGCCGTTGGGATCGCGTGGCGCCGGGCGCTATTTTTTCTTCTTGGCGCGTTGCGCCACCGCCGCCGCGTTCGCCGCCACCGCGGCGCGGACGAGTCGCTTGAACGCGGCCGCGTCGACCGTCGCGCCTTCGGCGATGTCGATGGCGCGGCGCACATTGCCTTCGAGGCTCGAATTGAAAAGCTTCGCGGGATCGTCGAGCGCGGCGCCGCGCGCGAAGGTCAGCTTCACGACCTGCTTGTAGGTTTCGCCCGTGCAGACGATGCCGTCGCGCGAAAACACCGGCACGCCGGGATTCGTCGGCTTCACCCATTTCCATTCCTCGACGATGTCCGGGTCGGCCTCGTGGATGAGCTTCCGCATGCGCGCGAGCGTCGCGCCACGCCAATCGCCAAGCTCCGCGACGCGCTTGTCGAGGTTGGCCGAAGCGGCGGCGGCCTCGGGCGATGTCGGCGGCTTCATGGCGGGCTCCCGCTGGTCGTTGCTCGCAACCAGCATAGCGCGGCGGAGGCGGCGCGCGAACCGGGGACGCCTGTCAAAACAACGCGGATTTTCGGGGCGCTCGCCGAATCCGCGTTTTTGTCGTAAATCTGACGCGCCATCAAGAATCGCCCCAAGGGAAACGCTTGTCCGACCCCTCCGCCCTCGACGCCGTCGTCGACGATCTCGTCGTCGCCAACCACATCCTCGCGCAACAGGGCGTGCTCGACGCCTGGGGGCACGTCAGCGTTCGGCATCCGAAAAACCCCGACCGCTATTTGTTGTCGCGCTCGCGCGCGCCAGCGCTCGTGATGGCCGGCGACATCATGGAGTTCGATCTCGATTCAAACCCCATCGACGCGAAAGGCCGCGGCCTTTTCCTCGAGCGATTCATTCATGGCGAGACCTATCGCGCCCGGCCGGATGTCAACGCCGTCGTCCACAGCCACTCGCCGGCGGTGATTCCGTTTTCGGTCACCGACCAGCCGTTGCGGGCGATCCTCCACAACGCAGCGTTTCTGGCCGAGGGTTGTGGATGTTTCGATGTCCGCGACGCCGGCCTGACCCAGGGGTTGCTCATCACAACCAACCGGCAGGGCGCGGCGCTGGCGCGGGCGCTCGGCCAACGCTCGGTCGCGCTCATTCGCGGCCACGGCAACCTTGTCGTCGGCGAAGACATCCAACGGGCGACCCACCGCGCCCTCTACACCGAGATCAACGCCCGGCAACTCGCCGTCACCCTGTCGTTTGGCCGGCCGATCAAATATCTCGAGCCCGACGAAGCGCAGGATCCCAAGCGTCTCGCCGACGCGTGGGAGGTTTGGAAGGCCGCGGTGGAGGATGTCTCGCGACCATGAAATCCACCGCCACTCTCTCGCGCGAAGAATGCGCGGAACTTTTCGGCGCTCTCTCGCTCGCGGCGGGCGCCGAGATCATGCGCCACCACGCGCTGGGGATAGCCGCCCGGCAAAAGGCCGATTCGAGCCCCGTGACCGACGCCGACGAAGCCGCCGAAGCCATTATTCTCAAGGGTTTGAGCGACGGGGCGCCGGGCATTCAAGTCATCGCCGAGGAAAGCGCCGCGAAGGGCCTTTGCGGCGCGGCGGCGGGTCCGGATTTCATTTTGGTTGATCCCCTTGATGGAACACGCGAATTCGTCGCTGGCCACGAAGACTTCACCGTCAACATCGCGCTCATCAGGCAAGGTGTCCCGATCGCCGGCGCGGTCTATGCGCCAGCCCTGGGGCGTTTGTGGATCGCCGGTAAAACCTGTTTTGCGATCAATGTGATGGCCGGGGAAGGGATGCCGCCCCGTAAGCGTTGGCGCCCGGTCCACGCCCGCCCTGGCGACCCGGAAAATCTCGTCGCTCTGGTCAGCCGCTCGCATCTCAACGCGCGCTCGACCGCCGAACTCGCGCGCATTGGCGCTAAAGAACAACGGTCCATGGGCTCGTCGTTGAAATTCTGCGTGCTCGCCGAGGGCGGCGCCGACGTCTATCCCCGCTTCGGCCCGACGATGGAATGGGACACCGCCGCCGGAGACGCCGTTTTGCGCGCGGCGGGCGGAATCGTTTTGGGGGAAGACCACAAACCCATGCGCTACGGATTGCCCGAACGCGAATTTCGCAACTGCGGCTTCGTCGCCTGGGGCGATCCGGCGCTCGCGTCGCGGCGGGGAGCGAAATGAAAAAGGACATGGGAAATGCAAAGGACTTGGGAAATGCAAAGGACCTGGGAGTGGAGACCTTGATGTCATTTCGGAAGTCATGGCGATTGTTGCGCGTCGCCGGCTTGCTGACGCTGACCGCCATCGCGCCCGCCGCCGCCCAAAACTGGCCTTCGGCGCCGATTAAATTCATCGTTCCGGTCGGTCCCGGCCTCGCCACGGACCTCACCGCCCGCCTGCTGGCGGACCATATGTCGCAAACGCTCGGCGCCAGCGTCGTGGTCGAAAACATCACCGGCGGCTCGGGCGTTCTGGGCGCGCAGACCGTCGCCCGCGCCGCGCCCGACGGCGCGACGATTTTCTTCTCCAACTCGTCGGCGCTGACGTCCAACATGTATCTGTTGCAAAACGTCAAATACGATCCGGTGAAGGATTTTGCGGCCGTCGCGCTGGTCGCCGCCAGTTCTCCTTTCGAGGTGTTGGTGAACAAGGATCTGCCGGTTCATTCGATCGCCGAGTTGATCGCCTACGGCAAAGCCCATCCCGGCGACTTGTCGCTTGGGATGGACGCCACCAGCGGCTCTGGCCTCGTCGCCGGCCGGCTGCTCAACAAACGCGGCGCGATCGGCGCGACCGAAGTGCTCTACCGGGCGACGCCGCAGATGATTCAGGACGCGATCTCGGGCCGGATTCAGGTTTTCATATCGGCTCCCCTGCCGGTGAAGGGGGCTGTCGACAACGGCCAGTTGCGCGCCATCGCCATCAGCTCCAAGAAGCGCTTCCCCGGCCTCGACAATGTGCCGTCGGTTGGCGAAACCCTGCCCGGCTTCGAGGTCGATGGATGGTTCGCGCTGATGGCCCCGACGGGCACGCCGCAACCCATCGTGGAAAGACTCAACGCCGAAACCGCGACGTTTCTGGCGAAGTCGGAGGTGCGTGAAAAACTTGTGCCGCTCGGCATCCTGTTGGCCCAGCCGACAAGCGTTCAGGGGACGGCCGATTTTATTCGCGGCCAACAGGCGAGCTGGAAACAACTGGCGAGCGAGCTGGACTTGAAGCCACAGTAACGCGAAGCGGAGTTTTCGCCGGGAATTAGAAGTTTCTCAGCCCCGCGCCACCGGCGGCAAGGGGCACCACGTCTCCCGCGCCCCGCCGGCGTAGGCGCGCGCCATCCCCGATTTGCGCATGGCGTCCGACACGTCGAGGGGAGCGACGCCCTCGGGTTGATCGACGAAAATCGACGCCACCACCCTGCCGCCGAATTTGTCGAGCGCGACATCCTCCAGACTGACCGCTCCTTGCGCCAGCAACGCCGCCAAAGCGTCGCGCGCGGCCTCCGCGCCTTGCAATTCCCGCCCGCAGCGCGCTTTCAACTCGGGCGCGTCGATGCCGCGCAGGCGAACCAGCGTGGTGATCTCCTCGCCAAGCCAGACCCGCACGCGCGCCTCAATGGTGTCGCCGTCGATCACCTTGAGAACTTCGACGGGAAACGGTCCCTGCAGATGATCGCGCCTGACAGCGACGCTCGCCATGCGGGATGAGGTCGTCGCGGCGGATCGGCTTACAACGAAGCTTGCCGGCGCGGTTTGCGCCCGCGGCCAAAGGTCCAGCCACGCCTCCTGAAAGCCGCCGGCGCGGCGTGGCGTCGCCCAAAAACCCACAAGCGCGATGAGCGCCACAAGCCAGAGGCGCTTGAAATTGATTGATTCGCTGGGATGCCGGATCGCCATGCCGCCTTATGGCAGAATCGGCAAAATATGTCAATAATCCTAAAAAGGTAAATAAACACACAATCTATAATTGTATTTATGACGACCTAAAAGTCAACAGCCAGTCCCTTGTTTTCCCAGTCGCCGTAACGGACAGGGTCGGGGCCGTCGCGCCCATCGATTTCCTTGGGCTTTTCGACGCGCGCCGCTTCAGCGACGCGCCGCCGCTCCGCCGCTTCGGCGAGCGCCCGCTCGGCGGCGGCGGACAGTTTTTTGCGCGGCGTTGGCGAAGTTTCCATGCTTTTTATCCTATTTCGCGCGAACAGCGCTTTTGGCGCGCGCGACCGCCTCGGGAGTCGCGGCATAGAATTGCGCCACAAGCTTTTCAACCGCCGCGCCGTCGGCGGGTTGCAGTTCAAGGCCGGCCTGGGCGGCGTCGGCGCGAAAGGCGGGGTCAGCCACCGTTTCCATCATCGCCTTTTCAAGCGCGTCGGCCCGCGCCGGGGGAAGCCCGGGCGGCGCGAGATAGACCCGGCCCAGCGCCTGCAATCCAAACACGAGATCGAAGACCTGATTGTCTTCCGGCGTTTTCGCGTAGTCGTAGATGCTTGGCGCGTCCGACAGGTCGGGACGTGTTTTGCGCGCCAGCCGCAGGATGAATTTGAAACGGCCAGAGTCCAGCATGTCGCGCCATTCCGTTCTGATCGAGGAATCGCTGATGCCGCAGATGCCAAACACCTCTCCCCGGTCGATCGCCAATTTCACGTCGTAGGAGCCGCGGTAGCCGTTGATCAGGCTGATTTTCGCGCCGGTCAGCGCCCGCGTGGCGTTGGTGGCCTGCGACAGAGGTCCACCGCCGCCGCCGGAGGCGCCAAACACAACCGGCTTTTCCAACAAGTCCGAAAACCGCGAAACGCCGGAGCCCGGCGACACCCCGCAAATGGGCAATCCGTCCTCGAGGTTGGCGAGAAAGGTGAACTTTCGCGCGTCGAAGCGCGCTGTGTTGTCGCCCAGCAACGGCTCGAACAGCACCGTGTGGGCGAACGTGGCGAAGACCGAGCCGTCCTTCGGCGCGACATTGTAGAGCCAGTTTCCCGCCACGAGCCCGGACGCGCCCTGCATGTTGCGCACATCGACGTTTGGCGCGCCGGGAAGGTGTCGTCCGAAATGCCGCGCCAGCACCCGCGCGTAAAGGTCGAAGCCCGTGCCCGCCTCGTGGCCGACAACCAGCGACACCGGATGGGCCTTGTAGAACTCGGCTACATCGTCGGCGCGAGCGGCGCCGGCGCCAGCCACCGACAGAAGGGCGGCGGCGAGCGCCCGCAGGCGCGATCCGGCCGGGTTCAGCCCTGGGCTGGCCCCCACCCTAGGCTGGCCCTGAGGTGAATTGTTTCTCGATCGCCGCGATGACGCGCGAATCCATCGGCTCGACCGCCGTTGGAATGGAGGCGGCGAGATGGCCGTCCCTGCCCACAAGATATTTGTGGAAATTCCACTGCGGCGTTTCGCGCGGCTTTTCCAGCGCCGCCCAGCGGTAAAAAGGGTGCGCTTCCGGGCCTTTCACAACGACTTTCGCGACGATGGGAAACGTGACGCCATATCCCTGGACCGTTTCCATGATTTCCGCCTTGCCGCCGGGTTCCTGGCCGCCGAAGTCGTTCGAAGGCGCGCCAATCATGACCAGGCCTCGCGGCCCCATGTCGCTCCAAAGCTTTTGAAGCCCCGCGTATTGGGGCGTGTAGCCGCAGAGGGAGGCGGTGTTGACAACCAGAATGGGCTTCCCGGCGAAGTCAGACAGGCGCAACACCGGCCCCTCGAATCGCTCGAAGCTCGTTGTGTAGCAGGTGCGGGCGCTGACAGCCGCGCCTTGCGCGAAAGCTGGACACGCGGCCCCCGCGGCGCCCAGAACGATGAAATCGCGGCGATTTGGCATGTTGGTTCCAGCCTGTTGACGTCCCGGATCAATATACGCCGGAATTCCCGGTTTGGATCGCCGATTTCGCCGACGCCGGCCCCGCGCGCGAAATCTCTTTCGGGCCCGCGACGTTCCATCCTCTAGCCGCGCCCAAGGCAGGGTTGCGCCGCTAAAATCATTATGTTACCCGACCCCCGCTCGGGGCTGCCGCGTTCACGCGTTCGCGGCCCCGTTCCAGAAACTGTTTCTCACGAAGAATGGGATGTTGGGGCGGCGGCGTTAGCCGTACGGATCGCGCGCGGAGCGCTGGTTCGACGCCCGATGGCCCATTTGGCGGAGAAACGCCAGAGCAGAGGCCAACGTGGCTCAGGAACAGACGATCGTATCAGGCATGACCGGGCGCTACGCCCAGGCGCTGTACGATCTCGCGTGGGACCAGAAGGCGACGGAAAAAGTTTCCGCGGACCTCGCTTCGTTCGCCGTGGTGGTCGCGCAAAACGCCGACTTGCAGCGGCTGGTGCGCAGCCCCGTCTTCACCGCCGAGCAGCAGGTCAAGGCGCTCGACGCCATTCTTTCGAAGATGGAAATCGCCGGGCTCGCGGCCAATTTCGTCAAACTGGTCGCCTCGAAGCGCCGGCTTTTCGCGATCGAAGCGATGATCGCCGACTTTCAAAAGCTCAACGACGCCGCCAAGGGCGTGACCCGCGCCAAGGTCACCGTGGCCCAGCCGCTCTCTGCCCAGCATCTGGACGCCTTGAAGGCGGCGCTCGCCGCGGTGTCCGGCGGCAAAAGCGTCGATGTCGACGTCAAGGTCGATCCCGCAATCATCGGAGGCCTGGTGGTCCAGCTTGGATCCAACATGGTCGACGGCTCGCTTCGCACCAAACTCAACGCCATTCGAACAAAGATGAAAGAGGTCGGCTGATGGACATCCGCGCCGCGGAAATTTCCGCAATCCTCAAGAGCGAGATCGCCAACTTCGGCAACGAAGCGCAGGTGACCGAAGTCGGCCAGGTCCTGTCCGTCGGCGACGGCATCGCCCGCGTCTACGGCCTCGACAAGGTCCAGGCCGGCGAAATGGTCGAATTCGAAAACGGCATCCGCGGCATGGCGCTCAACCTCGAGAGCGACAACGTCGGCGTCGTCATCTTCGGCTCCGACCGCGACATCAAGGAAGGCCAGACGGTCAAGCGCACCGGCGCCATCGTCGATGTGCCGGTCGGCAAGGAATTGCTGGGCCGCGTCGTCGACGCGCTCGGCAATCCGATCGACGGCAAGGGGCCGATCAAGGCCGCCAAACGCGCCCGCGTCGATGTGAAGGCGCCGGGCATCATTCCGCGCAAATCGGTGCACGAGCCGATGGCCACCGGCCTCAAGGCCGTCGACGCGCTCATCCCGATCGGCCGCGGCCAGCGCGAACTGATCATCGGCGACCGCCAGACAGGCAAGACCGCCATCGCGCTCGACACGATCCTCAACCAGAAGGCCCTAAACGTCGAAGGCGCGCCCGAGAGCCAGAAGCTTTACTGCGTCTATGTCGCCATCGGCCAGAAGCGCTCGACCGTCGCGCAGTTCGTCAAGGTGCTCGAAGAGCGCGGCGCGCTGGAATATTCGATCATCGTCGCCGCCACCGCCTCGGACCCCGCGCCGATGCAGTTCCTCGCGCCCTTCTCGGGCTGCGCCATGGGCGAGTTCTTCCGCGACAACGGCATGCACGCCGTGATCATCTACGACGATCTCTCCAAGCAGGCGGTCGCCTATCGCCAG
>CAIKAR010000027.1 GCA_903825465.1 uncultured Hyphomicrobiales bacterium | reverse complement strand
TGTCCTCGAGCTCGCCCGGCGACATCTGGCCATGGCCGATGACGAATTTCGCCTCGGGCACGTGCTTGCGCAGGAAGGCGGCGACCTCCTCGAGATCCTCGATGCGCGGACAGACGTAGAAGGCCTGGCCGCCGCGATAGCGTTCGCGCAGCAGCGCCTCGCGCACGATGAGCTCGTCGAAGGGCGTCACGAAGGAACGCACCGCGAGGCGATCGATGGGCGGCGTCGCGATGATCGACAGATCGCGCACGCCGGTCATGGCGAGTTGCATGGTGCGGGGAATGGGCGTCGCGGAGAGCGTGAGAACGTGAACTTCCGAGCGCAGGTTCTTCAGCTTCTCTTTGTGGGCGACGCCGAAATGCTGCTCCTCGTCGACGACGACGAGAGCGAGGTCGCGGAACGTCACCTGCTTGCCGAGCACGGCGTGGGTGCCGACGACGATGTCGACGTTGCCCGCTTCGAGCCCCTCGCGCGCGGCCTTGAGGTCGGCGTTCGCCACCATGCGCGACATGTGCGCGACGGTCACGGGAATGCCGGCGAAGCGCTCGCGGAAGTTCTTCGCGTGCTGGCGCGCCAGCAGCGTCGTCGGCGCGATGACGGCGACCTGCTTGCCATTGAGCGCGCAGGCGAAGGCGGCGCGCAGCGCGACCTCGGTTTTGCCGAAGCCGACGTCGCCGCACACCAGCCTGTCCATCGGGCGGCCCGCCGCCATGTCGTCGAGCGTCGCGTCGATGGCGTTCTGCTGATCCTCGGTCTCCTGCCACGGGAATTTCGCGCAGAACTCCTCGTAGAGATGCTCCGGCGGCAGCATCCGCGGGGCCTCGCGCAACTGGCGCGCGGCGGCGATCTTGATGAGCTGCTGCGCGATTTCGCGAATGCGCTTTTTCATGCGCGCGCGGCGGTTCTGCCATCCCGCGCCGCCGAGCTTGTCGAGCGCGGCCTCGGTGTCCTCCGATCCGTAGCGCGACAGCAATTCGAGGTTTTCGACCGGCAGGTAAAGCTTGTCGCCGCCGGCGTAGTGCAGTTCGAGGCAATCGTGCGGCGCGCCGGCCGCGTCGATCGTGCGCAATCCGGCGAAGCGCGCGATTCCGTGGTCGACATGCACGACGAGGTCGCCCGCCGACAGCGACGCGACATCGGCGAAGAAGTCGGCGGCGCGCTTCCTCTTGCGCGGCGCGCGCGCGAGGCGGTCGCCGAGAATATCCTGCTCGCCGACGATGGCGACATCGTCGGTCGCGAAGCCGTGCTCAAGGCCCATGACCGCGAGGGCCACCGCGCCGCGGTCGAGCGCCAGCGCCTGCCCGTGCGAGGAGACGTTGCGCGCGTTCTTCAATCCGTGCTCGGCGAGCACGCCGGCCATGCGCTCGCGCGATCCGTCCGTCCATCCCGCGACGACGACGCGCTTGCCCTCGCCGCGCAAGGCCTGGATATGTTCGACCGCGGCTTCGAAGACGTTGACGTTTTCGTTGGCCCGCTCCGGCGCGAAATCGCGGCCGGCGCGCGCGCCGCAATCGACGACGAGCGCCGCGCCCGCCGGCGCCTCGAAGGGCGTCAGGCGCGCGACCGGCAGCTTGCCGAGAAGCTTCGCCCATTCGTCCGCGCCCAGATACAGCGCGTCGGGCGGCAGGGGCTTGTAGCCCGCGTTGGCGTGGTCGCGGTCGTAGTCGCTCTTGCGCGCCGCGTAATAGTCGCGCGTCTGCGCGAAGCGTTCGGCGGCGACTTCGTCGACTTGCGCGTCGAGCACCACCGGCGCGCCGCCGACATAGTCGAACAGGGTGTCGGCGCCGCCGTGGAACAGCGGCAGCCAATGCTCCATGCCGGGATGGCGCCGGCCTTCGCTGACCGTTTCATACAATGAATCGCCGTGCGTCTGGCCGCCGAATTCGGCGAGGTAGGATTGGCGGAAACGCTTCATCGTCTGCGTCGTCAGCGTCACCTCGCTCATCGGCACGAGGTCGAGGGCGCGCAATTGCGCGAGGCTGCGCTGGCTCTCGGGATCGAAGGTGCGGATGGTCTCCAGCGTCTCGCCGAAGAAATCGAGGCGCACGGGCTCCGCCGCGCCCGGCGGATAAAGATCGAGAATGCCGCCGCGCACCGCGTATTCGCCGGGCTCGCGCACGGTGGACGAGCGCAGAAAGCCGTTGGTTTCCAGCCATTGCGCCAGGTCGTTCATCGCCACCGCGTTGCCCGGCGCGGCGGAAAAGCTCTCCGTCGCGATCCACGCGCGCGGCGGCGCGCGCTGCGTGATTCCGTTGACGGTGACGCACAACACGCGCGGCCGCTCGGCCGAGGAGCGCGTGCGCGCGAGGCGCGACAGCGCCGTCATGCGGCGCGAGGCGACGGCGGCGTTGGGCGACACGCGGTCGTAGGGCTGGCAATCCCAAGCCGGCAGTTCCAGCGCCTCGACATCGGGCGCGAAATAGGCGAGCGCCTCCATGAAGGCGCGCGACCGCTGGCCATCGCGCGCGACGTGGACGAGCGCCACCGCCCTGTCTTGCGACGCCTTGGCGAACGCGCGGGCGAGGTCGCCGGCGACAAGCGCGTCGAAGCCGTCGGGCGCGCGCGACAACACGACGTGCTTGCCCGCGGCGAGGGCCGAATGGGCGCGGATAAATTCGCTCATGTCACACGTTGATGGGCTTGAGATGGGTGTGGAAGGCCTTGAGCGCCGCGAACACCTGCGTCGCGTGTTCCGCCGGGAGCGCCACCTCGCCGGTCAGCCACGACAGCACGTCGCGGTCCTGCAGTTCGAGCAGCGCCTCGAAATCGTCGAGGTCCGTTTCCGACAGGCCCGGCAGGCGGGCGTCGGCGAAGCCGCCCATCAAAAAATCCATCTCGCGCATGCCGCGCCGCCACGCGCGCATCAAGGCGCGGCGGCGGCGGGGGTCGAGATCGGCGCTGGACAGTCGGGATTCGGGCATTTTAAGCTCGCGGCGCAATTCCGGTGACAATTCCGGCGAAATGACGAAAGCCCGCTCGCCGGTTTTGGACCGGCGGCGGGTTCGCGCGCTATATAGACGCCGAAGCTCGGAAAGTCAGGGAGGCAAAACCATGTATTTTCACGCGGCCCTCGCCGCCGCGTTGACGATCGCGCCAGCGGTCGGCGCGCGCGCGGCCACGCCCGAGCTGATCGCCGCCGCGAAAAAGGAGGGCCAGGTCGTCTGGTACACGGTGCAGACGATTCCGCAGATCGTCACGCCGCTCGTCGCCGCCTTCGAGAAAACCTACGCGATCAAAGTGGTCTTTGTCCGGGCGAATTCGTCCGAGGTGGCGCTGCGCGCGCTGAACGAGGCGAAGGCGGGCAAGATCCTCTCCGATGTTTTCGACGGCACCAACACGACGCCCGTCCTGAAGCGCGAGAACCTCGTCGAAAAATGGCTGCCGGATTTCACCGCCGCGTGGCCGAAGAACCTGATCGACGCGCAGGGATACTGGGCGGCGACGAACTTCTTCGTCAACAACATCGGCGTCAACACCGACCTCGTGCCGCCGACGAAAGAGCCCAAGGACTGGGACGCCTTGCTCGACCCCCAGTGGAAGGGCCGCATGGCGTGGGGATCGACGCCGTCAAGTTCCGCCGGCCCTGGCTTTGTCGGGTTGACGCTGAAGGACAGGGGCGAAGCGGCGGGGGTTTCCTTCCTGAGGAAGCTCGCCGGCCAGAACATCGCCGCGACGCCCGTGGCGGCGCGGCAGGTGCTCGATCAGGTGATCGCGGGCGAGTACGCGATGGGGTTGATGACGTTCAACCATCACGCGGTGATCAGCGCGGCGCAGGGCGCGCCGGTGAAGTGGCTGCCCGTCAGCCCGTCGATGGTCACGCTCAACGTCGCCTCGATTTCGCGCGGCGCGCCGCACCCCAACGCGGGAAAGCTGTTTCTCGATTTCATGATCTCGGAGGCCGGGCAGAAAATCTTCGCGGCCACGGATTATTTGCCCGCCAATCCGAACGTCCCGCCGAAGGACGCTTCGCTCATCCCCGACGGCGTCCGCTTCAAGGGGCTGACGTTCTCGCCCGAGGAGGTCGATCAAAACATGAGCGCGTGGGAGGCGATGTTTCGCGACATCTTCAGATAAAAAAAACCCGCGCGGAGATTTCCGCGCGGGCCCGAAATCGAGCGAAGGCGAACCGCCTATTGGCAAACCCGGACGCGCCGGCGGACGTAGCCATAGCCGTCCCACACGTTTCGCCGCTCCAACCAGCAACGCGGGCCTGGGCTGTCGTAAACCGGCGCCGGACCGCCGTAATAGGGACCCTGGTTGGCGCCCGCGATGATCGCGCCCGCGGCCACGCCGCCAAGAACGCCCGCCGCGATGCCCGGGCCACCCCAGCCGCCGCCCCAACCGCCCCGTCGCCATTGCGCCGACGCGTCGCCGGACGCGACCACGAGCGAACCCGCCGCCAAGGCCGCGATCACAGCGCCCCGCGCGAAAAGCCTTGTTCCATTCACACCAGCCATGAAAGTCTCCTCAATCACACCACGCCATCCTAATGGGAACGCGCGCCCGACAGCATATTCCGTCGCGGTTAAACATTTCAATAGCCCCTCAAAATGGCGAAAACACGGCCATCCCAAGCTTGGCTGTCACCTGAACGGCGGCGACTGCGCCTCGCCCTCCTCGTCCACATCGGCGTCGCCAGCCGCGCGTGAAACGACCGCGGACGGCCGGGGCGCGGGCGACCACGGGCGGTCCTCGTCGCGGCCGCGCCCGACGCGTTCATGGATCTGGTCGAGATCCAGCCGCAAAAGCGTCGCGCCGCGCGCTTCGAGCGCCGGCCTGTCGAGAACGCGCTCCGCCTTGCAGCCCGATGGCGCGGAGAGCGGCGACACCAGAATGTCGGCCCGGCCGCAATCCTCCGCGAAACCTTTCGCGTCAAGCACCAGCGCCAGCGTCCGTCCGTCGCTCAGCGTCGCGACGCAGCCGATGGCGTCGCATCGCGGCGGCGCCGCGACGGACTCCAGGGGGACAAAATGGTCGGCGGATTTCGCGGCGCGCGATCCCGCCAGCGCCGCGATCGCCTCGGCGGGCTTGCGTCCGTCGCCGTCGGCCCGCAGCCATTGCTCGACGACAAACGGACTGGGGCGGCGGCCAAAGGCCGCGAGGTTTCCATCCTCGCCCCGCGCGGCGACGACATCGCCGGTGGGCGCGATGGCGACATCGTAGGAGGCGCCGCTGGCCGCGCCCCACACGCCCAGCGCCGCGAGCGGAATCGCCGCCGCCCGCAGAAGCGCGCTTCGCCACAGCACCGCGCATAGGACCGCGAGGGTCAGGAACACGATCGCGCCGGGCGCGAACGCGCGCAAATGCAGCGTCGCGGCGGGCAGCGCCGCGATCCACGACGCCGCCCACAGGACGAAGTCGATGCCGAGCCCCAGCCATTGCCAGACCAGGGCGTCGAGCCCCAGCGGATAGAGCGCCGCGCCCAGCATGGCGCACGGCACCGCGAACAGTTCGATCATCGCGAGCGTGAGTGGATTGCCGATCAGCACATAGGGGCTGAGTTCGTGGAAGTTGTAGGCCATGAACGAAGCCGTGGTGCCGGTCGCGCAAGCCGTGGCGAACAGGGTCCGCGACGGTCCGTGGCGCGTCCTGTCCAGCCAGCGCAGGAAGGCGTCGCGGGGATCGACGCGCGCCTCGCGCAATGGATATTCCTCGCGGCTGGCGTTGGCCGCCCGCGCCGCGAGCCGCGCCTCGAAGGCGGCCACGAGGCCCGCGACGGCGGCGAACGACAGTTGGAAACTCGCGCCCAGGATCGCTTCCGGCTCGAACAGGACGACAAAAAGCGCCGCGAAGGCGAGGTTGCGCATGCTCACCGCCTGACGGTCGAACAGCACCGCGCCCAGCATGATCAGCGTCATGAACAGCGCGCGTTCGGCGCCGACGCGCGAGCCCGTGCAAAGGTCGTAGGCGACCGCCCCGGCCATCGCCAGCGCCGCCGCCCATTTCTTGATGGGATAATGCAGCGCCAGGGTCCGCGACATCGCCAGCAGGCGGCGCAATCCCCAATAGAAAATCCCGGCCACCAGCGTCATCTGCACGCCGGCGATGGTGATGATGTGGAAGATGCCGGCCTCGCGGATGACATCGCGCGTGGGATCGTCGAGAAAATCGCGCTTGCCCGTCACCATCGCCGCGCCAACCGCGCCCGCGGGGCCACCGATCACGCGCTCGACGCGCCGCGCCAGCGCGTTGCGCATGCGGTCGACGCCGGCGAAAAAGCGCAGGCCCATCCCCGCGGCCGACGGCGCGTCGGCGCGCTCGACCCGGCCCAGCGCGTTGCCGACCGCGCCCAGCCGCGCGAAATAGGCGTCGCGGGCGAAGTCGTAGCCGCCCGGCAGCGCCGCGCGCGCCGGCGGCGTCAGCCGCGCCGACATTTTGACGAAGTCGCCGGCGGCGACATCGAGGTTGCGCTTCGTCGTCAGCCGCACGCGGTAGGGCGTCGCGTCGGCGTCGAGCCCTTCGGCCGACGCGACGCGCAGCACAAAGCGCGCGCCCTCGCGGCGGAAATCCACCTCCTCCAACCAGCCCGCGATCTTGACGACGCGCACCCGGTCGAGCACGGGCGCGGACACGCGCCACGTTCGCAGCGATCCGCTGGCGACGCCGCCAAACAGCGCGGCGAGCGCCACGAGCAAACGCCAGGCCGCGGGCTTTTCACGCGCGAGAAACGCGAAGCCGCAGAGCGCCGCGAACACCAGCGTCGAATAGAGCGGCGAGGGCTCGCGGTCGGCGGCGAAGTAGAGCCCGACGCCCGCGCCGCCGAGCGCCGGCGCCCATAAAAACAAGCGGCGTTCGTCGATTTCCGTTTGAAAGGCAACGGCCAGCGCGGCGAGCGCGCGGCGCGGGATTCCCGCGTCGGCGGGGCGCGCCACGCCCCGCGCGCCCGACAATACGTCTTTGAAGCCCGCGACGCCGAACATGAAAACAACTTGGAATTGGAAACCGCGCCGAATATTTCACGGAAAACAGCGCCGCGCCAGCGAGCTTGACGGGCGGAGCCGGCCATTGGAAAAGACCCCCAGCCGGGGAACCGCCCCGCCAGCGGGTACACAGCGATGCAACGCGTGACGTTGATCGACAATTACGACAGCTTCACCTGGAACCTCGCGCACTACATTGGCGCGCTCGGGGCGGAGATCGACGTGCGCCGCAACGACGCCGTCTCGGTGGCCGAAGTGCTGGCCGCGAAACCCGACGCGATCGTGTTGTCGCCGGGGCCTTGCACGCCCAACGAGGCCGGCATTTGCCTCGACCTCGTAAAGGCCGCCCATGGCGTGCCGCTGCTGGGCGTCTGCCTCGGCCATCAGGCCATCGGCCAATCCTTCGGCGGCGAGGTTGTCCGCGCGCCGCTGCCGATCCACGGCAAGCTGTCGGAAATAGAACACGCCGGCGAAACGATTTTCCGCGGCGTCAACGGGCCTTTCCAGGCGACGCGCTATCATTCGCTCGTCGTGCGGCGCGAGACGATGCCGGCGGAACTCAAAGTCACCGCCTGGACCGCCGACGGATTGGTAATGGGGCTGTCGCACCGGACCCTGCCGATCCACGGCGTGCAATTCCACCCCGAGAGCGTTTTGAGCGAGCACGGCCATCTCATGTTGAGGAACTTCCTCGACCTCGCCCGCGAATGGAACGCGTCGCGCCGCCTGGAGACCGTTTGATGGACGCGTTCAAACCCCTGCTCGCCAAGGTGGCGACGGGCGCGGCTCTTTCGCGCGCCGAGGCGGAGACGGCCTTCGACGACATGCTGCGCGGCGAGGCGACGCCCTCCCAGATGGGCGCGTTCCTGATGGCGTTGCGGGTGCGCGGCGAAACCGTCGACGAGATCACGGGCGCGGTTGCCGCCATGCGCGGAAAAATGCTCGGGGTCCGCGCGCCCGCCGACGCCATCGACATCGTCGGCACCGGCGGCGACGGCTCGGGCTCCTACAATGTGTCGACGCTGGCCTCGATCATCGTCGCCGCCTGCGGCGTGCCCGTCGCCAAGCACGGCAACCGCGCGGCCTCGTCGAAGTCCGGATCGAGCGACGTCTTGACCGCGCTCGGCGTCAAGATCGGCATCGGCGCGGCCGAAGTCGAGGCGTGCCTTCGCGACGCCAACATCGGCTTCATGATGGCGCAGACGCACCACGCCGCCATGCGCCACGTCGGCCCGACGCGGGTGGAGCTCGGCACGCGCACGATCTTCAATATTCTCGGGCCGCTGTCGAACCCCGCCGGCGTCAAGCGCCAGTTGGTCGGCGTGTTCTCGCGCGCGATGCTGGAGCCGATGGCGGGCGTGCTCGCCAACCTCGGCTCCGAAAAGGTGTGGCTGGTAAACGGCTCGGACGGCCTCGACGAAATCACCACGACGGGCCCGACCCATGTCGTCGCGCTCGACAACGGCGAGATAACGTCCTTCGACATCGCGCCGGAAGAGGCGGGCCTGAAGCGCGCCGACCCCGCCGATCTGCGCGGCGGCGACCCCGCGCACAACGCCGCCGCCTTGACCGCGGCGCTGGCGGGCGCGCCGTCGGCCTATCGCGACATCGCCGTGCTGAACGCCGCGGCCGCGTTGATCGTGGCGGGAAAAGCCGCCAACCTCCGCGAAGGCGCGGGACTGGCGGGCGAGGCCATCGACACGGGCCGGGCGCGCGAAACCCTGCGCAAGCTCGTCGACGCGTCGAACCGGGGCTGACAACATGGCCGACATTCTCGCCCATATCGAAACCTACAAGCGCAAGGAGGTTTCCGAGGCCAAGGTGCGCATGCCGCTGCACGCGCTGGAGCGGAAAATCGCCGAACAAACGCCGACGCGCGGCTTCGTCCACGCCATCGAGGACAAGCTCTCCGCGGGCCTCTACGCGCTGATCGCCGAGGTGAAGAAAGCGAGCCCGTCGAAGGGCCTTATCCGCGAGGACTTCGATCCGCCGAAGCTGGCCAAGGCCTATGAAAAGGGCGGCGCGGCCTGCCTTTCGGTGCTGACGGACGCGCCCTCGTTCCAGGGCAGGCCGGAATTCCTGACCGCCGCGCGGAACGCGACGAACCTGCCCGCGCTGCGCAAAGACTTCATGTTCGACCCCTATCAGGTCTACGAGGCCCGCGCCTGGGGCGCCGACGCCATCCTGATCATCATGGCCGCCGTCGACGACCAGACGGCGAGCGCGCTCAACAAGGCCGCGCACGACTTGAAGATGGACGTGCTCGTCGAGGTCCACAACGAGGCCGAGTTGAAGCGCGCGCTGCCGCTTGAGACGCGCCTGATCGGCGTCAACAACCGCGACCTCCACACGTTCGAGACAAAGCTGGAAACCAGCGAAATCCTGTCGAAGAAGGCGCCGAAAAACCGCGTCATCGTCGCCGAGAGCGGCATTGGCGGACGCGAGGACGCGCTGCGGCTGGCGCGCGCCGGCATCTTCACCTTCCTCGTCGGCGAAAGCCTGATGCGGCGCGACGACGTGACCAAGGCCACGCACGACCTGTTGCACGGGCCGGCGCTGACGAAAGCGAAGCCGTGAGCGGGCTCACGCATCTCTCGTCGAAAGGCGAGGCCCACATGGTCGATGTCGGCGCCAAGGCGGTCACCGCGCGCGTCGCGATCGCCGAGGGCCGCGTGCGCATGAAGCCGGAAACCCTCGCGCTGATCAAATCCGGCGACGCGAAAAAGGGCGACGTGCTGGGAACCGCGCGCCTCGCCGGCATCATGGCGGCGAAGCGGACGCACGAGTTGATCCCGCTCTGCCACCCGCTGATGCTGTCGAAGATCGCGGTGGATCTCGAAATCGACGAAGCCCTGCCCGGCGTGCGCGTCCGCGCGACGGCGAAAGTCGCCGGCCAAACCGGCGTTGAAATGGAAGCGCTGACGGCGGTCTCCGTTGCCTGCCTGACGATCTACGACATGGCGAAGGCCGTGGACCGCTTCATGACCATCGAGGGCATCGGGATGGTGGAGAAATCGGGCGGCAAAAGCGGCGCGTGGAAGCGGCCGTAGCGGCTGGCCCTTCGCGCGCTTGGACGCCCGACAATCGCCGTGATATTTATTCCGCCGCGCCCCGACCGGCGCCATCGCCAGAATGGCCCTCCCATGAATCACGATTCCTACTCCGACGACCACCTCCGCTCTGTTCTCACGAGCGTGAAAACGATCGCCATGGTCGGCGCGTCGAACAATCCGGCGCGGCCATCGTTCGGGGTGCTGAAATATTTGATGGACCACGGCTATCGCGTGTTGGCCGTCAACCCCGGCCTCGCGGGCAAGGACATCGCCGGAGCGCCGGTTTACGCGACGCTGGCGGACATTCCCGAACCCGTCGACATGATCGACATTTTCCGCAATTCCGAGGCGGTGGCCGGCGTCGTCGACGAAGCGCTGGGGATGTCGCCCTTGCCAAAAATCGTCTGGATGCAACTCGGCGTTCGCAACGACGAAGCGGCGGCCCGCGCCGAAGCCGCCGGGTTGACCGTGATCATGAACCGCTGCCCCAAGATCGAACACGGCCGCCTGTTGGGCGGCGCGTCGGCTCCGTGACACCGGGAAACAGGTCGCCGCTCCGCGGCGTCAGGCCGCCGCCTTCACGCGCGGCTTGGGTTGAAACGAGGCGGGGTCCGCCTGTTCCCACAGCGCGGCGTATTCCGCGTCGGCCCGGCCGTTCAGCAGGCATCCCGCCTCGATTTGGGGATAGACCTCCGCGAAGCTCTCCACCTTTGTCGACGAGGCCCGCCGCATGACGCGCTCGCGTCCGACTTGCGCGGGGTGGGTCACGCCGGCGGCCGCGATCAATTCGCCCAGCGCGTGCAGCGTGCCGGCGTGGAAGTTGGCGACGCGCTGGGCCTTGTCCGGCACCACGATGGCGCGCTGGCGCCATTTGTTCTGCGTCGCGACGCCGGTGGGGCATCTGTCGGTGTGGCAGGACTGCGATTGCACGCAGCCCACGGCGAACATGAATCCGCGCGCCGCGTTGCACCAGTCCGCGCCCAGCGACAATGTCCGCGCGATGTCGAAGGCCGTCACCACGCGTCCGCTCGCGCCGAGCTTCACGCGGCCGCGCAAGCCCGCGCCGACAAGGCAATTGTGCGCGAACGTCAGGCCCTCGCGCAGGGGATAGCCGATGTGGTCGGTGAATTCGAGCGGCGCGGCGCCCGTGCCGCCCTCCTTGCCGTCGATCACGATGAAGTCGGGCGCGACGCCGCTTTCGACCATCGCCTTGCACAGGGCCATGAACTCGGTCTTGTGGCCGACGCACAGCTTGAAGCCGACGGGCTTGCCGCCCGACAGTTTCCGCAGTTTCGCGATGAACGCCATCATTTCGAGCGGCGTTGAAAACGCGCTGTGGGCGGCTGGCGACACGCAGTCGACGCCGACCTCCACGTCGCGCGCGGCGGCGATCTCGGGTGTCACCTTCTTGCCCGGCAGCACGCCGCCATGGCCCGGCTTGGCGCCCTGCGACAGCTTGATCTCGATCATCTTGATCTGCGGCGACGCCGCCAGCGCCGTGAATTTCTCCTCGCAGAACTGATACTCGCGGCGGCGCGGCTGTTCGATTTGGCGCTCGTCCGCCGCCGTCACGACCGTCTGCGGCGTTTCCGCCGGCTTGCGGCAGCCGAAATATCCGCTGCCGATTTCCCAGATAATGTCGCCGCCGAATTCGCGATGATAGGCCGAGAAGCCGCCCTCCCCCGTGTCGTGCGCGAAGCCGCCGATTTTCGCGCCCTTGTTGAGCGCGCGGATGGCGTTGGCGCTCAGCGAGCCGAAGCTCATGGCGGAAATGTTGAACAGCGAGATGTCGTAGGGGTGTTCGCAGTCGGGGCCGCCGACCCGCACCCGGAAGTCGTGATCGACGACGCGCGCCGGCGCCAGCGAATGGGCGAGCCATTCGTATCCGGTCGCGTAGACGTCCTTCTCGGTGCCGAACGGCCGCGTCTCAAGCGCCTTCTTGGCGCGCTGGTAGACAACCGCGCGCTTGGTGCGGTTGAAGGGCGTGCCGTCGAGGTCGCTTTCGAGGAAATACTGGCGGATTTCCGGCCGCACCTTCTCCAGCACGAAGCGGATATTGGCGAGAATGGGATAGTTGCGCTTCAACGCGTGGTGGCGCTGAAGCAGGTCGTACACGCCAAGCGCCGTCAGCGCGGCGAAAGCGGCGGCGATCCAGCCGGCGGACACCCCGACGATGGACATTGAGTGAAACGACGCGAAGCCCGCGAACACGAGCATCCCGACGATGGAAACGACAAGGGCGGCGTAACGCATGCGATCCTCCCGGCGCGAACGGCGGCCACGGCGGCGTTGGCGCGAACCGCGGGTGGCGCGCGTCGATCCTCCGTGTCAGGCTCCGCGCGCTTGCGACCACCCGCCCCCGCGCCTAGCATGGACGCGACCTTAGCAGCGAGCCTGTGACATGACAGAGACAAAACCCGATCATCCCGGCTTTTCAACACTCTCCGTCCACGCCGGCGCGCGGCCCGACCCTTCCACCGGCGCGCGCGCGACGCCGATCTTTCAAACGACCTCCTTCGTCTTCGACGACGTGGATCACGCGGCCTCGCTGTTCGGGCTGCAGGCCTTCGGCAACATCTACACGCGCATCACAAACCCCACGTCCGCGGTTCTGGAGGAGCGGGTCGCGGCGCTGGAGGGCGGCACGGCGGCGCTGGCCGTCGCCTCGGGGCACGCCGCGGAAGCGCTCGTGATGCACACGCTGATGACGCCGGGCGACGAATTCGTCGCCTCCACCAAGCTTTATGGCGGCTCGATCAACCAGTTCAACCACGCCTACAAAAACTTCGGCTGGAACGTGAAATGGGCCGACCCCGACGATCCCGCGGCCTTCGAGGCCGCGATCACGCCGCGCACCAAGGCGATCTTCGTCGAATCCATCGCCAATCCCGGCGGCCCGATCTGCGACATCGAGGCGATTTCCAAAATCGCGAAGCGGGCGCGCGTGCCGCTGATCGTCGACAACACGCTGGCGACGCCGTACCTGACGAAGCCCTTCGAACACGGCGCCGACATCGTCGTGCATTCCGCGACGAAATTCCTCGGCGGCCACGGCAATTCCATCGGCGGCGTGATCGTCGATGGCGGCTCGTTCGATTTCATGGCCGACAAGCGCTATCCCATGCTGTCGGCGCCGCGGCCCGAATATGGCGGCATGGTGCTCGGCGAAACCTTCGGCAATTTCGCCTTCGCCATCGCCTGCCGCGTGCTGGGGCTGCGCGATCTCGGCGCGTGCATCTCGCCGTTCAATTCGTTCCTGATCCTGACCGGGATCGAAACGCTGCCGCTGCGCATGCGGCGCCATTGCGACAACGCGCTGGCCGTGGCCGAGCATCTGTCGCGACACCCACAGGTTAAGTGGGTGAGCTACGCCGGCCTCAAGGGCGACCGCTATCACAACCTCGCGCTGAAATACTGCCCCAAGGGCGCGGGCGCGGTCTTCACGTTCGGCCTCAAGGGCGGCTACGACGCGGGCGTCGCGCTGGTGAAGAAGCTGCAACTCTTCTCGCATCTGGCGAATGTCGGCGACACCAGGTCGCTCGTCATCCATCCCGCCTCGACCACGCATCGGCAATTGACCGACGATCAGAAAGCCGTCGCGGGCGCGGGGCCGGAGGTGGTGCGCCTGTCGGTCGGCATCGAAGACGCCGCCGACCTCATCGCCGATCTCGACCAGGCGCTGGCCTAGCGCGGAAACAGCGGCCGCCGAAAAAAACCCGGCGACGCGGCGTCGCCGGGGCTCTTTATTCAACGACGCTTTAGCGGCTTAGTGGCGGTTCTTGATCAACTGCTGCTCGACCTTGTCGAGGGTCTGCATCGCCCGCAGGGCGTCCTCGACGCTTGAATTCGGCTGGCGGTTTTCCTGGATCGCCTTGATGAACTCGCGATCCTGGTTTTCAAAGCCATTCTGCGAGACATCGACGCCAGTGGTGTCGATCTTCTCGCCGTTGGCCCTCTCAAGGTTGTCGTAAAACGCGATGTAGGTGCCGTTGTCGCAGATATAGCGATAGGGCGAGCCAATCGGGCCGTCGTTGTTGAACGAGGTCGAGAGCGTGCAGATCGCGCCGTTTTTGGCTTTCATGATGATCGCGAGATCCATGGCGATCCCGAGTTCGGGATGGTGCGGGCCCTCGACGCCGTAAATCTGTTCCGGCACGTCGCCGGTCTGATAGATGAACATGTCGACGGTGTGGCAAGCGTGATGCCACAGCAGATGATCGACCCAGCTGCGCGGCGCGCCCAGCGCGTTCATGTTCTTGCGGCGGAAGAAGTAGGTGTGCGCCTGAATTTGCTGCAACGTCAGGCGGCCGGCCTTGATGCCCTGATGAATCCACTGGTGGCCGGGGTTGAAGCGGCGGACGTGGCCGGCCATCGCCGTAAGCCCCGTCTCCTTTTGCAGCTTGACGAGGGCTTCGGCGTCCTTGAGCGAATCCGTCATCGGGATTTCGATGAGCACATGCTTGCCGGCCTTCATGCAGGCGGAGGCCTGGTCGTGGTGCATCTGCGTCGGCGACGTGAGGATGACCGCGTCCACGTCCTTGCGGGTGATCGCGGCGTTGAAGTCCGTCGTGTGGAAGGGAACGCCGTATTCCTTGGCGGTTTTTTCGGTGCCTTCGGCGGTGCGGCTCTGGATCGCCGTCACTTCCATGCCCGGAACAGCCTTCAGGGCCTTCAAATGAGCGACGCCCATGGCGCCATTGCCGACGATGCAGAATTTCATGGGGCTTCCCTTTTCCGCGGGTGGCGGGGCGCGGAAAACCCCGCCCCGGGACTGGCGCGGCGATAGCATGGAAGGCGCGATTTTGGGAAGGCCTCGACGATGGCGCCGCCGCGACGCATAATGCGCCGCGCCGAAACAACGAACGGAAACGCCATGCTTTCGAACGCGCTCCCCGGCTTCAATTTCGGCCTCGGCGAAACCGCCGACATGATCCGGGACGCGGCGAGCGCCTTCGCGCAAGCGGAAATCGCCCCCCGCGCCGCCGAGATCGACAGGTCGAACACCTTCCCCCGCGACCTCTGGCCGCGCATGGGCGCGCTCGGCCTGCACGGCGTGACGGTGGAGGAGGAATACGGCGGCTCGGGCCTTGGCTACCTCGAACATTGCCTCGCCATCGAGGAGGTCAGCCGCGCCTCGGCCTCGGTCGGCCTCAGCTACGGCGCGCATTCCAACCTCTGCGTCAACCAGCTCAGGCGCAACGGGTCCGAAGCCCAGAAGCGGACGTATTTGCCGAAGCTGATCTCCGGCGACAAGGTCGGCGCGCTCGCCATGTCGGAAGCCGAGGCCGGCAGCGACGTCGTGTCGATGAAGACGCGGGCGGAAAAACGCGGCGACCGCTACGTCCTCAACGGCGCCAAGATGTGGATCACCAACGGTCCCGTGGCGGACACGCTGATCGTCTACGCCAAGACCGACCCCGCCGCCGGCGCGCGGGGCATCACCGCCTTCATCGTCGAAAAGGGGATGAAAGGCTTTTCCACCGGGCAAAAGCTCGACAAGCTCGGCATGCGCGGCAGCGACACCTGCGAACTTGTGTTTCAGGATTGCGAAGTGCCGGAGGAGAACGCGCTCGGCGCGGTCGGCCGCGGCGTCAACGTGCTGATGTCGGGGCTCGACTACGAGCGCGTCGTGCTGGCGGCGGGTCCGCTCGGCATCATGCGGGCCTGCCTCGACGTGGCGCTGCCCTATGTCCACGAACGCCGGCAGTTCGGCCAGGCGATCGGCGAATTCCAGCTCGTGCAGGGCAAAATCGCCGACATGTATGTCGGCATGAACGCCTGCCGGGCCTATGTTTACGCGGTGGCCAAGGCCTGCGACCGCGGCGAGACGACGCGCGAGGATTCCGCCGGCGTCATCCTCTACGCGGCCGAAAAGGCGACGAAGCTGGCGCTCGACGCCGTGCAGTTGCTGGGCGGCAACGGCTACATCAACGACTATCCCGCGGGGCGCCTGCTGCGCGACGCCAAGCTCTACGAAATCGGCGCCGGCACGAGCGAGATCAGGCGCATGCTGATCGGGCGCGAGCTGTTCGCGAAGTCGGGGTGAAAGCCGCCGCTACTTCCCCGCGAATTTCCGCACGGCGTCCTCGACCGCGACCTTGTCGCGCGCGCCCAGCGTGTTCAGCATCTCGTCGAGGCGCTCGTCGGGAACGCCGGCGGAGCGCGCCAGGATGTGCCACTTCATCGCCTCCACCTTGTCGATCTTGACGCCGCGGCCATAGGCGTAAAGCCGCGCGAGGCGGTTCATCGCCACCGGATTGTCGGCGGCGGCGGCGAGGCCGAAGTATTTCGCGGCGCCGGCCTCGTCGGCGGGCGCGCCCTCGCCATTGAACAGCATGATGGCGTAATCGACCTGCGCCGCCGAAAGGCGGCTGTCGGCGGCCTGTTTCATGATCGCGGCCGCCTTCGTCAAATCCTTCTCGACGCCGCGGCCCTCCTTATAGGCGAGAGCCAGCGCGTAGGTGGCGTCGTAGTCGCCCGCGTCCATCGCCCGTTGAAAATAGCCGGCCGCCTTCGCGGGGTCCTGGATATAGCCGTTCATCGCCTGCAAGCCGAGTTGGTAAAGCGCCGCGGGATGCCCGGCCTTGGCGGCCTTTTCCAGCAGCGGCGCCGCCTTTTCAGCGCTTTTCTCGACGCCCTTGCCCGTCAGGTACGCGATGGCGAGAGAGAACGCCGCCTCGGTGTCGCCGCTGTCCGCGCCGAGCTTGAACCAGCGGGCCGCCTCGACCGCGTCTTCGTTGACGCCGAGCCCCTCCTTGTAGAGTTCGCCGATCAACGTCATCGCCGCTGGCGCGCGGTCGTTGGCGTCGATGCGCTTTTTCGCCTCCGAGATCGCCGTCAGATAATAGCCGCGCTGATAGGCGGCGAACGCGAGGTCCGGCGCGACGCCGGGCGGCGGGTGGCCGGGCGTCGCGGTCTGCGCGACCGGCGTGGCCGGCGGCGTCTGCGCCAAAGCCGGACCCGCCAGCGCCACAACGGCGGCGGACAATCGAAGCAGCGGCGAGCCCCACGCCATCACGCGTCCGCCATCGCCGCGACCGCGCGGTCTTCGGCTTCGCGCGCGGCGGTCACCGGACCGCGCGGATCGTCCCACACGGCGGCGCCCAGCGCGATGAAGTCGGCGCCGGCGGCGACTAGCGGACCCACGTCCTCAAGCCGCGGCGCGAAGGCGACGCAGGGAATATTGAAGATCTCGGCCCACCAGGACACGCGCTCCAGGGTTTCCTCCATCGGCGGCGTCCAACCGTCGGGCGCGGGATCGCCGTACATGAGATAGTCGATGTCGCGCTCGCCAACCTCCATCGCGTCGTGGCGCGTGCGCGCGTCGCTCGCGCCGACAATGAAGCCGGGCTTGAGCGCCGCGAGCGCCGCGTCGAGCGCCGACCCCGCGCCGCGCGTGTGGACGCCGTCGGTTCCCGCCGCGTTGACCATTTCGGGCTCGCCCGACAGCAACGCCGCGCCATGCCGGGCGGCGACCGGGGCAAGGGCCAGCAGCAGCGCCCGCAGCGCCGCCGGCGCCGCGCCGTTCGCCATCGCCACAACGCAGGCGACATCGACCTCGCTCAAAACCTCCTCCAGCAGCGCGGGGAACCCGCCCGCTTCCGCCAGCGGCGGCGCGAAAAGATAAAGCCGGGGCTCGGGCCGTTTCTCGGGCCGGCGCGGCGGCGGTGTCTTGGGTTTGCGTTTTTTCGCCATGGCCTCGTTTCGCCCGCGAATCGGGCGGCGTCAATCGCGGACAAACGCGGCGGCTTTGAGGCGCTCCGGGAAATGGCGCGACGTGGCTGGCACAATGGCCAATACCGGGATAAGTTCGGTCGAGTTCGCTCCGAAGGGCGGACAACGTGAAACGCGCGGAAACGCAGGGGAGCGAAACTATGTCGATCGACGCGTCGATTTCGAGAAGAGCTGTGCTCAGGACCATCGGCTGCGCCACCGCCTGCGGCGCCGCCGCCGCGCGCGCGCAGGACTACCATCCGCAGGCGCAGACGCTGATATCGCAGGCCGCGGCGCATTATCAGGCGCAGCCCCACGACGACCAATCGTGCGGCAGCTGCCCCTATTTCATCACGCCGAACAAGTGTGTTTCCGTCGAGGGCGACATCAGCCCGAACGGCTGGTGCAACATGTACACGACGTTTTCGCCGCTCGACCGCGGCGCGCACCAGGCCGGCCAACCGGGAAGATAATCGGCCCCCACAACGAAAAAGGCCCCCGCTTCCGGCGGGGGCCTTTCGTTTCCCGCGAGGCGCCCCGTCCTACGGCGTCGTCGGCTCGACGTGGACGATCTTGCCGTTCTGCTGGCCTTCGCTCCACACGCTCGACGTCCCGTAGGGATTGTCGGTCTTCTGCACATCGACGTGGCGCGTGTTGATCGAGATCGGCAGCAGATAGGCCGTCCACTCGCCCGTCACGGGGTCGAGGCGCTGCACGAGGTCGGTGCTCATGTCCGCGCCCCAGGCGTATTTCACGTCGTCGTACTGCACGTCGTAGGCGCCGGCGAAGGGCGTCGGCACCTGGAACTGCGTGACCTTGTCGGTCTTCGGATCGTACATGCCGTAGCGGTTGGTGTAGAATTGCGAGAACCACAGGCGGTTCTGCGAATCGATGTGGCCGCGGCGGCCGCCGCCGTTGACGACATCGATGTAATGCACCTCGCCGGTCTTGGCGTCCGTGCGCCAGATCTGCTTCTGATCAAAGTTGTTGTCGAGGCTGTAGACGTTGTTGTCGAGGTCGGTGACGAGGCCGTAGGCGGCGATGTCCCGGCGTCCGGGAGGCGGCAGGAACTCCTTGAACGCGCCGGTCTTGAGATCGACCTGATAGAGCTTGTTGGCGTGTTTCGGGTCGGGCCCGCCGTTGGTCTTCGTCCACAGCTTGCCGTCGACGTCCGAGTGCAGCGCGTCGATCATGGTGAAGCGCGTGTCGCCCTTGTCCCATTCGGGCGCGAGCAGGATATCGACCTTGCCCGTTTTCGGATCGAGCTTGGCGACCTGCGCCTGGCCCATCATGCCTTCCCAGATCATGCCCTCCTTGTCCATCGTCAGCATCAGGCTGCCGGTGGGGAAGCCCGGCTTCGAGATCGGCACGGGATATTGCGTGGTCTCGCCGGTCTTCGGGTCGAGCTTGCCGATGAATTGTTCCTGGAAATCGGAGAACCAGACGTTGCCGCGGGCGTCGCGCAGCGTGTCGTGCGGCGCGGCGAGGCCCGGCAGGTCGTAGGTGGTGACGATGACCTGCGTCGCCTTGCCCTTGGGCCGGGGCATCGGCTTCAGCGGAAAGGACCAGTCGTCGCCCTTGCTCAGGTTGATCGTGGCGATATAGGCGGCGAGATCGGCCTCGCCCTTGGTCGGCGGCTTCGCCAGCGTCTCGTTGGCGTCCGTGAGGAAGAACGGGAAATCGGGCGAGGCGTTGGCCGTGTGCGCGCTCATGCGGTGCACCACGAGCGCCATCTCGTCGGCGTTCTTTTTCGAGAAGATGGGACGCTGGAACCCGTGGCAGTCGAGGCAGCGCAACATCGTTGTTTTTTCGACGTTGCTGCCCGGCGCGCTCTGCATCCACTCGCTGTTGGACATTTGCAGGGCGAGCTGTTCGTGCGTCGCCTTGTTCAGTTTCAGATCGATTTGCGCGGGGCTGGAATCGGCCACCGTCGCGGTTGTCGCGGGCAGTGTGTAGCCGATGGCGCGCATGGTGATGTCGTAGTCGCCGGGGACGAGCCGGTCCTTGGGAAAGCTGAATTCGCCCTGCGCGTTGCTGACCACCGAAACCATGAAGGTCGCGCCCTTGCGCTTGGCGCTGACCACGACGCCCTCCATCTTGCCTTCCTCGGCGGACGACACGTTGCCGGTCAGGGCCGCCGCGCCCTGGCTTTGCGCCGCCGCCGGAAGGGTCGCCACAACGGGCGTGATCGCGAAGCCCGCGCCGAGCAGGGCGAGACTGGTGAGAACGCTGCGCAGGCTGCTGGATGCCTTCATGTGATCCTCCCTCGGGACGGGCGTCGTTGGAGCGCGTCGACCCGCTTCAGCGGGCGCTGGCCGCGATGATATCCCAGGTCCGGCGCCTGCGCCAGCTTCATCGGCGCCCGTCCAGCGGTCATTTCGGCAGCAGCATGTCGATCATCAGCCGCACCAGCTCGATGTAGCTGCGCGCCGCCAGATACAGAAATCCCCCCGCGACAAGCCCGCCCGCCAGCCACCAGGCGCTGGCGCCCTGCGCGGCGGCGACGATCCCCGCGGCCGGCGGCAGCAACGCCACCGCGATGGCGAGGCTGTCGCCGTGTTTTTCGAGCAGGCGCAGGATGGGGTAGTTTTGCATTGGGGATCGTTCCTATGGCTTGCCGGCGTCCGGGCCGGCGTTCTTGAGCAGCGGACCCCAAAGCGCGATTTCGTCGCGCAGAAAGGCGTCCGCGCCGGCGCGGGATATGAGGTCTCCAGATGGAATTTCCTGCCCGAGCTTTTCGGCGACGGCGCGGAAATCCGGATCGGCCAGCGCGGCGACAAAGCCGGCATGGACGCGGTCGAGCGCATCCTCGGGCGTTTTGCGCGGCGCGAACAGGCCGCTCCACACCTTGTAGTCGACGCCCTTCAGGCCCTGCTCGTCGAGCGTCGGCGTGTCGGGCTGGAAGATCGACCGCTTCGTGCCGGTGACGCCGAGGGCCTTGACCGTCCCGGCGCGGGTCTGCGCCGCGGCCGTGACGACGGAATCGCACATGACGTCGAGCCGGCCCGCGATCAGGTCGGTCATCGCGGGGCCTGTGCCCTTGTAGGAGACGAGCGTGAATTGCGCGCCGATCGCGCGCATGATCAGCCGCGCGCAGAGGTCGGAGGGGCCGCCCGGCCCGGTGTTGCCCATCAACACGCCCAGCCCCTTCGCCTTCGCAAAGGCGATGAATTCGCCGACATCGCGGACGGGCAGGTCCTTGCGCGCCAGCAGCATGGTGGTGGCGAAATTGGTCACGCCCACCGCGGCGAAATCGCGGGCGGGATCGTAGGCGAGCTGATCGTAGAGCGCCGGCGAAATCGCCAGCGAAATGTTGGTGTAGAGCAGCGTCGTTCCGTCCGGGTTGGCGCGCGCCGCCCGCGCCGCGCCGATGTTGCCGCCGGCGCCGCCGATGTTCTCGACGACGACGGGCGTTTTCATGCTCCGCCCCATCGCGTCGGCGAGCGCCCGCGCGCCGACATCCGTCGGGCCGCCCGCGGCGAAGGGCGCGATCATCGTGACGGAGCCGGCTTGCGCGTAGGCTGGCGCCGCGAGCGTCAAAAAGCCTGGCGCCGCGAGCGTCGCCACGACCAGCGCCTTTCGGAAAAACGCGCGGCTCACTTGTTGGCGGCGATATGCTCGCCCGCGACAAGCCCCAACACAAAGGATTTCGACAATCCGCCGACATAGCCGGCGCGCGGCCCGCCTTCGAGCCCCGCGACTGGCGTGCCGACGGCGTAAAGCCCCTTGATCGGCGCGCCGTCGGCGTCCACGGCCTGCGCGTTGGGCGTGATGACGACGCCGCCCATCGTGCCGGTGATTCCGGCGGCGAGCGGCACGGCGTGGAACGGCGCCTTCGCGATTGGCAGCGGCGCGTGTTTGCGCGATGTGCGCGCCACCGCGAGCCCGCTGAAATCGCCCTTCGCGACGCAGGCGTTGTGTTTGGCGACGGTGTCGGCGAGCGCCGCGGCGGGCGCGCCGATCGCCTTCGCCAGCGCGTCGAGCGTCGCCGCCGTGGTCAGCGGCCCGCCGTTGTTGGTCATCGCCGGGTTGCAGGCGACGGTGAGCGAATACTTCGGCTCGTTCGCCCACGCGTCGTCGTCCATGACGAGGTGCGCGCTCAACGGGTCGGGCAACCCGGCGATGGCGTTCGCCATGCAAACGCCGCCCCTTCCCTCGTCGACGAAGCGCGCGCCGTCCGGCCCGACGACCACGCAAAGCTCGGCGATGGAGTCGAGATGCGGATAGGGCCATTGCTTTTCGTTCGTCATCGCGGCGGCGTGGTGCACGTGGCCGTAGAATTCGCCGAAGCCGCCGATTTTCGCGCCGGCGGCCTCCGCCATGCGGACGCCGTCGCCCATCGCGCCCGGCCCGACGCGGCTGAACACGCGGTCGGCGCGCGGCGTTATGTGTTTGGCGATCATCTCCTTGTTGGCGGCGAAACCGCCGTCGGCGATCACCACCGCGCCGGCCTCGACGCGCTCCGTCCCGCCGCCGCGCGCGACCTCGACGCCGACGCAGGCGCCGCCTTCCATCGCCAGCGACACGGCCTTCGCGCCGCGCCACAAATCGCCGCCGCGGCCGCGCAGAAATTCCTCCAATTGCCGCATCAGCGTGTCGCCGCCGCGGCCCTCCCAGTCGAGGCCCGCCTGCAAGCGCCGCGGCGGCGCGAGCACGCGCTGTCCGGGCTGGTCCTTCTGCAACGCGCGGTTGATGAAGCGCGCGCCTTTCGACGACAGCCATTCAACGACGCGCGCGCCGTTGTCGGCGACCACGCGCGCGACCAGCGGGTCCGCCTTGGGCGCGCTGCCCGACATGATCGCCGCGTAGAGCTCGTCGGGCGGCGACATGACGCCGACGCCCATGACGTTGACGACGCCGGTGGTGAAGCGCGAACTACAGGGATAGCGCTCCTCTTCGCGCGCTTCGAGCACCAGCGCCTTCGCGCCAAGCTCTGCCGCGCGGCAGGCCGAAACGAGGCCGGAAAAGCCGCCGCCTACGCAGACGATGTCGTAACGCATGAGATTTCTTTCCCTATGGCAGCGTCAGCGCGAGCATGTCGCTGGTGTTGTCGGTTCCGCCGCAGCCCTTGGCGCCGCCGGCGAAATACAGCGTGTCGCCGAACGCCGCCGCGCCGAAGGCGTGCCGGCCCGTCGGCGGCGGTTTCAGCGTCGTCCAGCTTTTTGTCGCGAGGTCGTAGGCTTCCGCTTCCGTGTAGGTCGCGTGGTCGCGGCATTCGCCGCCGACGACGACGATCTCGCGGCCGAGCAGGCCAAACGCGACGCTGGAGCGCGGCGTCGGCATGGGCGCGCCCTGTTGCCACTTGTCCGTCGCGGGATCGTAGATGTCGTGCAGGCCGGTGTTGTTCGCGGCCTCGTCGAAGCGCCCGCCAATGACGTGAATCAATCCATCGACGGCGATCGTCGCCATGTGGTCGCGCGCCCTTGGCAGCGGCGCCGCCTCGCGCCATTCGTTGGTCGCGGGGTTGTAGACCTCGTGCAGCGCCAGCGTCGACTTGTCGAGCGCGCGGCCGCCGATGGCGTGCAGCAGGCCGTCGACGACGGCGACGCCGACCGCGGCGCGCGGAACCTTCATCGGCGGCAGGTCGCGCCACGTGTCGGTCTTCGGATCGTACGCGTAAACGTTGTCGACGGCGCCCGTGTGAACGCGCGCCGGGTCGGACAGGCCGCCGACGGCGTAGAGCGCGTCCGCGCCGGCGACGACGCCCACGTGGCTGAGCTCGCGCGGCAGCGGGTTGCGCCAGCGCCAGGTATCCTTCGCCGGATCGTATTCGACGTGCATGGTCTGCGCCATGCGTCCGGTCGCCGAGCCGCCCACGACATGAATCCTGCCGTCGATAAGCGCGACGCCTACCTCGCCAATCGCCATCGGCATGGGGGCTTTCAGCGTCCACGTTCCGGGGAGCGTTTGCGCGCGCGCGCCGAGCGAAAGACACCCGGCGAGCGCGGCAACCACGAACGAAATCCGCATGCTTTCCTCCCGCCACGCGCTTTGCGGCGAGCCTACAACGCGCCGGGCGGGTGTCAATCGCGCCGCGCGCTCACGGCCCGCGGCAAACCACGTTCAACAGCGCCTGGCGCTTCTCGACCTCGATGGCTTTCATCGCGCGCTCGATCGCCGCCGGCAGTTTCGCCGGGTCTTCGACGCGCTCGCCGTAGCCGTCGGCGGCCTCGACCGCCTTCTCGAATTTCAGCGCGGGGTCGAAATAGGTCAGCGGCTCGCGGTTGCTCTTCGCCGCGTAGCCGTCGGGATAGACCTCGCGCGTGTTGCGCTTCACCGCGCCCCACATGGCGTTGTTGAAAACGACGGTGAGGATCGGCAGCTTTTCCGCCGCCGCCACGTAATGCGCGGGCAGCGGGTTGCCGAACATGTAGGCGCCGTCGCCGCAGGTCGCGATGACGAGGCTGTCGGGCCGCGCGGCCTTGACGCCCAGCGCGGTGCCAAGCCCCCAGCCAAGACCGCCCGCGGCGCCGGCGGAAAACATCGTGCCCGGCTTGGTGAAGCGCATGTGCTCGAACATCAGCGGCGATTCCTTGATGACGACGGCGTCCTCGCCCTTGATCTGATCGAGACAATGCGTGATCCACGCCGCCGACAGCGGCGTGGACGCCTTGCCCTTCTCCAGCGCCTCCGCCCATCGGCCGCGCTGGATTTTCCACGCGTTGGCGAGCCGCGCGCGCCGCGCTTCGATCTGGTCCCTGTTGCCGGACACGCGCGTTTCCAGCGCGTGGGTCAGCGCCGGCAGCGTCGCCGACAACACGCCGGTGATGGCGAGATCGGCGGCGAAGCCGCGAATGGGATAGTTGCCGAACAGCGGATCGACGCCCAGATGGATGATCGGCGTGTCGGCGTTCGGCGCCACCTTGCCGGGAATCCACGGCACGTCGCACTCGGCGACGACGATGAGATCGGCGGTCTTCAGCATCGCGTCGGTGTCGTATCCCATGTTCATGGGATGGCCGCTCGACATCGCCACATAGCGCGGCTTGCGCTGGCTGACGGGAATCGCGAACAGCTCCGCCAACGCCTCCAGCCGCGCCATGTCGCCGGGGTCGCGGCCCGCGGACGAGGTGATGATGAGCGGGTTTTTCGCGCGCGCGATCATTTCCGCGGCCTCGTCGATGGCGCGCGGGTCCGGGAAAGGCTGAGACGCCGCGCGGCGGCGCGACGGCGACTGGAATTCAAAGCCATTCGCCGGCGCGGCGAGCACTTCGCGCGGCAGCGTCAGGTAAACCGGCCCCTTCGGCTCGCTCATCGCCATGTTGAGCGCGCGGTCCACCGCCACTTCGAGCGTTTCGGCGTTCGGCAGCTCGTAGTCCCACTTGACGAATTCGCGCAGCATCGCGCCCTGGTCGCGCATCTCCTGCGGCCAGTGGATTTCGCCGGAGCGCTTCGCCGGCAGGCCGCCCTCCTCGCTGTAGGGCGTGCGGCCGGCGCTCATCAGGATCGGCACGTTGCCGCGCCACGCGTTCATCAGCGCGCAGATGGAGTTCGCGGTGCCGACGTTCACATGCACCATCACAAGCTGCGGCCGGCCGGTCGCGAGGTAGTAGCCAATCGCCATCGACACCGCGACGTTCTCGTGCGGAACCGTGACGGGGCGCGGCGTCTTCAGGCCCTCGGCCTCGGCCTTGGCCAGCGCCTCGATCAGCGGCGCGAAATCGGTGCCCGCGTTGGCGAACAGGCAATCGACGCCGCGGTCGGCGAGCACGGCGAGATAGGCGTCGGCGACGGTGCCGGCGATGGACTTTTTCGGCATGGCCGCGAACCCTCAGCAAAGAGAAAAACCCGCGCGCCTTATCGACGCGCGGGCTCGAAAGATCAAATCGGACCCGGCGCTACGCCATTCCCGCCTTCACCCGCGCGGGAATCAGCGGCGCGCGGCGCACGCGCACGCCCGTCGCGTCGTAGATCGCGTTGGCGATCGCCGCGGCGGTCGGGCGCGACGCGGCCTCGCCAGCGCCGGTCGGCGGCGCCTCGGGATGGTCGATCAACACGATGTCGATTTCCATCGGCGCCTCCTTCATGTCGAGGATCGGATAGGTCAGCCAGTCCACGGAGGTCACGTTCTTCTCGTCGAAGCGCACCTCCTCGTGAAGCGCCCGGCTCGTCGACTGGCAGACGTTGCCCTCGACGCACATGCGCAACAGGTCGGGATTGACGATCTGTCCGCAATCCTGCGCCACCGTCATCTTCCGCACATAGACCTGGCCGCTCGCCTTGTTCACCTCGATGTCGGCGATCGACGCGACGCGCGTGCCGCCGCGCGACGCGTAGGACACGCCCTGTCCGCGCAACACGTCGCCGTCGGCGATTTTGCGCGCGCTCGTCCGCGGTTGCCAGCCCGCCTTGTCGGCGGCGGCCTTGATGACCGCCTTGTCGCGCGCGTCGGTCACGTATTTCAGGCGGAACGCCACCGGGTCCACGCCGATGGCGTAGGCGACCTCGTCCATGAACGACTCCACGGCGAAATGAACCTGCGGCCCGCCGGGGTCGCGCATGTGCGCGGTGCGCAGCGGCGACGACCGGTCGAGCAGCGGCGGGATGATGTTGGAGATCTTCTGGAAGTTCGGAAAGCCGTAGCTTTCGTCCGGCCCGCCGAAAATAAGCGTCGGCTTGAGATCGACGCCGAGCAGCTGCCCCGTCAGGGTGAAGGCGGGGTCTCCCTCGTTGTTGAACGCGTCGCGCTTCGAGAACACCTTCGATTCGAAGTACCACGCGGTGACGTTGTTGTCGGCGTCGAGCGCGACGCGCGAGGTGTGCACGGAAGCCGGCGCCTTCGGGTCCCACCCCGTGCCCTCGTGGCGCATGCCCTGCACGCGCACCGGCTTGCCGAGCGCGCGCGACATCACGGCGGCGTCCATGCAGACATCGCCCGAGTCGTTGCGCCCGTAGGAGCCCGGCCCCGTCATCGACGCGACGACCACCTTTTCCGGGTCGAGGCCCAGCAGCATGGCGATGCCGTCGCGGCAGTAGTGCGGCTTCTGCGTCGCGGACCACACGCGCGCGCCGTCCTTCCGCGCGTCGACGAGGCCGCAGGCGGGCGCCATGTTCGCGTGCGACTGGAACGGCCATTCGTACTGCGCCTCGACGACGCGCGCCGCCTTGGCGAAGGGCTCGTCGATGGCGCCTTTTTGCTTGTCCACGTCGCGTTGAATGACCGACGCGGCGCGGATGCCGTCGTAGAGCTTGTCCATCGCCGGGAACGGCGGCTTGACGTCGGACCAGGTGGCCTTCAGCGCTCGCGAAGCCTTGATCGCGTCCCATTCGCGCGGCGCGGCGACGGCCAGAAAGCCCTTCTCCCACACGACTTTCGCGCCCTTGATGTGCTTGATCGAGGCTTCGTCGACGGCGGTCGGAACAGAACCGGCCACGGGCGGGCGGATGGTGCGCCCGTGCAGCATGCCCGGCACTTTCACATCGACCATGTATTCGAGCTGGCCGAGCAGCTTGTCGGCGACGTCGCGGCGGCGGTGGCCGGATTTGCCGACGATCGTGTAGTCCGACGGCGCCTTCGGCTTCGCCTTGCCCTTGACGGCGAGGTTGCTGCCGATTTCCTTGTTCCATTCCAGCGTCTCGACGAATTGCCGGCCGCCGATCAGGTCGCCATAGGAAACCTTCTTCGAGGGATCGTCCTTCGACGAGACCACGCCGTCGCTCGCCACCAGCGTGTCGGCGGCGACGCCGAGTTTATCCGCCGCCATTCCGACAAGCACGAGGCGCGCCTCGGCCGCGGCCGCGCGCATGGCCGCGCCGCCGCGCCAGATGCCGGTCGAGCCCGACGCGCCGCCCATGTTGACGGTGGCGTTGGTGTGTCCCTGCACGATCGTCACGCGCGCCAGCGGCAGGTCGAGCTCTTCGGCGACCATTTGCGCCCAGCCGATTTCGGTGCCCTGCCCCATGTCGACCTTGCCGACCCAGCCGATGGCGGAGCCATCGCGGTTGACGGTGATGTAGGATGAAAGGTTCTCGGGCTTCAACGGAACGCGCGAGTTGGCGACGGCGGCCTTCGCCTTGCCGCCCGGCAACGCGACGGCGATCGTGAGCGATCCTGTGGCGGCGAGAAATCCGCGGCGGTTGATTTGCATGTTCATGGCGTGGCTCCCCTCAAGCGTTCGCGGCGCGCTTGACGGCGCGCAGGATGGCCACATGGGTGCCGCAGCGGCACTTCAATCCGGAAAGCGCGTCGCGGATCTGCGCGTCGCTCGGCTTCGGGTTCTTCTCCAGCAGCGCGACCGAAGTCATC
>CAIKAR010000026.1 GCA_903825465.1 uncultured Hyphomicrobiales bacterium | reverse complement strand
CGAGAAGATCAACTACAAGGTGCGCGAACATTCCCTCGCCAAGGCGCCGGTCATGCTTGTGGTCGGCAAGAAGGAGGCCGAGCAGCGGAGCGTCTCGATCCGCCGGCTCGGCGCGCAGGCGCAAACGAGCATGAGCCTCGATGAAGCGCTCGCCTCGTTGAAGGAAGAGGCGACGCCGCCGGACGTCAAGCGGGCGAGGTAGCCTAAAACGCCTTGAACGTGATGATCGTGCGGGTATCGACGATGCCCTCGATGGGCTGCACTTTTTCGCCGACGAAATGGCCGATGTCCGTCTCGCGCGGCACGTAGAACTTGGCCAATATGTCGTAGTTGCCGGCGATGGAGTAGATCTCGGAGGCGATCTCCGCTTCCGCGAGGGCGTTCGCGACGGCGTAGGTCTTGCCCAGCGCGCATTTGATTTCGACGAAAAACGTCAGCATCGACAACCCCCTGGTTTTTGTTTCGTTGTCCGCGTCGTGGCCGCTGGGCGAGAATCACTGGGCGGAGATCACTGGGCGAGGACTTCGACATCCCTGTCGACCGCCGATTGCACCTTGACCGTTCCCTGGTAGGTTTTGTTGTCGCGCCGGGCGATGATCACATACTCGCCTTCGGCCAGAATAAGCGAGGGGAACGCGCCGATCAATTCGCGAATGACGTCGCCGCCGGGCGTCAAAACCGAAAAGCTGGTGTTCGCCAGCGCTTCGCCGCCGGGCGCGTTGACGAGTTTCAACGTCAACGTCGCCGCGTGATGCCTTAGAGCCACGTCGGTCATTTTGCCGGCCTGCACCCGCACTTCCGCGTTGACGACGGAATTGGTGGTGTTGGCGTGGCCGGCGGCGCCGGGCGTCGTGCCCGCGCCCTCCTTGTCGAGATAGGTCGAAACGATGCGATAGGCGCCTTCGGGCAGCCTTATGGACGTGTTCGCGCGCGCGTCGGAAACGACCATGCGCGCCTCCGCGCCGCCGCGTTCGGGCACGTAGACGGAAATTTGCAGCCGGCTCGCCGGCACGGACGCATCGCCCAGGAATCCGGAAATCCGCAGTACGCCCGCGTTCAAAACCAAACTCGCGTCGATGGATTGTCCCCGCAGCGACAGGCGCCGCATGGCGCTCGCCAGGCCGTAGGCGACATGCACGACGTAGTCGCCGTCGGGCAGTGGCAGCGTGGGCGCGGCGTCGGTGGATTGCGCGACAAGCGCGTGCGTGCCGTCGGGTTCCGCGCGCTCCTGAAACACGCGCCATTCCAATCCCTCGTCGACCGGCGCGAGGTTGGCGGCGAGCGTGGCGCGCAGCCGTATAGCGCCGTCGGCGAGCGCGTCGCGCGGGGCGCAAAGCGTCGCGGCCACGGTGGCCAGAAGCGCCGACGCGAGAACCCGCCATCCCGAAGGCATCAAATCCGTTCCTTATGTCGCGCCGCCGCTTCCGCTTGGCGTTCGGTTGCATAGAGCCTTTTCAAGCGAAGTGGAATTCGGTTTGTCCCGCGGCGACGGCTCGGCCCGAGCGATATCCGCCTCGCGCGCGATTTGCAGGCGAATTTTGTCGGGAACTTGGCGCCGCGGTCCGGGGTGGCGTGAAACGGCGAATCGATGCGAGAAGGGGCGCGGATTTGAACGGGCGGAGCACGGCGAGACTTTATGGCAAACGATCAGCGCGGCGGGGCCGCCGTCTTCCGTTTCGCGAATTTCCGTTTTCTGCTGGCAGGCCGCTTTGTCTGGAATCTCGGACTGCAAATGCTGTCGCTGGCGCTCGCCTGGCGCGTTTACGAGCTGACGCACGACCCGTTCGCGCTCGGCCTGATTGGGTTGTTCACCTTCGCCCCGGCGTTGCCGCTGTCTTTCGTGACCGGCGCTGTCGCCGACCGGCACGACCGGCGCATGGTGCTGGCGCTGACCTGCGTCGCGTTGCTGGCCGCTCTCGCGGCCTTTATCGCGGCGCCCGAATCCCTTGGTGTCTGGCCCGCCTACGCGCTTGTGGTGGTCGTCGGCGGCGCGCGGGCGTTTTCGCAGCCCGCCAGCATGTCGCTGCTTTCCAACATCGTCCCCGACGCCGAATTTCCCAGCGCCACCGCCTGGTCCAACACGTCGAACCAACTCGCGACCATTCTGGGCCCGAGCATCGGCGGCCTTTTGTATCCCTTTGGCCATCGCGTGCCTTTCACCCTGTCGTTCGCGCTGGGCGCGGTCGCGCTGGCGACGACGCTGATGATCGGGACGCCAACGGCGAGCGGGCGCAAGCGGCCACCCGTGAATCTCGTCATGTTGCTCGCCGGCTGGCGTTTCATCTGGATGTCGCCGGCGGTCCTCGGCGCGATGTCGCTCGATCTGGTCGCGGTGTTTTTCGGCGGCGCGACGGCGCTCTTGCCTGTTTACGCGAGCGACGTTTTCCACGTCGGCCCGTGGGGTCTGGGGCTGTTGAGGTCGAGCCTCGCCGCCGGCTCCATCCTCGCGGCGCTGGCGTTGGCCCATACGCCGCTTGGCGGCAGGGTGGGGCTCGTATTGCTGGGCGCCGTCTTCGCTTACGGCGGCGCGACCATCGGCTTCGGCCTGGCGCCCAACATGGCCGTGGGGATGGTTTGCCTCGCCGTGCTGGGCGCGGCCGACTCCATCAGCGTCGTGATCCGGCAATCCCTGGTGCAGATCAACACGCCCGACGAGATGCGCGGGCGGGTCGCGTCCGTGCACAACATCGTCGCCAGCGCGTCGAATAATCTCGGCGATTTTGAATCGGGAACGCTCGCGTCGATCATGGGCGCGACAACGACGATTGTGTTTGGCGGCGTCTGCGCGGTGATCGCCTCCGGCCTGTGGGGCCGGCTTTTCCCCGACTTGCGCGCGCGGGAACGCCTTTGACGCCGGGGCTAACCGCGCGTTAACCCTGTGACCGGATAGTTTCTCGCGGAAAAGGGCCCGCCGCGCGCGGCCACGCTGGAGACTAGCCATGGACGAGGCAACCTCGCCGAACGAGCTGTCGGGTCTCGCCCCGATGGCGCCGCCCCACAAGTCGGCGCCCAACCGGCGGCCGCGGGCGAACATCGTCATAGACGCGATCGCCAACGAGGCGCCGCTTCCCGAACGTCCGAAGGCCGCCGCGACCAAGCCCGCGCCCGACACGGAAGCGCCTCTCAAAGCGTCGCCACCGGCGCCGCGTCGATTCGGCGCGCCCGCTTTGGCCGCGATGATTGTGCTAGGCGCGGGATTGGCCGCCGGCGCGATGACGCTCAAGGAAGTCGCGGCGACGCGCGCGCTCGCCAAGGCCAACGAGGCGCTGCGCGTGCGGGTCGTGGCCCTGGAGCAATCGAAATCGACGTCGCTGGAGCAGGCCAAGGCCGCGGCGGAACGCGCGGCTGTGGCGCGCGTGAAAGCCGGCGTCGCGGAAATGAAATCCGCGGCCGCGGCGCAATCGGGGACAGTCGCCGCGCGGCTCGACAAGATCGAAAAAACCGTGGCGACCCACTATCCGACGCTCGACAAGCCGGCCGCCAATCCGGATGTCACCGGGTCCATCCACGCGCTGCCCGCGCCGGAGCCGCCGCTTCCGCCGACGTTGGGCGCGCCCGCGCCGGTCAAGACCATCGAACGCTCGCACGTGCCGACCGGCGGCTATGTGCTGCGCGACGTCAGGGACGGCGTCGCCATTGTCGAGGGGGCGGACGGCGTGCGCGAGGTCTCGCCAGGCGACCTGCTGCCGGGCGCGGGCCGCGTGCGCCGGCTGGAGCGTCGTTCGGGCCAATGGGTGCTGGTGACGGCCGAGGGCGTTGTCGATATGAACGGCTATTAGTTGTCGGAAGCGATCGCCGCTGGCGCGCCGTTCTCCCATTTTACGAGCCGAAGCCATGTCTAAACGTTTTGCCGCCGTGTTTTTCGCGCTGTTGTTCGCTTCGCTCGCCCCGCCTGTCGCGAGGGCGGACGATCCGCCGCCGGTTGAGACATCCGCGCCGGCGGCGCCGGTCGAAACTCCCGCGTCAACGCCGGCCAGTGTGTTCGCCTGGGGCGTTGACAATCCGGATTGTCACGAGTGGACCAACGCCTGCCAAACCTGCGCCCGCGACGAAAAGGGCGTGGCGCAATGTTCCACGGTGGGCATCGCCTGCGTGCCCGGACCGATGGTGTGCGCGAGCAAAGCGAAATAGCGCCAGCGGATCGCCGCCGCGCGCTTTCAGCGATCCTGCGGCGCGTAGGCGCTGTACTTTTCCGGGATGACGGCGCGCGAGCCCACGACCACGGGCGGCGTCGCCAGCGAAGCCTGCGGCTTGACCGGATGGCTTTGAGCCTGCCGTTTGGGCGGGCGGGGGACGTCCGACGGCGCGGGATCGACGGAAACGATTGGCGGATCGACGGCGGCGGGGGCGGCAGGTGGCTTGGCGCCGAGCCATTTTTGGAAAAATGCCTGCTCTTCCGCGGGCTTCGCTTCGGGCGCGGGAGCCGGCGCCGCCGCGACTTGCGTTGAATTGGCGGCGGGCGTTTCGACTTTCGCCGTGGTCTTCACCGCCGGAGATTTCGTCTCCGGCTTCGACGGCGCCGCGCTGGCGACCTGAACGCTTTCGGGCAGAGGTTTGCCCTTGGCGTCGATCGGGATTTCAACCGGGCCAGCCGCGATGGCGTCGGGCCGGCTGGTTGGAAGGGAGTGGTTGGTGAAGTTGGGATTCTGCCCGCCATCCTCGTAAACGACGCGCACTGGCTTGACGCCCTTGGCGACGAGTTCGGCGACCTTGGCGTCGTCGTCCCGCTCTTTCTCAGCCACCAGGGCGTTCAACTCCGCGTCCGGCTTCATCGACGGACAGGCGGCCGTGGCGTCCACGTGACCATCCAACGTCTCGCCAAACACGTATTTGCCGGAGCAAACGGCGACTTTCGTCTCGTGCTTCGTCACGTCGAACTCGTCCGAGCCTTCCTTGATGCTCTTCCAGAATTTAATGTTCGGGTCGAAGCGGAATTTCGCCAGGTTTTCCGCCGTCATGCGGAACGGCATCGACTGGAACTGAATGCCGCGCTGACCGCCGCCGAAGGCCTCGCGGGCGATGGCGTAGATTTCCGCGATCTGCTGGTCGGTCATCGAGAAGCAGCCCGCCGACGAGCAGTCGCCATGCACCATGATGGCGCCGCCGGTGTAGTTGTGCGCGCGGTCGTAAGCGTTGGGATAGCCGACGTTGAACGACAGGTAATAGGCCGAGTTCGGGTTCATCTGACCCGGCGTGATGGTGTAGAATCCCTCTGGAACCTGCCTGTCGCCTTCCTTGACCTTGGGGCCGAGCTGACCCGACCAGCGGCACATCGGATAGGTCTTGAGATGAACGTAGTCGCCCTTGGCGTTCATCTTCCAGATTTCGAATTCGGCTTCCTTCTTGTAGGCGCGAATCAGGATTGGCGCGTGCGAATCGGTGTCCTTTTGCTGCATGAGCGCCACGACGTCGTCGGGGATGGGCCGATAGGCGCGCGCGTTGCGCAGGCTGTCTCCCGAATCCTGGCAGGCGGCGAGGCCGAAGCCCGCGGCGGCGACAAGCGCCAGCCGGCTGGCGCGGGAAATCCAAGTGGAAACGATAGAACTCGTTGTCACGTCGCGATCCATTCTGCCCGCCGCCAAGAACGCGTCGGTTCGAAAAGGTTACAATTTTTATCCTTACCCCGGCGTTACCGCAATGGGGGGTGTCTTCGTGGCAGGGTAAAGATGGAGTTAAAACGCTCGCGGTGGCGCCATTTATCGCCCCCGCCGCGCCTTTCCGCCGTGCATGCCGCCTTTGCCGGCGGTGCTTCGCGCCGTCGGACGCGAGGTTGGCCTCCCCTCGCCGCCGCCGAAATTGTGCGGGCCCATGTCCGAATCTGTGGGTTTGTGGGGTCGCGAGGCCGGCGTATTCGCCGCGCGGCCATATTTTCGTTCGCCCGCGAAGGCGCCGGCGCGCTCTTCGACCTCGCCCTGGCGCGCGAGGGGATCGTCGCCAATGGCGAGTTCGACCGCCTGCAACCGCTTGACCTCGTCGCGCAGGCGCGCCGCTTCCTCGAATTCGAGATTGGCGGCGGCTTCGCGCATGCGCTTTTCGAGGTCCGCCAGCGTGGCCTTGAGGTTGTGGCCAATCGCGGGCGCGTCCGCCATGCCGATATCGACGGTGACGTGGTCGGCCTCGTACACGGAGCCCAGAATGTCCTGGATGCCGCGCTTGATCGTCGCCGGCGTGATGCCGTGCTCGGCGTTGTAGGCCATCTGTCGTTCGCGCCGGCGCGTGGTCTCGCCCATGGCGCGCTCCATCGAGCCGGTGACGTGGTCGGCGTAGAGGATCACGCGGCCGTCGACGTTGCGCGCGGCGCGCCCGATGGTCTGCACCAGCGAGGTCTCGCTGCGCAGAAATCCTTCTTTGTCCGCGTCGAGAATGGCGACGAGCGCGCATTCCGGAATGTCGAGGCCCTCGCGCAGCAAATTGATGCCGACCAGCGCGTCGAAGGCGCCGAGGCGCAGGTCGCGGATGATCTCGATGCGTTCGATGGTGTCGATGTCGCTGTGCATGTAGCGCACGCGCACGCCGTTTTCGTGCAGGTATTCGGTGAGGTCTTCGGCCATGCGCTTGGTCAGCGTGGTGACGAGGGTTCGATAGCCCCGCTTCGCCATTTCGCGGACTTCGCCGAGCAGATCGTCGACTTGCGCGCGCGCCGGGCGGATTTCCACCGGCGGGTCGATCAGGCCCGTGGGGCGAATGACCTGTTCGACGAAAACGCCGCCGGCGCGCTCCATTTCCCAGCCTCCGGGAGTGGCGGAGACATGCACCGTCTGCGGCCGCATCGCCTCCCATTCCTCGAAGCGAAGCGGTCGGTTGTCCAGACACGATGGAAGGCGGAAGCCGTACTCCGCCAGCGTCGCCTTGCGCCGAAAGTCGCCCCGGTACATGCCGCCGATCTGCGGCACGGTGACATGGGATTCGTCGGTGAAGACGAGCGCGTTGTCGGGGAGGTATTCGAACAATGTCGGCGGCGGCTCGCCCGGCCGGCGGCCCGTGAGATAGCGCGAATAATTCTCGATGCCGGCGCAGGAGCCGGTGGATTCCAGCATCTCGATGTCGAACAGGCAGCGCTGTTCGAGACGCTGGGCCTCGAGCAGGCGGCCCATGTTGTTGAGTTCCACAAGCCGGTCCTTCAACTCGCTCTTGATGGAATCGACCGCCTGAATCAACGTCGGCCGCGGCGTGACGTAGTGCGAGTTGGCGTAGATTTTGACGAATTCCAAATCCTGCGCCTTCTTGCCGGTGAGCGGATCGAACTCGGCGATGGATTCGATCTCGTCGCCAAAGAAGCTGATGCGCCAGGCGCGGTCCTCGTAGTGCGCCGGGAACAATTCCACTGTGTCGCCGCGCACCCGGAACACGCCGCGCGAGAAATCGCCGCCGCTCCGCTTGTACTGCAGCGCCACGAGGTCGGCCATCAAGCGCCGCATGTCGATTTTTTCGCCGACCTTCACCGAAAACGTCATGGCCGTGTAGGTCTCGACCGAGCCGATGCCGTAAATGCAGGAGACCGACGCGACGATGACGACGTCGTCGCGCTCCAGCAGCGCGCGCGTCGCGGAGTGGCGCATGCGGTCGATCTGCTCGTTGATCGAGGATTCTTTCTCGATATAGGTGTCGGTGCGCGGGACGTAGGCCTCGGGCTGGTAGTAGTCGTAATAGCTCACGAAATATTCGACGGCGTTGTCCGGGAAGAAGCTCTTGAACTCGCCGTAGAGCTGCGCCGCGAGCGTCTTGTTCGGCGCCAGGATCAGCGCGGGCCGATTGGTGCGCGCGATCACCTGCGCCATCGTGAAGGTCTTGCCCGAGCCCGTGACGCCGAGCAGCACCTGGTCGCGCTCCTGTGCCTTCACGCCCGCGACCAGTTCGTCGATGGCCCTGGGTTGGTCGCCCTTCGGCTCGAATTCGCTGACGATCTTGAAGCGGACGCCGCCCTCGGATTTCTCCGGCCGCGGCGGACGATGCGGCGTCCACGGTGTTTTCTCGCGCAGGTTTGGATCGCCCTGTTCGATCAGGTTCTTCAGCGAATCCATTGTCGCCGTGGCGCCGGTGATGGCTTCGCGGTGTGGCCGGGCGCGGCGGGGCGCGTCGGTGGGCAGGGTGATGTCGAGAGCTTCCGCCAGCGCGGGGTCGAGGTCCACGACCGCGCGCGCGTCGAAGGCGCTTTGCGGAGCCTCGCCGAACCCGCGTCCGTTCAACGCCGGATTCAACAGCGCCGCCAGATGCTGATCGAGAGGCTGCACGTCGGGTTTCGACGCCTTGGAGCGCGGTGTGCGGAAGGTCGATTTGGGTGGCCGGGTCATGTCGGCAATATGGGGCGAGTCCCGTGTCAGGGAAAGGCGGAAGCGTGAAATCGACGGTGTTTGGTTGGCGGGGGCCGGGATTGCGCTATAGTCGGGGCGTGAAACGGAAGCGTGGCGAAACGGGGGAAAAATGATCGGCTGGCGAAATCTCGCGATTCGCGCCGCTGGCGCCGCGCTCGCGCTGACGCTTTCTCTTCCCGCCCACGCGGAATATCCCGACCGTCTGGTCAAAATCATCATCGCCTTCCCGCCGGGGTCGGCGCTCGACGCTTTGACCAGGCTCGTCGGCGGCGAGTTGAGCAACGTATGGGGACAACCCGTTATCATCGAAAACATCAGCGGCGGCGTTGGCAATATCGGCACCGACCGGTTCTCGCGGTCCGAGCCGGACGGCTACACGCTGTTGTCGAGCCCGCCGGGGCCGCTGATATTCAACAATCTTCTCTTCAAGGACACGCGCTACGACGCGACGAGCTTCGAACCCATTTCGGTGATGGCGAAACTGCCCAACGTGCTGCTGGTCCGCAAGGATTTTCCGGCGCGCGATCCCGTCGAATTCGTCGATCTCGCGAAGAAAAACCCGGGCAAGTTCACCTATGCGTCGCAGGGCGTGACATCGACCGGTTTCCTTACAGCGAAATTGTTCGAGACGCGCACCGGCGCCAGCATGACCCACGTGCCCTATCGCGGCGCGGGACCGGCGTTGTCCGACATCGCGGCGGGCCAGGTGGACATGATGTTCGACGTGATCATGACCTCGGCGCCGCTGCACAAGGGCGGCGTCGCGAAGATCATCGGCGTCGCCGGCGAAGAGCGTTCGCCCGCGCTTCCCGACATTCCGACTTTCGCGGAGGCCGCGCTGCCCGGGTTCCAATCCTACAGTTGGTTCGCGTTGGCCGCGCCAGCGCGCGCGCCTTCGGCCATTGTCGAAAAAATCAGCCGCGACGTTCAGGCGATCGTCCATCGTCCGGATTTCTCGGCCAAGCTTCGCGGCATGATGTATCAGCCGGTCGGCGACGCGTCGGCGGAGATGGAAGCGTTTTTGCGCGGGGAAACAAAAACGTGGTCGGACCTGATCGCCACGCTTCATCTTGAGCCGCAATGAGCCGCGACGCGAAACAACGCGCGCTTTCCGGGAGGATTCGATGATCGCCAAAACGTGTTTCACCGGCGTGGCGCTCGCCGCGTGCCTCGCCGCTGCGCCGGCCCTCGCGCAAAACTGGCCGAACAAGCCCATCGAGATGATCGTATCGAATGGCGCGGGCTCGGCGCCCGATGTGATGGCGCGCTTGATGGCCAGCCGCATGGAACAGACGCTCGGCCAATCCATCATCATCGAGGACAAGCCCGGCGCCAGCAACGTCATCGGCGCGGTGGCGGCGGCGCGCGCCGCGCCCGACGGCTACCACCTGTTTTTCGCCACATCGAGCGCGCTGGCGGCGAATCCCTTTTTGACGAAGAACCTCCCCTACGATCCTCTCAAGGATTTCAAGCCGGTTGGAATGGTCGCGGTCTCCCACAACTATCTCGTCGTCCACAAGGATGTGCCGGTCAAAACATTGGCGGACCTGATCGCGGCGGACAAGAAGACGCCGGGCTCGCTGTCCATCGGCGTCGATGGGCCGCGCAACCTCGCCGGCGTCACCGGAGGCGTCCTGAATTTCCGCGCCGGAACGAAGTTCGTGCTCGTCAGCTATCCCAATATTGTCAATGGCGTGCAGGAGCTGATGGCGGGCCGCGTGCAAGCCGGCATTTTCCCGGTGGCTATCACGCAGGCCGGCGTCGACGAGGGCGTGTTGCGGCCGATCGCCGTGACGGCGGCGAAGCGCGTTCGCGCCTATCCGGATGTTCCCGCCGTGTCGGAGACTTTCCCGGACTTCGATTTCAGCGGCTGGTTCATGATCATGGCGCCGGCGGCGACGCCCGACGACATCGTCGCGAAAATCAACGCGGCGCTCGCCGCCGCCATGCGCGATCCTCAGGTGCTCGCGATGGGGCCGAAGCTTGGCTACGAATACGAGGAAGGCGGCGTCGGCGCGCCCGACAAGGCCGCCGCCTATTTGAAACATCAAGTCGACTACTGGCGCAAGGTGACGACCGATCTGCGCATCGAGCCGGAGTGAGGAGGCGACGCCTTCTCCGCGCTCGCGCGCCGCGCGGACCCGACATCAAGGCTTCGCTCGACGCCGAGGGAGAACGGCGCGAGCGCGGGAAAACCCGCCGTCAAAGCCAGCGCATGGCCAGATCGCGAGCGCCGTCATGGCCGTCAGCGCCCACCACAAGGGCAGCGACGCGCCGAAGCGGAAATGCGCCCATCCGCCGGCGAGGCCGCCGATCTGCCAGGCGAGCACGCATAGGCCCAAGCGAATCCCGGGGCCAAGGCGAAACCCGGTCTTTTCAGGACCGAACCACCGCGTCGCCAGCGCGGCGACGGGCGGCCACAGGCTCAGCCACGTCGCGCCATGCAGCACCGCGGCGACAAAGGCCGAGTTCCGCGACGGCGGCGCGAGAATGAGCCACAACGTCAAGGCCAGCCGCGCCGCGCCGACGGCGGCGAGAACGCGCCCCGGCCGCGCGCGTGAAAGCGCGCCCGCCGCGAAGGCGCTCGCGACGCTCGCCGCGCAAAAAGCGATCAGCAGCGACGCGCCGGTGTTGGCCGAAAGCTCCGCGTCGAAAACGTACCTCTGAAAGCGTTGCGACACGAAAGCGAAGTCGACGCCCGCGACCGCGACGACGAAGCCGAGCGCCGCGAACGAGGGCTGCCCGCCGGCGATATCGCCGGATTGCGTGGGCGGTTTTGCGCGGCGGGCGAACGCGGTCGCGACAGCCGCGCCGCCACACAGCGCCGCGGCGAAAACAGCGACGCCTCCCACCCAGCCGATCGAGGCCAGCAGCGCGAAGGCCATTGGCGTGAAGACGAAAGGGCCGAACGCCGCCGAGGCCGCGACAAGCCCCGCCCCGCGTCCGGCGTCGAGCCGCGCGGCGGGAATAAGCGCCAGCGGAAACGCGAAGCCGGAAAGTCCCGCGCCCAGCAGCGCGCCGGCGAAAAACACCAGGTTGGCGGGTTCGGTCGATATGCCCAGCGCCGCGATGGCTATCGCCGACAACACGGCGCCAATGGCCGCGGCGTGGAAATATCCAAGCCGATCGGCGAGCATGCCGGCGAAGGGCGCGCAAACGCCCCAGCATAGGGCTTGCGCCGCCTGCCAGTTCGCGCCGATGTCGCCGCCGAGATCGAACGCGTTGAGCAACTGCCGCTGATAAACGCCGACGATGGCGCGCGGGGCGAAGGTCAACAAGGCCAGCGCGCAGCAGGCGGCGACCGCGGTCCCCGCCGTGGCGCGCCGCGACGCGGCCCGTTCGTCTCCGCCCATCGCGTTGCCCGCGCAAAATCGCTTCGTCCTTGTTCGTAAGGCCAATCCGGGGCACGATGCAAGAAAGCGGGCGGCGAAGCCCGTCTTCGGGAGGACGACATGACTGTCATTCGGGCGGCGCTCGCGGGCGCGATCGGGTTGTTCGCGACGCACGCTTTCGCGCAAGCGCCGGCCGCGGGACAAGCGACATGGACCGGAATCGCCGACATGCCGACCATTCAAGTCGAGTCCGGCGCGACGCTGCTCGACGGCAAAATCTTCATGATGGGCGGCTGGGCGGACCAGGACGCGCCTTACAACAAGGTCCAGATCTACGACATCGCGAAAAACGCCTGGAGTGAAGGCGTGCCTCTGCCCGAAGCGCCCCATCACGAGGGCGTGGTGGTTGTGAACGGCAGGATCTACGTCGTCGGCGGATTCACCGAACCCTTCCCGAAACGAGAGCCCATCGACCACGTCTGGATGTTCGATCCCGCGACGGGCAAATGGGAAAAACGCGCGCCCTTGCCGTCGCCGCGCGGCGCCGGCTTCGCGGCGGCGATCGGCGGTTTGATCTACTACGCCGGCGGCGAACACCGCCGCCCGCCGGGCGCGCCAGCGGGGCCTCCCGGCGCGCCCGCCGCCTATGAGCCCCTGGCGAACCTCGCCGTCTACGATCCAGCCAAGGATTCGTGGAAGGAACTGGCGCCGATGAAGGTTCGCCGCGATCACGTCTATGGCGGCGTCGTCAATGGCCATCTGTTGATTGTCGGCGGCCGCGACCGGCCGGTTTACAATATTGACGCGGTCGAGGAATTCGACCCCGCGACCGGCGCGTGGACAACGCGCGCGCCCATGCCGACCGGGCGGTCCGGCGGCTATGGCGCGGCCCTGAATGGCAAGTTCTACGCGTTCGGCGGGGAGGGAAATCCAGTGGTTCCCTCGGGCGTTTATCCGCAGGTCGAGGCCTTCGACGCCGCCACGAACACGTGGACGAAATTCGCCGACATGCCGCTGCCGCGCCATTCGATGGTGGGCATCGCGTCGGGCGGCGAAATTTATTTGCCGGGCGGCGCGGTCAAGCGTGGCGGCGGCGAGTTGACGGCCAGGGGCGACGCGTTCGAACCCAAATAACGCGGGCTTTCCAGTGTCGACGGTTTTGGTTTAAGTGCGCCGCGCGCCGCTGATGTCGACGCGCCGGCGGGAGGACGACATGGACGACACAAGACAGATTGTTCCGCCCGCGGCGGCCGTTTCCCCGCAACAGGCGGCCGAGCGGCTCGCGTTGGCGCGCCGGTTCCCCACGGCGATGGACCTGCGCGAACACGCCCGCAAGCGCATGCCGAATTTCGCGTTTGAATACATGGACGGCGGCAACGGCGCCGATGGCGGCATCCAGCGCAACTGGGCGGCGCTCGACGCGGTGCAGCTTGTGCCGCGGTACGGCAAGGTCGTGAAGCCGCCGCCGTCGGATTGCACGCTGTTCGGCCGCGCCTATTCGGCGCCGATTGGCGTCGCGCCCATCGGCGGTCCCGGCACCGCGTTTCCGGGCGCCGAAACCTATCTGGCGAAGGCCGCGCAGGCCGCGCGCGTGCCCTACACGCTCGGCGTGCTCTCGGGGATTTCGGTCGAGGACGCCGCTAAGATCGCGCCCGACGTGCTGTGGTTCCAGCTCTACCGCTTCGCCAACAACGACCACAAGATCGGCCTCGAGCTAACGCGCCGCGCCGCGGCCGCCGGCGTGCAAGCGCTTGTTCTCACCATGGACACGCCGATCCGCACGGTGCGTTCGCGCGAGGTGAAGGCGGGCATCGTCAATCCGTTCAAGCTCACGATGCGCCTGCGCTGGGACGCGATCCGCTCGCCGGCGTGGCTGTCGTCGCTGGCGCGCAACGGCATCCCGCGCTTTGTTTCGCTCAACCCCTACGCGCCGCCGAACCTGTCGCTGGAGGAGTCCGCCGCCTTCATCCGCCGCGAGCAGGGCGGCGCCTTCACGTGGGAAGAGATTTCCAAATACCGCGATGTCTGGAAGGGCCCGCTGGTCGTCAAGGGCGTGCTGCATCCCGCCGACGCCGAACGCGCGGTGGCTCTCGGCGTCGATGGCTTGTTCGTCACGAACCATGGTGGCCGCCAGATCGACGCTTTGCCAACCTCGATCGACGCCACGCCGGCCATCCGCGCCGCGGTGGGAAACAAGGCGACCATCATCCTCGACAGCGGCGTGCGCTCGGGTGTCGACGCGGCGCGCGCCATAGCCTGCGGAGCGGACGCCGCCTTCGCGGGCAAGTCGTTTCTGTGGAGCCTCGGCGCGCTCGGTGAAAAAGGACCAGGGCATTTGATCCGCCTCTACACAGAGGATTTGCGCGCCACGCTCGGGCAGTTGGGATGCGCGAATGTGGAGGAGTTGCGGAGCGTGACCACGCGGCATCCGGGGGCGTGGAAAACCGCGGATTTCGGAACCTGAGGGCGGAGCCAAGCCCCTTGACGGCGCAGTCGATTCTTGATGCCGTGTTTTTTCTTGACGCCGGACTTCCAGCGAAATTCAATCCATCGCCCGAAAGCATCGCCCATGCCCAAAAACCTCCTCCTCGTCGGCAGCGTCCCCCTCGACACCGTTGAGGACGTCATGCGCGTCTGGGGCGCTGGCCTCGCCAAACATCTCCCCGCCGTGCCGGACGGCGAGGTCGGCGAGCGCCGCGCCTGGGTCAACCGCTTTTGCTGGACGGTGTTCAACGGCCATCTCGACATCGACACGATCAAGCGGCCCAAGCCCGTGGATGGCGTCGAGGTTTTGCGGCCGCGCGCGCGCGAGGACGCCTGGGAATTCAAGGTCAAGAACGGCGTCGAGCACGTGCGCTTCGGCCACCCCGGCGAGCGGCTCGGCTACGCGCGCGAGGCGGTGAATTCATATTTCGTGTTCCGCGCGCTGCGCGAGAAGGGCGTGCTGCCGAAGGACATGCGGTTTCAGATTTCGATCCCGATGGTCAACAGCGTCATCCGCCCGTTGTATTTTCCAATTCCCGGCGACCTCGAAAAAATCCGGCCTGGCTTCGAGGAGGCCATCGCCGCCGAAGTCGCGGTGATTGTCGCGCGGATCCCGCACGAGGACCTCGCGATCCAGTGGGACATGGCGTGGGAAGTCTCGGCCGTCTATGGCGGGGCCAAACATCTGCCGCGCGAATCCGACATCGCCACGCAAGTCGCGCCGGTGGAGCGCCTGTCGAAGAACCTGCCCGAAGGCGTCCATCTCGGCTTTCATTTCTGCTTCGGCACGTTCGGCGGCTGGCCCGCGTTCGCGCCGCCGGATTTGGGCCGCGCGGTCGAACTGATCAACGCCTCCGTCGTCGCGACGCGGCGGCGCGTCGACTGGATTCACGTGCCGACGCTCGACACGACGAGCGAGGCGTTTTACGCGCCGCTTGAAAAACTCGACGCGAAAGGCGCGCGCGTCTACCTGGGCGCCATCCACAACATGGCGACGCTCGCGGAACGCCTCGCCGTCGCGCGGAAGCACCTGCCGGATTTCGGCCTCGCCGCCTATTGCGGTTTCGGCCGCACGCCGCCGGAACAACTGCCGGGATTATTGCGCGACCATTTGACGGCGCTGGAGATCGCGGGGCTGGATTGACGCGCGGCGCGGCGCGGGCGAGGTTGCGCCAACAGGGGAAACGCAGATGTCCGCAACCACGCATTTTCATCGCGGGCTCGCCGCGGCGACGCTCTGCGCGTTCGCCTTTTCCGCCGCGCCGGCTTTCGCGCAATATCCCGACCACACGATAAGAATTATCTCGCCGGCGCCGCCCGGCGGCAGCCCCGACATCATGTCGCACCTGCTGCAGCCGGGCATGACCGAAAGGTTGAAGCAAACCGTCATCGTCGAAGCCAAGGGCGGCGCCGGCGGCTATATCGGCTCCGACTACGTCGCCAAGTCTCCCGCCGACGGCTACACGCTGCTGCTGGGCGGCGCGTTCACGGCGAACACCGCGCTGTTGCAAAAACACTCGAGCTACGATCCACGCGTGGATTTGGTGCCGGTGGCCATTTTCTCCAGCGTGCCGAACATCCTCGTCGCGGGCCCGCGGCTGAAAGCGAACAGCGTCGCCGAACTTGTCGCCGAGGCGAAGGCCGCGCCTGGAACGCTCAACATGGGCTCGAACGGCGTCGGCACGACGCTGCATTTGTCGGCGGAGCTTTTCAAGCTGCGCACCGGGACGAACATCACGCATGTCGCCTACCGCGGATGGTCTGAATGCGTGGTCGGCGTGTTGAGCGGCGAGGTCGACATGATGTTCGACAACCTCAACACGGCGCTGCCGAACATCGTCGCGAAAAAGCTCCGCCCCCTCGCGCTCGCGGCCGCGACAAGGCACCGTTCGCTGCCAGACGTGCCAACGCTCGGCGAGCTCGGCGTGCCCAACGCGGAAGTGACGTCGTGGTTCGGAATCATGGTTCCGGCGAAGACGCCGCAAGCGGTGGTCGACAAGCTGGCCGAGACGTTCAAGGCCGTCGCGGAGACCGGCGACTTCAAGCGCCTGGTCGAGCAACAGGGCATGGACGCGATCTACATGGGGCCCGTGGAGTCCAAGAAGTTTTGGCTCGACGAGATTGACAAGTGGGAGGGCATTATCAAAACCTCCGGTATCGAGACGCAGTAGCTCGCGAGCGCGGGGCGGAGGAAACATGACGCGGCAAATGACTCTCGCGGCCTATTTCAATCCGACGGGGCATCACGTCGCCTCCTGGCGGCATCCGCGCGCCCAGCGCGACGCCAACGTCAACATCGGGCACTACGTCGAGATGGCGCAAGCCGCCGAGCGCGCCAAGTTCGACATGATTTTCCTGGCCGACTCGGAGGCGGTCCGCGAAGCGCATATCGACGCGGTGTCGCGATCGGTGCAGTTCGTCGCGCATTTCGAGCCAATCACGCTGTTGTCCGCTCTGGCCATGGCGACAAAGAATATCGGCCTCGTCGCCACCGCCTCCACGACCTTTTACGAGCCCTATTGCCTCGCGCGGCAATTCGCGTCGCTCGATCATTTGAGCCATGGCCGCGCGGGCTGGAACCTCGTCACATCGGCGCAGCCCGCGGCGGCCGCCAACTATGGCCACGAGGGCCAGCTGAATCACGCCGAGCGCTACGGACGCGCGCGCGAATTCGCGCGGATTGTGCAGGGGCTTTGGGACAGTTGGGACGACGACGCCTTCGTGCGCGACGTCGACAGCGGGCTCTACTTCGAGCCCAGCCGCGTGCATAGCCTCGATTACAAGAGCGATAAGTTCTCCGTGCGCGGCCCGCTCAACTGTCCGCGTCCGCCGCAGGGCTATCCGGTGCAAGTGCAGGCCGGCGCGTCGGACGAAGGGCGCGAGCTCGCCGCCGAATTCGCCGAGGCGATTTTCTCGCCGCACCTGAACATTCCCGAAGCCAAGGCCTATTACGACGACGTGAAGGGCCGCATGCAAACGAAATACAACCGCGACCCCGACCACCTTAAAATACTGCCGGGGCTCAGCGTCGTCGTCGCGGAAAGCGACGACAAAGCGGCGGAGGATTACGAGTTGCTGCAGTCGCTCATCCATCCCGTGGTGTGCCGCGAGATCCTCTCCACCATGCTCGGCGGCGTCGACCTCAGCCCCTATTCGATGGACGAGCAATTGCCCGATCCGCTGCCCCCGACGAACGCCAGCAAGGGTCATTACGACAGCATCGTTTCCATGGCGCGCCGCGAGAAACTCACCATCCGCGAGCTTGGCGCGCGCTGCGCGGGCGCGCGGGGAAAATTTTTCATCCACGGCGGCCCGAAGAAGGTTTGCGACACGCTGGAGGAATGGTTCACGGCGAAAGCCTGCGACGGCTTCTGCGTGCTGCCGCCCTACATGCCGGGACAGCACACCGACTTCTGCGATCTCGTCGTGCCGGAATTGCAACGGCGCGGGCTTTTCCGCAAGGAATACGCGGGCGCGACCCTGCGCGAAAACCTGGGATTGCCGCGGCCGGAGAGCCGCTACGCCGCCAGACGGGCGTAGCCCGCGCTCACAGCCGTCAAACGGGCGTAGCCCGCGCTCACAGCATCGGCAGCGCGTTGTCGCCGATCGTGACGCGCTTCATCAGGCGGCGCTCGCTTTCGGAGAAGTCCGTGCGGGCGTGCGAAGTGCAGCGGTTGTCCCACACCACGATATCGCCGGGCCGCCACTGGTGTTGATAAACGAAGCGCGGGTTTTCCGCGTGGTCGCAGAGCTCGTCGAGCAGCGCGTCGCTCTCGGCCGGATCCATCCCCTCGACGCGATCGGTCATCAGCCGGCAAACATAGAGCGATTTCGCGCCGGTTTCGGGGATTCTCCGAACAATCGGATGGGTCGCCCGCGGGCCGCTTCCGTCCTTCATGGAGCGCGAGGTCGCCGTGTAAGTGAACGAGTTCACGCCCAGCTTCCCCTCGATTTTCCGCTTTGTCGCCTCGGGCAGCGTCTCGTAGGCGCTCACCATGTTGGCGAAACAGGTGTCGCCGCCTTCGCCCGGCGTTTCGAGGCAGCGCAGGGCGGCGCCGCGGCACGGCTTGGCTTGATGGATGCGGTCGAAATGGAACGACATCTCGCCGTCGGGCAATTGACCGACGGCCACGCCGTCCTCGCGGATGTTTGAAATCACCATGATGTCGTCGCGGTCGGTCAACGGCGACTTGTAGCGCGCCTTTTCGATCTCGCCGAAGCACTTCCCGAATTCGACGTGCTGCGCGTCGTCGATGTTTTGGCCGCGCAGAACGATGACGTGATATTTCAGGTAGGCCTCATTGAGCGCCTTCGCGTCCTCGGGCGCGATACGCCGCGCGTCGAAGCCGCCGATGAAGGCGCCAAGCGCCGGGCCCGTGGGCGTAACAACGATGGGCATTTCCCGCTCCCATGGAATGATTTGAGGCCATTCTACGGGAGCGCGAGGGCGCCGCCAAGCGGCGTCTTGTCGCGACGGCGTTTCGAGGAGCTACTCCGCCGCGCGGTCCAGCGCCGCCGGGTCGGCGGCGGCGCGCGCGCCGGCGGGGTTCCGCTCCCGCGCCAGCAGCGTGTAGACCGCCGGCGTCACGAACAGCGTGAACATCGTGCCGATGGCCATGCCGAAGGCGATCACCATGCCGATGGCGATGCGGCTGCGCGCGCCGGCGCCGTCCGCGATGATCAACGGGAACATGCCGACGACCATCGCGGCCGTCGTCATGAGGATCGGCCGCAGGCGCACGCCGGCCGCGTGCTCGATCGCCGCGCGTCGCGACATGCCGAGCTCTTCTTGCGTCTTGTTGGCGAATTCAACCATCAGGATGCCGTGCTTCGAGATCAGGCCGATCAGCGTCACGAGTCCGATTTGCGAATAGATGTTCATCGTCATGCCGGAGAAAGGTCCGCCGACGCCGGGCGGCAGAAATCCAGCGATCAACATCGGCAACATCGCGCCGAACATCGACGTCGGCAGCGCGATCAGAATGATCAGCGGATCGCGGAAGCTTTCGAACTGCGCGGCGAGCACGAGGTAGATGACGATCAGCGCGAAGAGGAAGGTGACGGCGAGATTGTTGCCCTCCTGCACGAATTGGCGCGCGTCGCCCTGCCAGTCGTAGCTGTAGCCCTCCGGGAATTTCTCGGCCGCCTCTTTCTTGAGGAAGTCCACCGTCTCGCCGATGGTGTGGCCGGGGAACGGCACCGCCGACAGCGTCGCGGCGCTCAATTGCTGGAAGCTGTTGAGCGAGTTCGGCTGCGTCGTTTGCGACACCGAGGCGATCGTGGAAAGCGGCACCAGCGCGCCGCCGAGGGTCCGGATCTGGTAGCGAAGGAGCCAGTCCGGCGTCAGGCGGAAGTCGCGGGGCGCCTGGGGAATCACCTCGTAGCTGCGGCCATAAAGGCTGAAGCGGTTGATGTAGTTGCCGCCGAGCAGCGTCGCCAGGGACTGGCCGACGTCCTGCATCGAAATGCCGAGGTTGTTGGCCTTGTTCACGTCGATTTTCACGTTGTACTGCGGCGTGTCGAACTTGAGGTCGCCGTCGGTGAAGATGAAAAGCCCGCTTTTCTTCGCGTCGTCCTGCACTTGCGCGAGAATTTGCGCGAGCTGTTGATAGTCGCCGGTCGTGCGCATGATGAACTGCACGGGCGCGCCGCCGGTGGAGCCGGGCAGCGCCGGCGGCGGGATCGCGAACGTCGACACGCCGGGCAGCGACAGAAGCATGGGCTGCATGGACTGCAGCACCTGCTTTTGCGAGCGGACGCGGTCGCCCCACGGCTTCAGGATGAGGCCGGCGAACGCCTGTTGCGGGCCCTGCGTGCCGTTGATGGCGAAGGAGTGATCGAGCTCCGGGATGGACCGCAGCTTCTTGTTGAACTCGTCGGTGGTCTGCTCCATGTAGTCGAGGTTCGCGTATTGCGGCGCCTTGAGAATGGCGATGATGAAGCCCTGATCCTCCTCGGGCGCGAGCTCCCGCGGG
>CAIKAR010000025.1 GCA_903825465.1 uncultured Hyphomicrobiales bacterium | reverse complement strand
GCGAACCACGCCTTCTCCGTCGAACTGTGCGGCGGCACCCATGTCGCGCGCACCGGCGACATCGGCGTCATCACGGTCGTCGGCGAAAGCTCCGTGGCGTCGGGCGTGCGGCGCATCGAGGCGAAGACCGCCGACGGCGCGCGCCGCCACCTCAACGAGGAAAGCCGCCGGCTGCGCGACGTCGCGGCCCTGTTGAAGACGCCCGTCGAAGACGCGCGCGAACGCGTCGCCGCGGTCGTCGAGGAGCGCCGCAAGTTCGAGCGCGAATTGTCCGACGCGCGCAAAAAGCTCGCCATGGGCGGCCGCGGCGCGGCGGGCGGCGACGACATCGCCGACATCGAGGGCGTTAAGTTTTTCAGCCGCGCGGTCGCCGGCGTCGAAATGAAGGATCTCAAGGGCCTCGCCGACGAGGCCAAGGCGCGCTTGGGCTCGGGCGTCGTCGCCATCGTGAACACCGCCGAGGATGGAAAAGCCGGCGTGGTGGTGGCGGTGACCGCCGATCTGACAACGCGTTTCAGCGCGGTGGATTTCGTCCGCGCGGCGTCGGAGGCGCTGGGCGGCAAGGGCGGCGGCGGCCGGCCCGACATGGCGCAGGCCGGCGGTCCCGACGGCGCCAAGGCGCAAGACGCGCTGGCGGCCGTCGCCGCGGCCATCAAGGCGAAAGCCTGACCTATTTCGCCAGTTCCCGCATGGCGCGCTCGAGCCCGTCGAGCGTCAGCGGAAACATGCGGCCTTCCATCGCCGACGCGATCATGCCGATGGACTGCGTATGGCGCCACTCGGCTTCGGGGATCGGATTGAGCCACGCGACGCGCTTGTACGCGCGCGTCATCCGCTCAAGCCACGCCGCGCCCGACTCGGGGTTGTTGTGCTCGACCGCGCCGCCGGCGACGCCGACTTCGTAGGGGCTCATGGCGGCGTCGCCAACAAAAACGACCTTGTAGTCCGGGCCAAAGCGGTTGAGCACGTCCCACGTCGGCGTGCGCTCGCTCCAGCGGCGCGCGTTGTCCTTCCACACGAACTCGTAGAGGCAGTTGTGGAAGTAGAAATGCTCCATGCGCTTGAATTCCGCGCGAGCCGCGGAGAACAACTCCTCCACCAGCTTGATGTGCCAGTCCATCGAGCCGCCGACATCGAAAAACAGCAGCGTCTTGACCGCGTTGCGCCGCTCCGGCCGCATCTTCACATCGAGCCAGCCGCGCTCGGCGGCGCCGCGGATGGTGCCGTCGAGATCGAGTTCGTCCGGCGCGCCCGCGCGCGCGAACTTGCGCAGGCGCCGCAGCGCGATCTTGATGTTGCGCGCGCCGATCTCGACGTCGCCGTCCAAGTCCTTGAACTCGCGCTTGTCCCATACCTTCACGGCGCGGTTGTTGCGGTTCTTGTCCTGCCCGACGCGCACGCCCTCGGGGTTGTAGCCATAGGCGCCGAAGGGCGACACGCCCCCCGCGCCGATCCATTTCGAACCGCCCTGATGGCGGCCCTGTTGTTCCGCCAGGCGCTCGCGGAGGGTTCGCATGAGCTTGTCCCAGCCCATGGCCTCGATCTGTTTTTTCTCTTCCTCGGAAAGATATTTCCCGGCGATTTTTTTCAGCCACTCCGCGGGTATCTCGGCCTTTTCCATCGCGTCGAGAAGCGATTCCAACCCTTTGAACGTCGCCCCGAACACCTGGTCGAAGCGGTCGAGATTGCGCTCGTCCTTCACCAGGATTGTCCGCGCCAAATAATAAAAGGCGTCGATCGAATGATCCGCGAGCCCCCTGTCGAGCGCCTGCATCAGCGCGAGATATTCGCGCGGCGTCACCGGCACGCGCGCTTCCTTGAGCGACGCGAAGAAGGTCAGAAACATGGCGCCAGTTCACACCCGCGCGCGGAACCGTCACGCCTCCCCATTAAACCGCCCGCCCCTTAAACCGCCCGAACAACGCCGCCGCGTTCTCCCGCTCCACCATCTCGCGCTCGCCCGGCGCGAAGCCGGCGTAGGCGTCGAAGCCCGCGGTCTCCCGGTCCGCGACGTCGTCGGGGATGTAGGGATAATCCGTGCCGAACAGGATGCGCGAGGGGTCGGCGACGGCGCGCAACGCGTCGAGCGGAACCTTGTCGCCCGACAGCGCGGTGTCGAACCAAAACCGCCTGACATAGGCCATCGCGCCCAGCGGATAGTTCTCGCGCTGCGCCAGCATCTTGTCGAAGATGGCCATGCGGTGGGCGAGCATCGGCAGCGTCCCGCCGGAGTGGGAGAGGATGAAACGGATGTCGGACAGGCGCTCCATCACCCCATGCAAAATCAGATTGGCCGCGACCTTCGTGGTCTCGAACGGATAGTCCACCAACATCCGCGGCAGGTCGTAGTCGCGCGCTTCCCCGCCGGGCGGATAACACGGGTGAATGAAGACGATCGCCTTGCGGCGGTTGAGTTCGGCGTAGACCGGCTCGAAGTCGGCGTGGCCGATATAACGCTGATCGACGCTTGTCAGCAGGCAGACGCCATCGAGTTTCAAATCGTCGAAGACCCGCGCGATCTCCTTCAGCGACGCGTCCACGTCGGGCAGCGGCAGGAAGGCGAAGCCGCCGAAGCGATCAGGCCGCTTCGCCGCGATGTCCGCGAGGAAATCGTTGCAGCGCATGGTGAGCGCGCGGGTTTGCGCGAGGTCGCCGAAGAACACGCCGGGCGAGGTGAACGACAGGATCGTCGTGGCGATGTCCTGCCGCTCCATCAGCGCCAGCGATTTTTCGACGCTCCATTCGGGAAAGGCGCGGTAGGCCGACGCGACAATGCCGGCCGCGCGCTGCGCGTCCTTGTAGAATTCGGGCAGGACATGGTGGTGGACATCGACGCGGGCTCTGGAGGTCATCGGCTTTCCTGTGTAAGCTCCGCGCTGGCGGCGGGGCCGGTCGAATTATGGCCGAAATGGAACCAAACCTCGGCCGCGCGATTAGTTAAGCTACGTTGGAGGGAGATTACCATGACGGCCCAGGGTTTGATAATATGGCTGTTGATCGGCGCGGTCGCCGGCTGGCTGGCGGGTTTGATCGTCAAAGGCGCGGGCTTCGGCCTCGTCGGCAATATCGTTATCGGCATTGTCGGCGCCGTCGTCGCGGGCTGGCTTCTGCCGCAGCTCGGCGTGCGGCTGGGGTCCGGCATTGTCGCGGAGATCATCGACGCGGCGATTGGCGGCGTGATAGTGCTGATTTTGTTGTCGCTGATCCGTCGCGCCTGACGCGGAGGGGCGACGCCGGCGCCCGGCGCCGCCCCATCGACGGACGCCCGCATGCGCTTTAATGGCACCGAAAACTACGTCGCGACCGATGATCTCAAGATCGCGGTCAACGCCGCGATTGTGCTTGAGCGCCCGCTGCTCATCAAGGGCGAACCGGGCACTGGCAAGACCGTGCTGGCCGAGGAAATCGCCGGCGCGCTCGGCGTCCCGCTCATCGCCTGGCACATCAAGTCGACATCGAAGGCGCAGCAGGGGCTCTACGAATACGACGCGGTGTCGCGGCTGCGCGACAGCCAGCTCGGCGATCCCCGCGTGTCCGACATCGCCAATTACATCCGACGCGGAAAGCTCTGGGAGGCGTTCGCCCACGACGCGCGGCCCGTGCTGCTGATCGACGAGATCGACAAGGCGGACATCGAGTTTCCCAACGACCTTCTGCTCGAACTCGACCGCATGGAATTCCACGTCTACGAAACCGGCGAGACGGTGAGGGCGGCGCGGCGGCCCGTCGTCGTCATCACCTCGAACAACGAGAAGGAATTGCCGGACGCGTTTCTGCGCCGCTGTTTTTTTCACTACATCGCCTTTCCCGACCGCGCGACGATGGAGAAGATCGTCGAGGTGCGGTTTCCCGGCATCAAGCCGCGGCTGGTCGAGGAGGCGCTGAAAATGTTCTTCGAGGTCCGCGAGGTTCCGGGGCTGAAGAAAAAGCCCTCGACATCGGAACTCCTCGACTGGTTGAAGCTGCTGCTCAACGAGGACATCGGCGCCGACACGCTCCGCGAGCGCGATCCGCGCAAACTCATCCCGCCACTGCACGGCGCCTTGTTGAAAAACGAGCAGGACGTGCATCTGTTCGAGCGGCTGGCGTTTTTGAACAGACGCGGCGGTTGACGACCGCCCGCCGGCCCGGGGCGCGAGCGCCGCCGGACGCGAACGAGGTCCACTTCGGTGGCAAACGCTGCTAATATCGCTCCATGCGCACGCTGCTCATCCTTCGCCACGCCAAGGCCGTTGGCCCTTCGCCCGATGGCGATTTCGCCCGCGGGCTCGCGCCGCGCGGGCGTCGAAACGCCAAACAATTCGGCGAATGGCTGGCGGCCACGTCCTTCGCGCCCGAGTTGGCGCTCGTCTCGCCGGCGCGCCGCACCATGGAGACAGCCGACGGCGTCTTCGCGGCCTTCCCGTCGAAAGCCACGCGGAGAACGCCGCCGGGGCTTTACAACGCGGAGGCCACCGACATCCTCGCGGAAGTCCGCGCCGTTTCCGACGACATTCGCACATTGATCGTCATCGGCCACAATCCCGGAGTGGCCGAACTCGCGGTCGGGCTGACGGGTTCCGGCGACGCCGCCGCCCGATCGGCGATGTCGGAGGGATTCCCGACGTGCGCCTGCGTGGTTCTTCAATTCGACACAACGGCGTGGCAGTCGACGCTTCCCGGCGCCGGCGCCTTGTTGGCCTATGTCACGCCAAGCCGGCTCGACGGGCGGGAAGCCGACGACTAGGCGGCGCGCCGCCGACAGGAACAAGCCTTGAGACCGCTCGCCGCGATTATTTGGATGGCCGTGATGCTCGCCGCGCCGCTGGCGGAGATGGCGCGCGCGCAAACCGAGCCGGGCGCGCCGCCGGTTTTCAACGCCGCGGATCGCACGGTTGGCAACTGGCGCTCCGAGGCCGCGCGTCATCTCGCGCTGAGCAACGAGGACGCCGCGGCGCTGCTGGCCGGGCGCGAGCCGAAAAGCGTGAGCCGCTGCGTGAAGCTCAACAACTTCTGGTGCGTTAAAGGCGCGGGCTGGAACGGCATGATCGCCGCGGACGCGGAGGGCCACGCGGCCTTCGCGTCCGCGGTGGAGGGCGCGGCGGTGGCCGCGTTGCTGTTGCGGCGCTATTACCTCGAGTTCTCGCGCCGCACCGCGACGGCGATCGTATCGCGATGGGCGCCGCCGCAATGTGGCGGTCCCATCCTGGCGCGTGGCGGGCGGCTCGGGCTGTCGCATCGACGCGCCAATCTGGGCCCCGACCCCCATCTCGCGCGGCGTGGCCTCGGCAACACGCTGCGGGCGCGCTTTCTCGCCGCCAGGCGATCCGGGCGGCGCGTCTATGTCCGCTCCCGCGTTCCCGACGCGCCTGTGTCGCTGATCCGCGCGCCGACAATCGCGGCCGGCTCCGGCGAAGCGAAGATCTCCCTGCCCGCCCTGACAATCGCGGCGTTGGCGAGGCCGCTCGCGACGACGGCGGGGGCGGCGTCCTTCACGCCATTCGCCTGCGCGCTCGATGGAACCCGCCTCAAAAACTACGCGCTGAAGGCGATCGACGGCGTGGCGACATCGCCCGACGACGATCTCAAGCTTTTCGAAGCGGATGGCGAGCCCACGCCAGCCCTGGCGCGGGTGATGGAAAACATGTCGGGCGTCGAAATTGGCCCGATGCGGGCCGACCCCGAAGTTGTGAAGGCCGGCATCGAAACGGCGACAGCGGCGATGCGCGCCGCGCGCGACGCCGCGGGTTTGAAGCCGCCCCTTGTCGAGGACGCTCCAGCGCCGAACCCCGACGCGCCGGGACCGATATCGGCCCCCGAATCGGCCCGCTGAAATTCGCGGTCATTCGGGCCTGAACGAGAGGTCTTTCACGGCGGCCGGAAGGGTCGAGCCCTTCGGCGCGTCGCCGAGCGCGACGGCGCCCTCCAGCGTGCGCGCCAGAAACGAATCCGGCAGATCGAGGGCGCGGTCGTATGGCTTTTGGCGCGCGACCAGGTCGTCGTAGGTCGCCGCGGAAATCGCCGCGTCCTGTCTTGTGTCCTTCGCAAGAATGGCGATCGCCTCGTCGCGATGCGCGGGATCGTAAAGCCAGTCGATGGCGTCGCGCGTCGCCGCGAGATAGGCCTTCGCGGCTTGCGGCCGCGCCTTGAGAAAATCCGGCCGCGCCGCGACAACGGCCATCGCGTAGCCGCGCGACAGCGGCGCGAAATCGAGCAGCCGCTTGAACCCCTCGCCTTGCGCGCGCAGGTCGAATGGCGCGTTCAACATCGCCGCGGAGGCGGTTCCGTTGGCGAGCGCCGCGTAGCGGTTGGCGGCCTGCGCGTCGTAGATCTGGTCGATGTCGTCGGGATTGACGCCCTGCCCCTTCGCCCAGTCGCGCCACATCAAAGTTATCACGTCGGTGCGAAAGCCGAGCATGACCGACTTGCCGACGAGGTCCCTGGCGCTCGCGATTTTCGACGAGGCGATCATCGAATAGGGCAGCGTGTTGACGACGCTGCCAAGCAATCTGAAATCGGCGCCGTGGGCGAGCGCGTTGACCGCGACGTAGAGAGTCGGATGGGCGATGTCGATGGACCCGCCGATCAACTGCTGCACGCCGCTGACGGGGCTGCCGACAAGCACGATGTCGGCGTCGAGGCCGCGCGCGGCGAACATGCCTTTGGCGCGCGCCACATAAGTGGGCCAGTAGATCGCCGTCAGCGAGTTGATTCCGACAACGATCTTTTGATTTTCCGCGCGGGCGGGCGCCGCGGCCCAAAAGGCGAACGCGGCGAACGCCGCGGCGAGGATTTTCATCGGACCAGAGTTGCGAAAGCTCATGTCACGAAGGCCAATGTCGCGCCTCCGCCAGCCACGCGGCGCCGCGCGCGTAAAGCTTTTCCACTTCGGGGCCGCGCAGCCCCGGCATGTCGCGCTTCACCGGCAGGCCGCGCTTGACCTGCACGTAGCCGAGATGGCGATAGCCCTCCGGAATGGAATTATAGACGGCGGGATCGAATTTCGGCGCGCGCGCCGGGTCGAGCGCGTCGAGCCTGTCCTTCTCGTAGATTGGCTGGCGCTCGACGATGCCCCAGCGTCCCCCGCGCTTTTCGAAGAAGTCGTAGAAACGGCCGGAGCACACGATGTCGCAGGGCGCGCCATCGACCTCGTCGCGGCTCGAAATCATCATTTTCGTTTGCGCGACCGCCCGGGCGCCGCGCAACACGATCATCGAGCCGCCAAGAAAATGCGTGCTGGCGCCGCCTTTATCGAAGGCCTTCTTCGCGTTGGCGATGAACATTTCGCTGTCGCCTTGAAACCAGGTGGCGTTCATCACCGCGCCCTCGTGCCAGCAAGCGCGCAATCCCTCCCAGTCGCCGCTGTCGCGGCAAATCGCCCAGGCGTCGATGATTTCGCGGATGATTTGGCGATCCAGCGCTTCGTCCGACATGAGCGTGTCTCCCTGTTGTGGGGAGACAATGGCGCGACGCGGCCGCGGTTGGCAAGAGCTGAACAGATGGCGGCGGCGCTCTTTATTCGGCGGGGTCCGCCTTTGGCGCCGAGCGGTGGCCGCCAAGCGCCTTCACGAAAAAAATATAGGAGATCATCGCTTCCGAACACGCGTTGGAAACGACGATAAGGGCGTCGCCGCGCATAAAGCCGTAGCACACCCAGAGCCCGAGCCCCAGCATCAACAAAAGCAACATTCCGTAAGTGAGATCGTCGGTGTCGCGGGTTTTGTAGGTCTTCACGGCCTGGGGAAAATTCGACGCCGCCGTGACAACCGCGGCGACTGTGCCGATGACGACCGCCGGGTCCATCAGCCCTCGTCCGGCGCGCGGGCGTGCGCCAGCCGCAATTCCGGCTTCGGCACAGCCTCGCACGCGGAAACAACCCGCGTGTAAAGCTTTTCCCACGCCTTCTGATTTCTGAAAGGCGCCGTTTCGAAGCGGTTGTCGGTGGGCGTCGCGCTCATGCGGATATCGGGATCGACGAATGTCCATGATGTTCCGTCGCGGTCGAGGAAGCACACCCACTCCCCGTATTCGTCGCGGCCGCGGTCGATGTACAAATGGGCTTTCGCCAACCCAAGCGGCGTTTTCAACGGCAGCGGCGGATCCAACCTCTCGATCTTCACGAATGACTCCAATCAAGCCGCGAGCGAATGTCGCCGGCTTCGGAAAACGCCAGCGCGACGCTCTTTGTTCCAGCGGCGCTTTTTCCAGAAGCGCCGCGGCAAGCTTGGGCGCGAACGCTTGACCGGCGCGGCGCCGGCTTCTAGCGTGGGCGAAATGATATTTCGCGGGTTTGGAGGCGTCATGGGCGAGTTTTCCGCGCATGCGGTCGAGGTGGACGGCTATGAGCTTCGCGTCGCGCGGGCGGGCGCGGGAGCGGCTGTTCTGGTTCTGGGCGACGTGTTCGGGCCCGGCGGGATCGGCGGTTTCCACGCCGCTTTGGCGAAAAAGCACGCGGTCGAAGCGCCCACGCACCCCGGCTTCGACGCGACGCCCACGCCCGAATGGCTGGACAACGTTTCCGACCTCGCGAATTTCTATCTCGATTATCTAAAAGCGCGAGCGTCGCGCGGCGTGCATCTGGTCGGCCTGGGCGTTGGCGGCTGGATCGCCGCCGACCTCGCGACGCGCGATTCCAGCCGGCTCGCCAGCCTGACGCTTGTCAACGCGGCGGGCCTGCGCGTCGACGGCGTCGCGCAGGCCGACGTTTTTCTCGGCACGGAAGATGAGGCGCTGCGGCGGCTGACCCACGATCCCGCGGCCGCCGAGCGCGCCATCGCGGAGACGCTGACGCCGGAGAGCGAGGACACGCGCCTGCTCAACCAGCAATACGCCGCGCGCCTGACATGGCAGCCGCGCCTGCACGATCCGCATTTGCGCAAATGGCTGCGAAGGATCGAAGCGCCGACGCTGGTCGCGTGGGGAGCGGAGAACGCGCTGTTTCCAAAGGCCTACGGCGCGGCGTGGCGCGATCTCATTCCCGGCGCGAAGCTCGAAACCATCGCCGGGTGCGGACATCTCGCGGCGTTCGAAAAACCCGCCGAGCTCGCCGCCATCGTCTCGACTTTCATCGCCGGACAGAGGGTTTCCGCATGAAAATCTTCCACTTCCACCTTATGCCCTACGCGGACGTGAACCTTCAGGCGATCCGCGACGCCGGCACCGCGTGGGTCACGCTGTCGAACAAGGAGTACGACCCGGTCAAGGGCGCGGAACTCTACAACCAGTATCTCGATCAGATGGAGCACGCGGATTCGCTTGGCTTTTACGGGCAAATCGTCAACGAGCACCATCAGACCGCCTACGGGCTGATGCCGATTCCCGGCGTCATGGCGGGCGCGCTGGCGCGGCGCGTCAAGGGCAAGCTCGCCGTGCTCGGCCGGGCGCTGCCGCTCGTCAACAATCCGCTGACGATCGCGGAGGAATTCGCGATGCTCGACAACATCACGCGCGGACGCTTCATCGCCGGCTTCGTGCGCGGCATTGGCGCGGAGTATCATTCCTTCGGCGTCAATCCGGCGGAATCGCTGGGACGCTTTCAGGAGGCGCACGACCTCATCATCCGCGCCTGGACGCAGCCCGGGCCGTTTGTCCACGAAGGCAAATACTTCAATTTCAAATATGTGAATCCCTGGCCGACGCCCTACCAGAAACCGCATCCGCCGATCTTCTGTCCGTCGTCCGGCTCGCTCGACACGGTCCGCTGGGTCGCGCAAAAACGCTACACCTATTGTCAGACGCTCGCGCCGTTCGAGATGGTGGCGAAGACCTTCGACCTTTTCCGCGAGGAAGCCGACAAGGCCGGCTACGAATCCTCGCCCGACCAGCTCGCCTGGTCGAACGCGATCTTCGTGCGCGAGACCGACGAGAAAGCGCTGCGCGACGTGCGGCCGCATCTCGAAGCCTATATGAACGAGTTCCTCACCCGCGACCCCGCGATGATGATGCCGCCGGGCTATTCGAGCCCCGCCTCGATCAAGCGCGTGCGCGCCATGCGCGGCTACCGAACCGCGCGGCAAACGGCGGAAGACGTGCTCGACAAGGGCATCATCATCGTGGGCTCGCCCAACACCGTGCGCGAAAAACTCGCCGCGGCGCAGGACCGCGCCAAGTTCAACATCTCGCTGACGAAGACGCAGTTCGGCACCATGCCGCACGCGCTGGTGACCGAAAACCAGCACGCCATCGCCGAGGAAATCCTGCCGTATTTCCGCGACCGCCTTCCCGCCGCGGCGAAGCTGGCGGCGGAGTGAGTTTTCAAACCGGAGTTGCGCGATGGCCGGCATGTCCAACGAGGTCCGTAAAAACATCCGCGCCTGGGGCGCGAGCGCGGATCCCGAGCTGAACCAAAAGACCAAGGCGATGTTCGCCTCGCTGATCGATCCGCCCAGCGGCGTGACCGAGGCGCTCGACATCGCCTACGGCGACAATCCCAGGCAGAAGCTGGACGTCTACCGCGTCGAAGACGGCAGGAAAAACAAGACCATCGTGGTTTACATCCCCGGCGGCGGCTTCACCGGCGGCGACAAGCGGCAAGACCCCGTGTTTTTCGGCAACGTCGGGCGCTTTTTCGCGCGCCACGGCTTTGTCGGCGTCTGCGCCAACTACCGCCTGGCGCCCGAGTTTCAATGGCCCGCCGCGTCCCAGGACATCGACAACGCGGTCAAGTGGATCAAGGCGAACGCCGAGCGCTTCGGCGGCGACGCCAAAAAGGTCGTGGTGTTCGGACATTCCGCCGGCGCGGCGCATGTCGCGAGCTACCTGTTCGATCCCGACATCCGCGGCGGCGACAAGGTGATCGCCGGCGTGCTGGCCAGCGGCATGTACGCGCTGCGCCCCGGCGAAGTCCGCGCCAATGTCGCGCGGTATTTCGGCGACGACGAGGCCACGTTCGAGCGGCGCTCGGCGTTGACGCATGTCGGCGGCTTCAAGGTCCCGGTTTTCGTGGCCCTGTCGGAGTTCGACCCCGCCTATCTCGCCGCCCCGGCCTTCGAGATGGCCCGCGCGCTGACGCTGCGCGACAAAAAGGCGCCGCCCATCGTCAGGCTCGACGACCACAACCATTTCTCCAGCATGTGCACGTTTGGCACAAGCGACACGGCTTTCTCGGCGCCCGCGCTGCGGTTTATCGCGGCGAATGGCGGATAGCGCGCCCGACAATCCACGCCGGCGGACCCGCGGCGCGAAAATTTCCCGGGCGGAGAATTTTGCGCTAGTGAATGCGCCTCAAATCATTTCGCGAACAGGAGGACTGCATGACCGACAAAACCTACGACAACATCAAGATCACGCGCGACGGCGCCATCACCTTCGTGACCCTGAACCGTCCGGAAAAGCGCAACGCCATGAGCCCGGGCCTGCATTACGACATGCAGGACGCGCTGACGCGGCTCGACGACGACGCGCAAACGCGCGTGCTCGTGCTCGCGGGCGCCGGCGAGGCCTGGTGCGCGGGGCAGGATCTGAAGCTGTACTTCCGCGAGACCGCGGGCGATCCGGTTGAGCGCAAGAAGTCGAACAACGCCAGCCACAACTGGCGCCATCACATCCTGTCGACGTTTTCCAAGCCCACCATCGCCATGGTGCAGGGCTATTGCTTCGGCGGCGCCTTCACGCAGCTCTGCTCCTGCGATTTCGCCGTCGCCGACGAGGCCGCGACCTTCGGCCTGTCGGAAGTGAACTGGGGCATTCTGCCCGGCGGCATCGTCAGCTGGAATCTGACGGACCAGCTTATGCCGCGCCACGCCCTCTACTACGCGACGACGGGCGAGCCCTTCAGCGGCAAGCGCGCGGAAGAGATCGGCCTGGTCAACTTCGCCGTGCCGAAGGACCAGCTCATGGCGAAAACGATGGAACTCGCCAACCGCCTGCTGAATCTCAATCCCTCCGTTGTCCGCTTCACCAAAGAGGCGGTCCGCTCGGTGCGCCACATGCGCGCCGACGAGGCCCGCGACTATCTCGGCGTCAAGCAGGACGGCCTCGCCAAGGCCGACAAGGAAATCGCCGACAAGGTTGGCATGAAGGAGTTTCTGGACGCGAAATCCTACCGCCCCGGCCTCGGCCCCTATCAGCGCCCGAAGGCCTAGCCGCCGGGCATGTCGAAACCCTTCGATCTCGCGGCGCTGATGGCGCCGCGCAACGTGGCGCTCGTCGGCGCGTCCGACCGCAACTGGTCGGCGCGCGTGTGGGACAACCTGCGCCGGCTTGGATTTCGTGGAAAGGTTTTTCCCGTCAATCCGGGCCGCGCGGAAATCTGGGGAACGCGCTGCTACGCGAGCCTCGCCGACCTGCCCGAGCCTCCCGACCACCTCGCCTTGTTCGTGCCGAACGACGCCTCGCTCGACGCGCTTGTCGAGGGCGGCAAGCTTGGCGCGCGCGGCGCCAGCGTTTTCGCCGCGGGCTTCGGCGAGGGCGGCGACGCCGCCGGAATCGCGCGCGCGAAAAGGCTGCGCGGCGTTCTCCATGAATACGGCGTCGCGGCCGTCGGCCCCAACTGCATGGGCCTGGCGGTCGGCCATTCGAAGCTCTGCACATTCCCCGACGAGCAGGTGGGCGAACTCGTCGCCGGCGGCGCCGTGGCGTCGCTGACGCAAAGCGGCATGCTGGCGCAAACGCTGTCGCGCGGCATCGCCGACGCCGGCCTCGACCTCGCCTACCTGATCTCGCTCGGCAACCAGACGGGCCTTCAATTCGCCGACTACATCGACCATCTCGCCGGCGATCCCGCGTTGCGCGTCATCGCTTGCTACATCGAAACGGTGAAGGACGCGGGGCGTTTCTTCGCCGCTGCGAAACGCGCGCGCGACGCCGGCAAGAAGATCGTCTGCGTCAAGGCCGGCGGCAGCGAGGACGCGCGCAAGGCCGCGCTCGCCCACACCGGTTCGCTCGCCGGCAGCGCCGAAATCTTCGACTGTTTCGCGGGAGACGCGGGCGTTCTGCGGCTCGACAACCTCGAGGACATGATCGAGGCGGCGGCGTTTTACGCGCGCGCCAAGCCCCTGCGCGGACGCCGCGTCGCGGTCATGACGAACTCGGGCGCGCTGAAATCGCTGATGACCGAAGCGGCGGAGACAAGCGGCGTCGAGCTTTCCAAGCCGACCCGCGAAACCGGCGCCGCGATGCGCGCGGCGCTCGCCGACGCGGACGTGGCGAACCCCTTCGACACCAAGCGCACGATCAGCGTCGATGAATACATGGGCTGCGTGAAGGCGCTGCACGACGACGCCAACACCGACCTGTTGCTGCTGGCGGAGGAGATGCCGCGCGCCGAGGGCGTCACCCGCAAAGTGCGCAACCTCGAGGCGCTCCAGGCCTTTGTCGCGAACGAGGCGACGAAGCCGGTCGTCGTGTTCTCGCCGCTGACGTTCCGGGAAACCGACTATATGCGCGCGTTGCGCGCCGGCCTGCCCGATCTGCCGTGGCTGCGCGACCTCGGCAAGACATTCCGCGTGCTTGGCCGCGCGACCCTGCCCGCCGCGGCGCCGGCGGAAGAAATCGCCGCATCCGCCGACGCCGCGAAAATCGCGAAGTGGCGCGCCCGCGCCGCCGGATTGGAAAAGCCCACCGCGCTCAACGAAGCGGAATCCAAGGAGTTGCTGCGCGACTGGGGCATTCCGGTCGCCGAGGAAGTGGTTGTTCGGACCGCCGGGGAGGCCGCGCGCGCCGCCGAAAAGATGGGCTTTCCCGTGGTGTTGAAAGCGGTGTCCGCCGACGTGCCGCACAAGAGCGACGCGGGACTGGTGATTCTTGGCGTCGCGACCGCGGACGCCGCGCGGGAGGCCGCGCAAGACATCGCGGCGCGATGCCGCGCGTTGAACGCCAAACTCGAAGGAATTCTCGTCGCCCGGCAAATGACCGGCGGCGTCGAGATGGTCGTCGGCGTCCACCGCGATCCCGAGATGGGCCCTGCCGTCATGGTCGGCATGGGCGGCGTCTGGCTTGAACTGTTCAAGGACGCGGCCTTCGCGCCGCCCGGACTTGGACTTCTCCGCGCGAAGGAAGCGATCGCGACGTTGCGCGCGCGCAAATTGCTCATGGGCTACCGCGGCGGCGCGCGCCACGACATCGACGCGCTGGCGCGCGCGCTTGTCGCGCTGGGCCGGATGGCGATCGACCTCGGCGACGCGGTCGACGCCGTGGATGTCAATCCGTTGCTCGTGCTTCCCGACGGCGCCCGCGCGCTCGACGGGCTGGTCGTGTTGCGCCCGCCGGAGGAGGCGCGATGAGCGCGAACAGGGACATTGTCGTCGTCCACACCTCCGATGTGCATGTCGATCACGAATACGCCGCGCGCCAGAACAACGGCGACGGCGCGAAGCCGCTCGCCGTGGTGCTGGCCGCGGCGAAGGCCCTCGCGGCGGACGTGCTGCTGCTGTGCGGCGACACGTTCGACTGCCACAACATCCCCGTCGCGCTTGTGCGGCGCGTATCGACGATGATCCGCGATTCCGGCGTTCAAACCGTTCTCCTGCCTGGCAACCACGACCCCGCCATCGACGAGGCGATGTGGGAAAAAGGCGGCCTCCTCGCGGTCGAGAACCTGCGTATTCTCGGCGTCACCACGGGCGAAAGCGTCGTGTTCGACGCGCTCGGCCTCGAAGTGTGGGGCCGCCCCCACCGCGACTACGGCGACATGAATCCGCTTGAAGCCCCGCCGCGGTGGCGCGCGCGGCGGCGCGTCGCGATGGCGCATGGCCACTACGACCCCGTGCCAGACCGATCGAAGCGGCCGCGCGCGTCGTGGCTCCTTGGCGACGACGAAATCGCCGCCACCGGCGCGGAATATCTCGCGCTGGGCCACTGGAACCGCGCCATTCAGGTCGCGGCCGCGCCGACGCCCGCGTATTACTCGGGCTCGCCCGACTACGCGCAAACAGTCAACGTGGCGCGCCTGCGCGTCGCAGGCGGCGTCGATGTCGAGCGCCACCCGCTCGACTGGACGTGACGAGGCGGTCCCTTGCGGGGCGCCGTCGAATCCATCAATCTGCCCGTCGCCACGCCATATGGGCGCGGGAACAAATAGGCGCGCCACCGCGCCGAGGGGGATGGAAATGCCGGGTGAAATTCGATTCAATCGAACGGCCGCGCTCGCCGCCGTCGTCGCCTCCGGGTTCTCGACGGGCGCGCTCGCGCAAACCTCCGCCGACCTTGTGGCGAGCCAGAAATCGACGAAGGAAATCCTGACCTACGGCATGGGCTACAACGCCCAGCGGTTCAGTTCGCTGAAACAGATCAACCGCAAGACGGTCAAAGACCTCGTGCCCGCCTGGGCCTACGGCATGTCCGACGTTCTTGGCCTCGAAGCGCAGCCTCTCGTCCACGACGGGGTGATCTACATCACCAACCACAGCCGCACCGCCGCCATCGACGGCGTCACCGGCAAGGAAATCTGGCGCAACGACATCGAATATCCGCCGGAGACAACGCGCGTCGTGTGCTGTGGAATCGTCAACCGCGGCTCGGCTCTTTACGACGGCAAGCTCATTCGCGGCACGCTCGACGACAACATGATCGCGCTCGACGCCAAGACGGGCGAAGAACTATGGCGGACCAAGATCGCCGACATCGAGAAGGGCTATTCGATCACGGGCGCTCCCTTGGTCGCGGATGGCGTCGTCATCACCGGCGTCGCGGGTTCCGAGTTCGGCGTGCGCGGCTTCCTCGCGGGGCTCGATCCCGCCACCGGCAAGGAACTCTGGCGCACCTACACCATCCCGGCGCCGGGCGAAAAAGGATCCGACACCTGGCAAGCCGACTCCGGCTTGACGGGCGGCGGCAGCACCTGGGTCACGGGTTCCTTCGATCCCGAACTTCACACCGTGTTCTGGGGCGTCAGCAACCCCGCCCCGTGGAACCCGCGCGGCCGCAAGGGCGACAACCTCTACACCTGCGGCGTCATGGCGCTCGACCCCAAGACCGGGACGGTGAAGTGGTTCTCGCAGACCGACCCGCACGACGCCTTCGACCACGACGGCGTCAACGCGCTCGTACAGGCCGACATGAAAATCAACGGCGAGACGAAGAAGGTCGTGATGCAGGCGCACCGCGACGGCATGCTCTACGTGCTCGACCGGACCGATGGAAAATTCCTGGCGGTCAATCCCTTCGTCAAGATCAACTGGTCCGACGGCTGGGACTACGCGACCAACCGGCCGAAGTGGACCGACGTCTACAACAAGGCGGTCGCGGGCGAGAAGGTCGAGGTGTGGCCCGGCCTCGGCGGCGGCACCAACTGGCACCCGATGTCCTACAGCGCGGCGGACAATCTACTGTTCATCAACACGTTCGACATCGGCATGGAATACCAGGCCGGCGAACCGCGGAAAGTCGAGGCCGGCCAGCCCGCGCAGATGATCACCGTGAAGGCGATCAAGCCTGAAAACCAGGGCTATCTGAAAGCCGTCAACCCGATGACCGGCAAGGCGAAGTGGGAAATCCCGTTCCACGTCGCCAACACGGCGGGCACCATGAACACGGCGGGCGGCCTCGTCTTCACGGGGCAACTCACCGGCGAATTCATCGCCGTCGACACGTCGAACGGCAAAATCCTCTGGAAATTCCAGACGCCGTCGGGCGTCGTCGGCCAGCCCGTCACCTGGGAGAAGGACGGCGTGCAATATGTCACCGTCGGTTCGGGCATCGGCGGCGTTTACGCCATGCGCACCGCGGCCGCCGACCTGGCGCATGTGCCCACGGGGTCGTCGCTATGGACATTCAAGCTGCACGGCAAGTGAGGTGGGCAGCCGGGGCGCTCGCCGCGCTGGCGGTGGGCGCGGCGCTCGTCTTCGCGGCGCCCTGCCGCGCCGCCTCATGCGACTGGCCCGCGGTGAAAAAAACCGTCGACGCCGTGATCGCGGGGGATAAGAGCGCCGAATTCAAAAAGCTCGCGGACGACGGCCACGACTCGCTTGAAACAGTCGAAGACATGCTTGCGGAACAGCAGCGCCCGGCGCTGCGCGACTGCCGCTGGGAAGCCGGGGAATATTTGACCAAGCGGGGATTTCCGCCGTTGCATTGAGGCCTCCGCGCGCCGCTGGCGTTTCCCGCGGGAGGCGTTAATCTGGAGGCCAAGACGCCGGGATTTCAAGAGGAAAACGCCGTGAAACCGAAACACCTGGGAGCGGCGTTGATCGCCCTCCTCGCGTGCGCGACAGCCGCGCTCGCGCAAGCGCCAAACCGCGGGCCCGGCGGACCTCCCGGTGGCGCTCAGGGGCAAGGCCCCGGCCGCAACGGGCCCGCCGCTCCAGCGTCGAACCTCGCGCCCTTGCCCGCAGATTCCACCACGCAGCAAACCATCGATCTGCCGGGCCGCTCGATCAAGTTCACCGCGACCGCGGGCACGATCCGCCTTTTCGACGCGGATAAGGGCGAGCCTCTCGCCGACGTCGCCTATATCGCCTTCCGCAAAGTCGACGCGGATACGAAGACGCGCCCCGTCGCCTTCGCCTTCAACGGCGGGCCGGGCTCGGCCTCGGGCTGGCTGAACCTCGGCGCGCTCGGACCCTGGCGCGTGCCCATGAGCGGCGACGCCGTGCGCCCCTCGGCGCCGCCCGAACTCGTCGACAACGCCGATACATGGCTTGATTTCACCGACCTCGTTTTCATCGATCCGCCCGGCACCGGCTATTCGCGCGTCATCGGCGGCGACGACGTGCGCAAGGCGCTGTGGAGCGTCGGGGGCGACGTGTCCGCCGCCGCCACTTTCATTCGCCGCTGGACGGAAGCCAACAACCGAATGATGTCGCCGAAATACATCGTCGGCGAAAGCTACGGCGGCATCCGCGCGCCGAAGGTCGCGAGCCAGTTGCAGACAGAACAGGGCGTCGGGATCAACGGCGTTGTCCTGGTGTCTCCGGCCATGAACTACAACGGCCTCTTCGCCGACAATTCGGTGATGGGCGTCGCGGGCCGCCTGCCCACGATGGCCGCGGCGCGTCGGGAAAGGGCCGGCCCCATTGCCCGCGCCGACATGAAGGACGTCGAGGACTATGCGTCGGGCGCGTTGATCGCGGACCTGACGAAGGGCGTCAACGACAAGGACGCCGTCGCCCGCGTCGTCGCGAAAGTCGCGGAGTTCACCGGCCTCGGTCCGGGCTTTGTTTCCCGCCTCGCCGGACGCGTGCCGCTCGCGGCTTTCGCGCGCGAGTTCTGGCGCGACGACGGGAAGGTCGGCAGCCGCTACGATGTCAGCCTGCCCGGCCTCGACCCCGAGCCCTTCGATCCGAGCAGCGACGCGCCAGACCAGTTGGCCGCCGGCATGAACGCGCCCATCGTCGAGGCGATGATCGACATGTACCACAACCGGCTGCGCTGGGTGGTGGAGAACGGCCACTACATTTTCGCCAACCAGCAGGCGCCGCGACAATGGGACTATGGGCGGCGCCCGCCGGAATCGATCACCGACCTGCGCAAGATCCTCGCGCTCGACCCCGGCATGCGTGTGATGATCGCGCAGGGGCTAACCGATTCCGTCGTTCCCTATTTCATGAACAAGCTGATGCTTGATCAGGTGCCGCTCAACGGGCCGCCGAACCGGCTGCGCTTCAACGTCTATCCCGGCGGCCACATGATGTACGCGCGCGACGCCTCCCGCGCCGCGCTGCGCGCCGACGCGCAGGCGCTGTTCGAAGGCAAGTAGGGCGCGGCCATCGGCCAACCGGCGCGCGCCGCGTTATGGCGGCGGCCCAAAGACACGCGACGAGGAAACACCATGCGCGAACTCACCCATTTCATCGGCGGCAAGCATGTCAAAGGCGCGTCCGGCCGCTTCGCCGAGGGCTTTCAGCCGATGACCGGCGAAGCGATAACGAAGGTGCCGCTGGCGTCGAAGGCCGAAGTCCGCGCCGCGGTCGAAAACGCGCTGGCCGCGCAGCCCGCCTGGGCCGCGACCAACCCGCAGCGCCGCGCCCGCGTGCTGATGAAGTATCTCGAACTCGTGGCGCGCGACAACGACAAGATCGCCGAAACGATCGCCCGCGAGCATGGCAAGACCATCCCCGACGCGAAGGGCGACATTCAGCGCGGCGTCGAGGTGATCGAGTTTTGCCTTGGCGCGCCGCACCTGATGAAGGGCGAATACACCGAAGGCGCGGGCCCCGGCATCGACATCTATTCGATGCGCCAGCCGCTTGGCGTCGTCGCCGGAATCACGCCATTCAACTTTCCCGCGATGATCCCGATGTGGAAGTTCGGCCCCGCCATCGCCTGCGGCAACGCGTTCGTTCTGAAGCCGTCGGAGCGCGACGTGTCGGCCCCGCTGATGTTCGCCGAACTGATGATCGAGGCCGGCCTGCCGCCGGGCATCCTCAATGTCGTCAACGGCGACAAGGAGGCGGTGGACGCGCTGCTCGACGACCCCGACATTCAGGCCATCGGCTTCGTCGGATCGACGCCGATCGCCGAATACGTTTACGCCCGCGCCACCGCCGCGGGGAAGCGCGCGCAATGTTTCGGCGGCGCGAAGAACCACCTTGTCGTCATGCCCGACGCCGACATGGACCAGGCCGTCGACGCCCTCATCGGCGCCGGCTATGGCTCGGCCGGCGAACGCTGCATGGCGATTTCAGTCGCGGTGCCGGTCGGCGAGAAGACCGCGGACGAGTTGGTGAAGCGGCTTATTCCAAGGGTGGAAGCGCTCAAGATCGGCCCGTCCACCGACGCCAGCGCCGACTATGGCCCGCTGGTGACGGCGCAGGCCCTGGAGAGGGTGAAATCCTACGTCGATCTCGGCGTGAAGGAGGGCGCCAGGCTCGTCGTCGACGGCCGCGGATTCAAGATGCAGGGCTACGAGAACGGCTATTACCTCGGCGGCTGCCTGTTCGACGGCGTGACGCGCGACATGCGCATCTACAAAGAAGAGATATTCGGCCCTGTGCTGTCGGTCGCGCGCGCCAAAAACTACGAGGAGGCGCTGGCCTTCTGCAACGACCACGAATACGGCAACGGCGTTTCGATTTTCACGCGGGACGGCGACGCCGCGCGCGATTTTTCCGCCCGCGTCAAAGTCGGCATGGTGGGCGTGAACCTGCCGATCCCCGTGCCGCTCGCCTACTACACCTTCGGCGGCTGGAAGCGCTCGGTGTTCGGCGATCTCAACCAGCACGGGCCGGACGCGATCCGTTTCTACACGCGCACGAAGACCATCACCTCGCGCTGGCCGAGCGGCGTGAAAGAGGGCGCGGAGTTCTCGATACCCACGATGAAGTGAGGGCGGAGCGTGAACCTCACGCCGCCAGACAGCACTTTTTGAATTTCTTGCCGCTGCCGCAAGGACAGGGGTCGTTGCGGCCGACATCGCGGAATTCGTTGACGGCGGGCGGGGCCAAATCCTCCCCCTCGCCCTCTTCGCCGGCGGCCGCGTCAAGCGCCTCGCCAATTTCGATCACGCGTTTGATGTCGGCGAGCGCGTCCACGACAGGGCCGACGCCGTCGCGCTCGAACGCGGCGAGCGGATCCGGCTCCTCGCGCGCCATTTGGCGGAGAACGTCGAGCTCCTCGCCCGCTTCGCCGTCTTCGTCGCCCAGCAGCTTGAGCTTTTCCTTCGCTGTTTCGACGCTGGAAGACATGCCCAGCCGCGCCACCACAAAACCCCACGCGAGCAATTCGCCGCCGGGCTCGTCGCGCGACGCGTAAACCTCCGGCAATTGTTCGAGCCAGCGTTCCACCGACGATCGATCCGTCGCGCCGGAGGCCGCGAGAAACCCGATGGCCTCGATCACGGTTTCGTGGACGTAGCCCGCGCAATCGTGGTCCTCGACGATCGCCTTCAGCGCGTCGATGTCGCCATCGAACATCGACACGACCACCCGCGACAACGCCATCGAGCCGTCGTCGGCGAAGATCGACTCCGCGCCGTCCGGGTTTTTCAACAACACGCGCAGCAACGGCATGGCGCCCGCCTCGCGTTTTTGCGCGAGCAGAAACAGCGCGAACCACGAGGTCAACGCGTCGGCGTCGCTGGATTCCGCCGGATTGCGGGCGAAGCGGGCGAGAACCTGCGTCAACGCCGGCCGCGCCACGCCCCAGTTGGCGACGCACCAGGCGAGTTCCGCTTCGGGTGGGCCGTCGCCGTGCGCGCCCAGCGCCTTCAGCGCGGCGGCGAGGGTGATGGGTTTCGATGTCGCCGCCATGCCGTTTTCCTTCTCGCGCGCGTCAATCGACGGGAACGAAGATTTCCTCGAGTTTGGGTTCGCGATTGATCATGCCCTGTCGGCGCAGATTGCGCACCAGCGACTCAAGCGTCGCCCGGTTCGCCTCGACGCCGTAGGGCCATGGATCCCGGCCCATGACCTTTTCGGTCTCGGCGACATGGTCCCACACCCACGGGAACATGGAGCGGTTGGCGCCGGTGTTGTGATATTCCGCCCAGGCCCTGTTCTTCGCTTCGACGAAGGCCTTGTACAGGGGTTTCGCGATCCACGGGTTCTTCTCGTAAACTTCCTTGCGGATGGCGACGAGGTGCATGATCGGGTGAATGCCGGTGCGCTTGAAATAGTCTTTCTCGATTTCGACATGGTTCGGGAACAGCAGGTCGACCTCGCCGCCGCCGATGTTTTTCGGCGCGCCGGTGCCGATGTAGCCATCGATCTCGCCCGCGGCGAGCATCTGAAACAGCGTCTTGTTCGAATGGTTCTGGATGATCTTCACGCCAGGAATATCCGGCGGCGGGCGGTCCTCGCCATGCGCGCCGACATGATCGCCGGCGCCCTGCACCCAGGTGACGCCGGAGAGGTCGACGCCGTAGTCGTCGGCGAGCAACCCCTTGATGACAATCGCCGCCGTCATCGAATAAAGCGGCACGCCGATGCGTTTGCCCTCGAAATCCTTGGGTTTCTTGATGCCGTTTTTCACGCTGACGAAGATGTTGCCCTGCCGGAACACGCGCGAGGGAAACACCGGCAGCGCCACGAAGGGCGAATGGCCCGAGCAGAGGTGAACGATGGTTTCCGACGACGACATTTCGGACGCGTCGAACTCCTTTTTTAAAACCATGCGGTCGAACAACTCGCGCGGCGAGGGGATCGAGATGTAGTCGATGTCCACGCCCTCGGCGCGGACCGATCCGTCGCGAATGGCGTCCATGCGGTCGTAAGGCCCGCAGGCGAAGCTGATTTTGAGATTGGCCATGATGTTCCTCCGCCGGCGCTTGTAGCGGGGATTTCCGCGGTTGCGAAGGGCGCGGGCGTTCGCGGCGGCGCGATTGACCTGTCCCCTTTGTCCCGCCACCATGCCGCGAAACACGAGGGAGCCGCCCATGCACATCATCCACCGTCTCGCCCTGGCGCTGGCCATCGCCGCGCCCGCCGCCGCCGGCGCGCAGTCCCCAGCCCATCCCTGGCTCGCGCCCGATATCGCCGCGGCGGCCAAAGCCGAGGGGAGCGTGACCGTTTATTCCTCCACCAACGAGGCCGAAGGCCTGCCGTTATGGAAACTTTTCGAGGACGCGTCGGGCGTGAAGGTCAATTACGTCCGCGCCGCCGACGCCGCCTTGATGGGCAAGATCGCGCTCGAAGCGCGCAGCGGCCAACAGAGCTGGGACCTCATCAACACGCCGACCGCGAACCAGTTGCCGCCCGCGCTGATGGCGCAATTCGACCCGCCGCAGGCGGCGGAGGTCATGGCGTCGGCGCGCGCGCCCGACAAGCGCTGGTATGGCGTCTACGCCAATTACAATTCGCCCGCCTACAACACGAATTTGGTCAAGCCGGCGGACCTGCCTAAAACCTACGAGGATTTTCCCGGCAAGAAAGAATGGATCGGCAAGGTCGCCATCGAGGGCACCGACAACGAGTGGATGAACGCCATGTTCGCGCGCTACGGCGCCGACAAGGGCAAGAAGCTCATTCAGGACATTGTGTCCACGTTGAAGGTCGTGGTCCTCGACGGCCACCTGGCGGCGGGGCGGCAGGTCGCGGCGGGCGAATACGCGGTGCTGCTGAACCAATACACAATGCTGACGATCAACTTGAAACTCGCCGGCGCGCCGACGGATTTCTGGGCGATGGACCCTGTGGCGCTGTTCTTCGGCCAGGTGGCGATCAACCCCAAGGCGCCGCATCCCAAGGCCGCGCTGCTCGCGGCGAACTTCATGCTGAGCGCCGAGGCGCAGGCCTTCGCGGCGAAAACGGGCCGCATCCCGACGCGCCCGGACACGCCGGCGAACCCGCCCGACGCGGTGCCGCGGCTGACGGCGGCGGAGGTGTTGCCAACAACGCTTTCCGGCGACCAGGTGAAGGCGTCGCAGAAACTGTTCGACGAGCTTTTCGGCAAGCGCTGAGATCGCGCGGCGAGCCAGCCCGCCGGCGCTTCCTACCCCACCGCCTCCGCGCTCTTCGCGGCGAATGTCCCGCTCGCGTCCGGCGTCATGACAATCCGGCGCTGGTGGAACGCGTTGAGCGTCGAGCGGTGGCCGATGGAGACGATGGTGGCGTCGGGCATCCGCTCCGCGAACGCCTTGTAGAGCGCGGCCTCGCCGTCCTCGTCGAGCGCCGCGGTCGCCTCGTCGAGGAAGAGCCAGTCCGGCTTGGCCAACAGGGCGCGCGCGACCGCGAGGCGCTGCTGCTCGCCGCCGGACAGGCGCATGGACCAGTTGTCCTCTTCGTCGAGGCGCGCGGCCAGCGCCGGCAGCCGCGCGGCCTCCAGCGCGCCGCGCAGCGCGTCGTCCGAAAACGCCGTCTCGTCGGCGGGATAGGCGACCGCCGCGCGCAGCGAGCCGAGGGGTATGTAAGGCTTCTGCGGCAACAACATCACGCGCGCGCCCTTCGGCACGCTCACCGCGCCCGCTCCGCTTGGCCACAGGCCCGCGATGGCGCGGAACAACGTCGATTTGCCGGAGCCCGAGGGGCCGGAAAAAAGCGTCGGAACGCGCGCGGGAATTTCGAACGTCGAATCCGCCACGATCACCCGCCCGTCGGGCAGGCCGAGCCGCAGATGCTCGGCGGAGATGGCGTTCTCGGCGGAATCGCGCCGGGCGATGGCGGGATTCGCCTCCCGCGCG
>CAIKAR010000024.1 GCA_903825465.1 uncultured Hyphomicrobiales bacterium | reverse complement strand
GTCTGCGTCTTCCAATTGTGCCTTCACGCCAGCGAGGCGTCGGCTGATTTCGCCTATTAATTGTGGGAATGAATGTGGGAACAGGTCCAGGACTTAAGCTAAGTGTCTGATTTTCAAGTGGAAATAGAATATAATGGCGGAGACGGTGGGATTCGAACCCACGATAGGGTTTCCCCTATAACGATTTAGCAAACCGTCGCCTTCAGCCTCTCGGCCACATCTCCACGCGCTCGAACGCCCGCGACGACCGCGGCCAATTCATCGAACGCCCCGTATATGCCCGAGGCGACTTCGATTGGCAAGCCGCGCGGGCGCGGGCCAACCCAGGTGAGCGCAAGCTTCGGAGGTCGGCATCCCCATTCGACAGACACACGCTCCAAATTTTCGCGCGCGAATTGCGAATTTCTTCCGCGCCGTCGTTGGCTAGGCTTGGCTGCGCGTGTTGACCGGCCTCGGCAAGCCTAGATGCTCACGAAGCGTGCTTCCCTCGTACGCTGTCCGGAACAAGCCACGGCGCCGCAACTCGGGCACGACGAGTTCGACAAAGTCGCTCAGACCGTTCGGCATGATTCCCGGCATGACATTGTAGCCGTCGGCGGCTCCGCCCTCGAACCATTCCTGCAGCGTGTCGGCGATATCGGCGGCGGTTCCGATGATCTGACGATGGCCTTTCGAAACCACGAGTCGTTCATACACTTGGCGAACCGTCAAACCGTCGCGCCGAGCGGTCAGCACCATGCCGACCGCGCGGCTTTGCGAAAGCTTTTCAATCTCGATGTCCGGCAACGGGCCGTCCACGTCGATCCCCGACAAATCGGTCCCAAGCGTGCGCGACAGCGCCGCGAGCCCGGCCTCCGGATGAATCAGCCGCTGCAACTGTTCGTAGTTGTCCCGAGCCTCTTGCCGGGAGCGCCCGACGATCGGCATGACTCCGGGCATTACAAGGGCGTGCCGCGGATCGCGGCCAAATGAAGCCGCCCGTGATTTCACGTCGGCGTAAAATGTCTGGGCGTCGCCGAGATCCCTCTGGATCGTGAAAATTACTTCCGCGAATTCGGCGGCCAAATTCTTGCCGTCGTCCGACGACCCCGCCTGGACAAGAATGGGATGGCCCTGGGGAGATCGTGGAAGGGTCAGGGGTCCGCGAACGCTGAAATGCGGGCCCTTGTGATTGAGCATATGCATCTTCGCCGCGTCGAAAAAAAAGCCACGCTCCTTGTCGAGAACGATGGCGTCGTCGTCCCAACTGTCCCAGAGGCCGCGCACAACCTCGACGAATTCATGGGCTTTCCGGTAGCGGTCCGCGTGGCCCGCATGCTCTTGCAGTCCGAAATTGAACGCCTCCAGAGTCGAGGACGAGGTGACGATGTTCCAGCCCGCCCGGCCATTGCTCATGTGGTCAAGAGAAGCGAATTTTCGGGCGACGTTGAATGGCTCGTTGAAGGATGTCGTCGCGGTGGCCACGAGACCAATCTTGCTCGTGGCCACGGCGAGCCCGGATAAAAGCGTAATGGGCTCGAACCGGAACGAGTCCGCGCGCGCGCCGTCCGGAGTCAAAGAGAAGACATCCGCGACGAACACCATGTCGAAACAACCGCGTTCCGCGAGGCGCGCCGCGGCGATGTAGGATTCGAAGCTGAAGCCCCTGGGATAAGCGTCAGGATGACGCCAGGCGGCGAGATGGTGTCCTCCGGGCGCGAAAAAGAGGCCCAATTTCATCTCGCGCATGTCGCGTTCCTCCGCTTCATAAATGCCCGGGCCTCTCTATCCAGCCGCGCGCAACCGGCGAACAGCCAAAGACAAACGATTTCCGCGCGCGCTTCGAACCAACTTACACGCGCGGGATGGACGCGTGGTTTACTGGTCCTTCCAGGCAGCCGCCACCTTGTCCCAGAAGGCATAAAGCTTTTGGTTTGGCAAAGGCCCAGCGGCAATCGTCGCGTCGAAACGCAGAACGGAATTTGTGTCGGGATTGAAGGTCGGCCATGCCGGCAGACCTGGCCCGTTGGGATCGCCGTTGGTCGCGAAATTCACCCAATATTGCGACACGGTCTTCGCGAGGGTCTTGTCGGCGTCGGCCCACGCCCATTCGCTCGGGATGAAATTGCCGAACACGTAAGCGAGTTCAGCGCCGTGGGACGCGCCGAGGTTCTTGCCGAGATTTTCGACGAACTGCTCGTTCGGCGGCGCCGGCGGATGATGGGGAAAGTAGTAGTAGAAGACCTTGGAATGACCTGTCTTCAATTGCGTCGTCGCCCATCGCAGGTTCGGCCAGGCGATTCGCGTGTCGCGGATCGCGGCGGCGCTCGCCTCGGTCGCCTGCGCATCGGTATCGGCCGCGTAGAGCGAGAGATACTCGTCCGCGAAAGATCCTATCCTTTTTTTCGCGTCCTCTCGAAACGCCGCGAGCGTCTTCAGGGTTGGAAAGTTAGCCCCTTCGTTGGCGTTGGTCCCCGCCAGCAAGGGCACGTCGTTCTGTTTTCCCGCGGTGAAAATCTCCGCGACTGTTGCGGGCAGCACGTAGCCGTCCATGATGGGCAAGGCCGACTGGTAGACATCGTCCGAGGGGCTAGCCAGAATCTCGTCGCCTGAACGCTTGCGCAGGTCCGCGAGACTGGTGGCTTTAAGGTCCGTCGTCAACTTCGAACCAACCGCTTCAGCCGCGGCGAGGCCAAGCATTGGCCGTCCAATCGGAGAACTCGTGGCCGCGGGCAGAAACGTTCCGCCGCTCTCGCCGATTACCTTCTGAAACAAGCCCTTCGCGACAGGCGACGCCATCAGGAAGTTGGCGCTGCTCGCGCCCGCCGACTGACCGAAGATGGTCACATTGCCGGGATCGCCGCCAAAAGCCGCGACATTGTCCTTCACCCATTGCAGGGCGGCGATCTGATCGAGCAGACCGTAGTTGCCAGACACATGATGTGGCGATTCCTTGGAGAGTTCCGACGTCGCCAGAAAGCCGAACTTCCACAAGCGGTAGTTGATCGACACGAGCACGACGCCCTTTTTGGCGAGCTCGGCGCCATCGTAGATCGCGCCCGCCGACGATCCGCCACGGAAGCCTCCCCCCGGAATCCACACCATCACCGGCCGCTTGTCGCCGGGCGCGGCGGTCGTCCAGACATTAAGGTAAAGGCAATCTTCGCTGCGCGGCTCGAACGGCGTGAAGAAAAGCCGCGTGAAGATCGAGTTTCCACCGAGCGGGTCGGGTTGCATGCACACCGGGCGATGCGTCTCGGCGGCGAGCGTCCCGCTCCAAGGCTCGGCAGGCTGCGGCTCCCGCCAGCGCAGATCGCCGATGGGCGGCTTGGCGAAGGGAATCCCCTTGTAAGCGCGCACAGCGCCGTCCGACAGTTGCGCCCCCGACACCAGGCCGCCGGAAATCTTAATAGGGTCGGCGTTTGCCGACGCGACCGCCGCCATGAGGCCAACCGCGACCCAAGCGAAGACACGCTTATTCATTGGATCCTCCCTAACCTTGTTCTCAGCCCCGTCGCGCGTCGCAATCGGGAAACGCGCCGGATTGAAAATAAGACTAAGACATCGGGGCGGCGTTGTCCCCCACATTCGATTGCGCCGCGCCTCTGAATTTCCATCCCGCGGAGATTGGAGCATCGGCGGGAATTGTGACGGGAACCGAGTAAGCTGTTCGCCATGAAAAAAGACGGCGTCAACATCAGGCCCATGCGCGCCGCCGACGCGGCCGCCGTCGCCGGCATGACCCGGGCCCTCGCGGACTTCCACCGCGACGGGACGAGCGTGGGCGAGGCGCATCTCCTCGCGCATTGCCTCGGTCCGAATGCGATGGGCTCGGTGTTGGTGGCGACCGCGGGCAAGCGTCTTGTCGGCTTCGCGCTGTGCTACGACTGGCTGAATGTCGCGCGGGGCGTGAAGACGCGGCACATCGATCTGATGTTCGTGCGCGCGGAATATCGCCGGCGCGGCCTCGGCGGGGCGATGTTGAAGGCGCTCGCCGCGCGCGCGATCGCCGAAGGGTGCGTCCACGTCACCGTCGGCGCGCTGACATCCAACGAAATCGCCAACAAGTTTTATCGCGGACTTGGATTTGAAGCGCGGACGGACAGCGCGGGCAACTTCTGGCTGACGGAGGCCGGCCTGGCGGCGCTGGCGACCCGGGGCGACTGAGCGGTCGGCGATCCACTCATCGAGGTTTGCGCGTCCACACCCCGATGCCGTCGGCGCTTTCCGCGAGCGCGTAACCGTCCATCGCAACGGCGATATCGGGGTTGCGCATGGCGGCTTCGACACGTTTGTCTTTTTCAACCACCAGAACGATGTCGGGGTGGCTTTTCTCGACGTCCTCGCGGAAGCCGCGGGCGTCGCGCGCCACATAGGATCGCAGGCGTTCCTTCTTCGCCGCGTCGCCCCAGTTGGCGTCGAGGAACATTTGCGAGAACATCATCAGCCAGAGCGCGTTGGGACGGCCAACCCACTCGCCGCCAACGCGCCGCGTCAGGGGATGGCCCACGTCGAGACGCGGCGAGATCGCGATGATCTTGGGATGCGCCGGCGCGGCGCGCAGCACCGCCGCGGTCAACCCTTTATATTCCTCGAAGCCGGTGGCGCCGAGGAAAACCCCGAATAGGATGGGAGCCCCGACCATCAACGGCGCGAACACGAACATGACGGCGCGGCGGACCTTTAGCCAACGCTCCGCGAGCCCGTCGGGCTCTCCATAAAGGACGGGCGCTATCGCGGCGGCGACGGCGAGAAAGGCAAGCTCGACGCCCGGCAGGCCGTGGTTGACCCAGCCCTTGCCCTGAATGAGGAACGTGCCCATGAAGCCGAGGGAGGCCAGCGCCGGCACGGCGATTTTCGGCGCCCGGCACGCGCGGCCGAAGGTCAAGCCCAGCGTCGCCAGCAGGGCCGCGTTGAGCATGAACCAGACTTCGCGCAGCAGGTCCGACAAAGGCTCCTTCATCGGCAAATAGACGTCGAAAGTCGCCGGTGCGATGTCGAAATAGGCCGGCGTGAAAACGGCGATTGCCGCGACATTCACCGCCACCGCCGCGGCGATGGTCAATTGCTCGGGCGCTAGGACGGGCGCAAGCGAGCGCCGGCGGGCGAGCAGGAACAGAAGCGGCGCGGCCAGCGCCAGCGCGTAATAGGGCTTGATGGCGAGCGCCACGCCAGCCATGAGCCCGGCGGCAATGGCGTCGCCGAGAGCCAGTTTCGCGGACTCGCATCGCGCGACATAGAGAGCGAGCGCCGGCATGACGAGAAGGCAGGCGTTGTGCTCACGCTCGGCGAAGGAAAAGCCCGGCAGAAACACGAGCGCGAAGACGCCGGCGTTGAGGAGGAAGCCGCTTTCGGATTTCGAAACCAGGCCCGCGCGTAAAAGCACGCGCGCGGTCAGCCATAGGCTCAGGCACGCCAGCAGGAAGATGGAAGCGACGGCGGCGGGTTCGACCGGGATATGCGCCAGGCGCGCGACCCAGACCGCTGGCGCGTACATGAGATAGGCGACGGGCGGGTTGCTTTCGATGAAATCGACATAAGGCGTCGCTCCGTCGAGTGTCTTTTCGGCGACAGTGAACAGCCAGGAGTTGTCCCCGTTCTGGTGGCTGAAGGCCTGGCTCGCCACCGCGCCAATCGTCAGCGCGGCGGCGATCCAGCGCGAGGACAAAGCGCCGGAAATATCGCCGAGGGAAATCGGCGCGCCGGCGGCATGCTGCGGCGTGGCGGCGGTCAAGCTCATGGCGCTAATCCGTGGACGGCTGGGCGCGCAGGTTAGGCGGACGGGGTTAAGGATCGGTGAGAGGGCGACCGTCCGGCGCGAAGCACAGCGCGAATTATGGTTTCGCCTCGCGCGACCCGGTGGGCGACGACCGCGAAACCAACCTGCGACAGGCCGGCGCTAGTCCCCCCGGCGCGTGGACATTCCCCCCCTCCGCCGCTAGAGAATGCCTCCACCAATTCAACACGCCGGCGCGGCCGGCGGAAGGCGCGCCTCGCGACAGCCTTCCCGGGGGTGGAGATGCACGACTTGGATTTCGATCACGAACACGCCGCCATGACGGAGGAAGACCGCGCGGCCATGGCCCGTTTCATCTGGGCGCAGGAAACCGTCGAGCTCAACACCATTGGCATCGATATTGGCTCCTCCACCTCGCACCTATTGTTCGCCAAGGTCACGTTGCAACGCCAGTCGCAGGGGTTGTCGAGCCGTTTTCTCGTCGTTAACCGCGAGGTGGTGTGGCGCTCGCCGATCATGCTGACGCCGTTTTTACGCGACGGCACCATCGACGCGCATTCGCTCGACCACTTCATCCACGATTCCTATAAAGAAGCTGGCGTCAAGCGGTCGGACATCGACAGCGGCGCGGTCATCCTGACCGGCGAGGCGATCAAACGCACCAACGCGCGCGCTATCGACGAGTTGTTCGCAGACCAGGCGGGAAAGTTCGTCTGCGCCACCGCCGGCCACAAGCTTGAATGCACGCTCGCCGCGCATGGCTCGGGCGCGGTCGCTTTGTCGCGTCAGCGTCAGGGCTGCGTGTTGCATGTCGACATCGGCGGCGGCACGACGAAGCTCGCGCTGATTGACAAAGGCGTGGTGCGCTCGGTCGCGGCCTTCGCCGTCGGCGGGCGCCTCCTCGGCCAGGACGAGAAGGGCGAATGGACGCGCGTCGATCAATCGGCGTGGCTTGTCGCGCGGGAACTTGGCGTCGCCACCGACGCCAAGACGCTGTCCGACCCCGCCGTGCGCGAAAAAATCGCCGGGCGGCTCGCCGATGTCTTAATCGCCCAGATATTCGGCGACGAGCTTGACGAGCTCGGCAAATCGCTCGACTTGACCGAGCCGCTCGACCGCGGCGTGGCGCCGGCGGCGATCACGTTTTCCGGCGGCGTGTCGGAATACATCTTCGAGACGGAGCCGCGCGACTTCGGCGACATCGCCCGCCCGCTGGCGCTGGCGATCCGCAAGCGCTTGTCGCAGCGCAAGGGTTTGCCGGTTATCGATCCCGGCAACCGCATCCGCGCGACCGTCATTGGCGCCTCGCAGTTCACTGTGCAGGTCAGCGGCAAGACCATCTATCTATCGAACGAGGCGGTGCTGCCGGTGCACAATGTGCCGGTGGTGCGCATCAACCCCGACATGTCTGGCGCGATCAATCCCGACGAGGTCGCGCGCGCGATCGCGGAAAAGACCTCGCAACTCGACATCGACCCTCAGGGGTTGATGGCGATTTCCTTCACCTTCGAGGGCGACCCCGAATATTCTCGCCTGCGCGCGCTCGCCGATGGAATTCGGCGGGCGACGACCGTGGCCGGCAAGCGCCGCGCCGTGTTGATGCTGATGATCGACGGCGACATCGGCAAGACCATGGGCAACCTGCTGCACCGCGAGCTCGAACTGCCGGGCGACCTTGTGTCGATCGACGGCGTGCAGTTGCAAGAGCTCGACTACGTCGACATCGGCGAGATGATCACGCCGCCGGGAGTCGTGCCGGTGGTCATCAAATCGCTGCTGTTTTCCTGAAACCTTCACCGACCCGCCATTGGGAGGCGCATATGGATGATCAAGCCAAGGCCGGCTACGGCCGCGACCCCTATCTCGAATGGGTCGCCAATGAAGGCCTTCCAGTCGCCGAGGACTATGGCATCGACCTCTTCAAGGTCGAGATGAAGCATTGGCCGCGCATCGACGCGAAGGCCGCCGCCGTGCATCTGAAGGGCCGCGGCGACTTCGCCAACATGTTCCTGATGGAACTCGCCCCGGGCGGATCGACATCGCCGCAGCGGCATCTCTATGAAGACGTGTACTATGTGCTCGAAGGGCATGGCTCGACGCAGATCGAAATGCCCGACGGCTCTAAACGCAGCTTCGAGTGGGGGCCGAAGGGCCTGTTCGCCATTCCCCTCAACGCCAAGCACCGCCACTTCAATTCAAGCGGGCGCGAGCGCGCGCTTCTGGTGACCACGACCGACCTGCCTCTGGCGCTGAACGTGTTTCACAACGACAAGTTCGTCTTCGACAATCCCTTCGATTTTTCCGAGCGCTCCGGCAAGGCGAACCACTTCACCGGCGAAGGGGACATGATCACCGTGCGCCCCGGCAACCACATGTGGGAGACGAACTTCGTCCCCGATCTGGAAGCCATCGAGTTGAAGACGTGGGGCGACCGCGGCGCCGGCGGCACCAACATCATGTTCGTGCTGGCCGACGGCACGATGCACGCGCATATCTCCGAAATGCCGATTGGCACTTACAAGAAGGGCCACCGCCACGGGCCCGGCTTCCACGTCATGTGCGTGATGGGCGTCGGCTATTCCCTGCTGTGGTTCGACAAGGAACAGGATTTCCTGCGCATCGACTGGAAGCACGGCGTTGTCTTCCCGCCGGCGGACCAGCAGTTCCACCAGCATTTCAACGCCGGCGACACGCGCGCGCGCTACCTCGCGACCGGCGTTGGCGGCTTGCGCTATCCGCTGACAACGGCGAACCGGCGCTCGCTCATGGGCCTCAAGCCGGGCGAGAAGGGAGCGGTGTCCACGAGCGTCAAGGAGGGCGGCGACCAGCTCGAATACGAGGATCAGGACGCGCGCATCCAGAAGATTTGGATCGAGGAGACGCGCAAGCACGGCGTCGACCAGAAAATGGACAAGTTTTTCCCCGCGAAGGGTTGACGCGCGTGTCCAAGGTTCAACTTTCGCTCGCCGTCGGCGACTACGAAATCACTCGGCCGTTGATAGACGGGCGCGTGTCGCCCGACGGCGTCGATCTCGTCGTCGTGAGCGACATCGATTCCACGACGCGGCACTGGCGCTTTCTGCGCAACCGCGAATTCGACATCGCCGAGCTTTCCGCCTCGTCGTTCCTGCTCGCGAGGGAGGCTGGCCAGCCCATCGTCGGCATTCCCGTGTTTCCGCACAGGCGGTTCCGCCACGAATTCGTCTTCGTCAACACGTCGAAAAGCATTCGCTCGCCAAGGGATTTGATAGGCAGAACCGTTGGTTTGAAATCGTTCCAGGCGACAGCCATCGTCTGGATGCGGGGCATCCTCGAAAGCGAATATGGCGTGCCGCACAAGTCGATCAAATGGGTGGCGGAACTCGACGAGGACGTCGAATTCACGCCCGCCCCCGGCCTTGATTTGAAGAGGGTTCCGCACGGCCGCAAGCTTGAGGACATGCTGGTCTCGGGCGAGATCGACGCCTGCCTTCACACAGACCTGATCGACCCCTACATCGATGGAAACCCCGCCGTGGCGCGGCTTTTCGACGACTACAAGGCCGAGGAGACGGCGTTCTTCAAGAAGACCGGCGTCTTCCCGATCATGCATGTCGTGGCGATCAAGCAAGACGTCGTCGAGCGTCACCCCTGGCTGCCGGTCGAGCTTTACAAGGCGTTTGATCGCGCCAAGACGATGGGTGTGAAACGCATCTTCAATCCGCGCGTCGCGCCGCTGGCGTGGTGGCGAAGCGCCATGGAGGAACAGGAAAAGCTTCTCGGCAAAGACCCGTGGGAATACGGGTTGACGCCGCGAAATGTGAAGAATATCGAAATGCTGGCGGGCTATTCGCGCGCGCATGGCATGCTCAAAAACGCGCCCGACGTGGACACGCTGTTTCATTCTGTTTCGCAGGGCCGCGGCCGCGGCGGACACCGCGTTTGATCTGGAGGTCGCCGCCATGGCCATGACATTCTTCAATCCAATTCATCTCGACAACGCCGTGCGCGCCGCGCTCGACGAGGATCTCGGCCGCGCCGGCGACGTGACGACCCTCGCCACCATCCCGGCGGGCACGCGCGCGACCGCCGTCATGGCGCTGCGCAAGCCCGGCGTCGTGTGTGGAATTCCCGTGGCGGAGGCGGCCTTTCGAGCCATCGATCCCACGCTGAAATTCGAACATCTCGCCGAGGACGGCGAGCACATTCTGGGAAACCGCGCGCTGGTCGCGCGCGTGTCGGGCGACGCGCGCGCCATCCTCACCGCGGAGCGCCTGGCGTTGAACTACATGTGCCACCTGTCGGGCATCGCCACCATGACGGCGCGCTACGTCGCGCTGGTGGCCCATACAAACGCGAAGATCTGCTGCACGCGAAAAACGACGCCGGGCCTGCGCGCGCTCGAAAAATACGCTGTGCGCGCCGGCGGCGCGATGAACCACCGGTTCGGACTGGACGACGCCATCCTCATCAAGGACAACCACATCGCCGTTTGCGGGGGCATTCGCCAGGCGCTGCGCGCGGCTAAGAAGTCCGCCGGACATCTCGTGAAAATCGAGATCGAGGTCGACACGCTCGATCAGTTGCGCGAGGTCCTCGACGAGGGCGCGGACTATTGCCTTCTCGACAACATGAACACGGCCCAGATGCGCGAGGCGGTCAAAATCGCCGGCGGCCGTGTGAAGCTCGAAGCTTCCGGCGGCGTCAACGCGGAAACGGTGAAAGCGATCGCCGAAACCGGCGTGGACCTGATTTCGTCGGGCGCGCTGACGCATTCCGCGCCCATTCTGGATGTGGGGCTCGACATCGAGATCGGATGATGGCGCTGCCGGCGGCGCGGCGGCCGCGAAATAGCGCGTGAGGACGGACAGAAGCAGCGAGCGCGGTTGACAGAGAATGGATCATCGGCGCGCTGACGGATCTTCGATAATATGCTTTAACCTCGCGCGAGCCGCGGCGAACGAATAATTTTGATCGAAGATCGCCCTCGCCGCTTGATTGAAACGAGGCAATTCCGTGTGTTCCAATTCACGGATTTTTTGAACAAACTCATCGGCGCTATCGCATTCCCAGCCCATGCCGGCCACATCGCCTTCGTAACCCGCGAAAGCTTCCTTCGTGCCGATAATTTGCTTTCCAAACATAAGGGCTTCCGCGACCTTCGTTTTCATTCCCGACCCATCGAAAATAGGCGCGATCGCGACATGAGCGTTTGAATACCATTTCTCAACGCTGGGCACCCCACCGATAATTTCGACATTCCCGCGCGGCCGCGACTCCTCGCGCAGAGATTCCATGCCCTTGCCAACAACGATTGTCTTCATTTGAACGCGCGGAGCGACGTGTTGTATGAACCAGGCGATACCGGCTTTATTCGCGTAAAACGCGCCGCCAACAAACAATAAATACCGTTCACTCGGCGGCGTAATCCCATCATCGACATCGCGTGGTTTGGGATATTCGTCGAGCGCCATCGGGCATTTGACATCCGCGGCGCGGCCAAAAATTCGGGAAAGATTGACGCTGTCAATTTCGGACACCAGCGCTGGCTCGCGACGCGATCGCTGGGCAACGTTGTGCGGATTGGAATGTTCGGAGCTGAAGACGGTGACTTGAACCCGTCGCGTCGCCACAAGTGACCTGTCGCTCACACGAACATCGCATCGAGCGGCAAAGCGGCGTGGCTCCAGCATCCGGGTTCGGGCATCTATGGAAGGCGCGCCGATGCGGGCCGCGTTTTGAGCAGCCGCTTGAACGTCGCTTTATGGCGCTATCGACAGGACTTCAATTATGTGGAAAGTCTTGTTGACGCGTCGGGTGCAATTTTAATCGGGGAGGGCGGGATGTTCACACTCACAGTCAATGGACAATCGCATCTGGTGGATGTTCCGGAGCAGATGCCTCTTCTGTGGGTGCTGCGCGACCATCTCAATTTGGTCGGGACCAAATATGGCTGCGGCGTCGCCCAATGCGGCGCTTGCACCGTGCATGTGGGGGGAAATCCCACGCGTTCCTGCCAGTTGACGATTGGCGACGTTGGCACGAGGGCCGTCGTTACGATCGAGGGCATTGGCGACGCGCCCAATGGCGCCAAGATTCAGAAAGCATGGCTGGAGGCCTCGGTGCCGCAATGCGGTTACTGCCAAGCTGGGCAGATCATGTCCGCCACCGCGTTGCTGAACAGCACTCCACAGCCCGACGATTCGGACATTGACGCGGCCATGGCCGGCAATCTCTGCCGCTGCGGGACCTACATCCGCGTCCGCCAGGCGATCAAGAACGCCGCCGCCAAGCCGGCCTGACAATGAAAACGATTGTCGGCATCGCCGCGGCGGTCATCATCGCCATCGCGCTTGGTTTTGGCGGCTGGCTGTATCTTGGCCGCGACCCCATGTCTTTCGCGGCCGGCTCGACCGTGTCGCTCGCGGATTACAAGGACGCCAGTGTCGCTGGCGTTCCCAAAGAGATAGCCGGCGCCGAACTGGCGAAGCGCGGCGAGTATCTCATCCACGCCGCGGACTGTCTGGCTTGTCACACCGCCCCCGGCGGCGCGCCCTTCGCCGGCGGGTTCGCGTTCAACATGCCGTTTGGGGTGATCTATTCCACCAACATCACGCCGGACAAGGAAACAGGGATCGGCGATTACACCGACGCTCAATTTCTCGCGGCGTTGCGGCAAGGTGTCCGGGCCGACGGCGAACATCTCTATCCCGCCATGCCCTACACCTCCTACACCTACATGACGGACGCCGACGCGCTGGCCATCAAGGCCTATCTCTTCACGCTGGCGCCGACGCGCGCGCCCGCCAAACAAAACCAGCTTTCATGGCCCTTCAACCAGCGGGGCCTGTTGGCGGCCTGGAACGCGATGTTCAGTCCAGACGAGCGCTTCCGTCCCAACACCGGCCAGAGCCCGCAATGGAATCGCGGCGCTTATCTCGCCGAGGCGATGGGCCATTGCGGCGAGTGCCACACGCCGCGCAACGTCGCCTACGCGTTGGACAATCACAGCAAGTTCGCGGGCGCCCTCACCGCGGGTTGGCGGGCCTACAACATCACGAGCGACAAGAATTCCGGCATCGGCGATTGGAGCGACGAGGACGTCTACCTCTACCTCTCCACCGGGCACGCAAACGGGCATGGCGGCGCGGCGGGCCCGATGGGCGAAGCGACCGACAACAGCCTGAGCTATCTCGTGGCGGACGACGCGCGCGCCTTGGTGTCCTATTTACGCGGCATACCGGCCCACGCGACCGAACTGCCGCGCACGGTCACCACGCCCGCCTCGGCCTCGCATAAGGAGGGGCCGACGGCGGCGGAAGATTTGCGCGGCGAGAAGATTTTCGCCGGCGCCTGCGCGAGCTGTCATGACTGGACCGGCGTCAGCCCTGTCACCGGCTACGCGACGCTGACGGGCGTGCGCGCGGTGAACGATCCCAGCGCCGCCAACGTGGCGCAAACGGTGGTCAACGGCGTCGACCGAACGATCCCCTCGGGGAGGATATACATGCCCGCCTTTGGCGAAGGCTATTCCGACGACGACATAGCGGCGGTCGCCAATTACGTCACCGCTCGTTTCGGCGCCAAGGGCGCGCATCTCACCGGCAAGGACGTGGCGGATCTGCGCAAGCAGGCCGCCCAGTAAACAGGAGACGCCCAATGGCTAACATCCAGTCGAACTTCGCCCAATCCGATGCCTATCTTTCGGCGTTGATCCGCGAGGTGCACGCCACGCCAGTCGCGCCGGTCATCGGGCGGCGCGGTTTTTTCAAACTTGCCGGCGCGGGCGCCGCGGGACTGGTGCTGGGCTTCCAACTCGGAGACGCCGCTTTCGCCGCTGAAAACGACGCGGCTGCCGATGGCGCAATCCAGACGATGAACGCCTTCATCCGCGTCGCCTCCAACAACACAATCACCATCTATTCGAAATGTCCGGAGATCGGGCAAGGCATCAAGACCTCGTTCGGCGTGATCATCGCGGACGAACTCGACGCGGACTGGAACCATGTCGTGATGGAGCAGGCCGACATCAATCCCAAGGTCTACGGAAGCCAGGGCGCGGGCGGTTCGACTTCCATTCCGCGCGCCTGGGATCAACTGCGTCAGGCCGGCGCCGGCGCCAAGGCGATGCTCATCGCCGCCGCCGCCAAGCAATGGGAGGTGGATCCCCGGCAAATCACCGCGCGGGATTCTGTTTTGACCCACGCCGCCAGCGGCAAGTCCGCCACCTATGGATCGCTGGCCGCCGAGGCCGCGAAAATGCCCGTGCCCGACGCAAAGGGCCTGAAGTTGAAGACCCGGGCGGAATACCGCCTGATAGGCAAAGGTTTTCATGGCGTCGACGACCCGAAGGTCGTCACCGGCCAGCCGTTGTTCGGCATCGATGTTCAACGTCCCGGCATGGTCTACGCCACCTACACCAAATGCCCGGCCGCGGGCGGCAAGGTCCGCTCCTTCAACGTCGACGAGATCAAAGCGGAGCGCGGCGTGATCGACGCTTTCGCCCTGACTGGGACGGGCTTGATGGCTGAGGCGATGCCGGGCGTCGCCATCATCGCGAAGGACACTTGGAGCGCTTTCCAAGCGCAAAAGAAGCTCAAGGTGGATTGGGACTTAAGCGAGGCGTCGCAGGATTCCACGTCGCGGTTTTCGGAAGAGGCCAAAAAGATCGCGATGAGTTTTCCCCAGAAAGCCGACGAGAACATCGGCGACGTGGACAAAGCCTTCGCCGCCGCCGCCAAGACCGTCGAGGCCTACTACGAATATCCTTTCGCGGCGCACGCGCCGTTGGAGCCCATGAACACGACGGCGCACTGGCACGACGGGATTGTGGAGATGTGGGTGCCCACCCAGCAACCCGACCGCGGCCTGCCTTCGATCGCCAAGGCGGCTGGTCTGCCGGAGGACAAAATCGTCCTGCACCAGACCCGCGTCGGCGGCGGCTTCGGACGCCGGCTGGTCAATGACTACGCGTGCGAAGCCGCGGCGATCTCGCGAAAGGTCGATGGGCCGGTCAAGCTGCAATGGACGCGGGAAGACGATTTCGCCCACGACTTCTATCGTCCCGCGGGCTACCATCAGTTCAAGGGCGCGATCGACGGGAATGGCAGGCTTGACGCCTGGCGAGAACATTTCATCACCTTCACGGCCGACGGTAAAAAAGAAGCCTCGGGCGCCAATCTCACCGACAACATCAAATTTTCAATCAAGGCGCCGAACCTGCGTCGCGGCACGACCATGTTTCCGCTGAGGATTCCGACCGGCGCGTGGCGCGCGCCAGGCGACAACGCCCAGGTTTTCGCCGAGCAATGCTTCATGCACGAAATGTCCAGCGTTGCGGGTCGCGACCACGTTGAGTTTCTGCTCGAGGCCGTGAACCGCGACGTGCCTGAACTGGCGCCCAAGGACAAAAGCGTCAATTTCAGCCCCAAGCGGGTTTCCGACGTGATCAAGATGTGCGCCGACAAGGCGGGCTGGGGCAAGACGGCGCCGAAGGGGAGCGGCTTGGGCCTCGCCTGGTGCTATTCGCACGCGGGCCATGTCGCGCAGGCGGTCGAGCTCAGCGTGGACGCCAACAAGCGGATCAAGATCGAGCGCATCGTCGTGGTGCTCGACGTTGGCCCAATCATCGACATGACGGGCTCGCAGGCGCAGGCGCAAGGCGCTTCAACCGACGCGCTCTCGACCGCCATGGGCCTCAAGATCAACATTGAGAACGGCCGGATCAAGGAGCTGAACTACAACGCCTATCCGGTGCTGCGCATGCCTTTCGCGCCGATGACGATCGACGCGTATTTCATCCAGTCGGACAATCCCCCGACCGGCATGGGCGAACCCGCTTTCCCGGCTCTGGCGGCGGCGCTGGGCAACGCCATTTTCGCCGCGACTGGAGAGCGCGTGCGCCGATTGCCGTTGCGCGATCTGGGATATTCGCTGGCGATATGACGGATAGCTTTGAATAGCGCCGGGTTTGCCGGAGGCTCCAACTCTTGAGAGTGCCGCCGGCCCTATGGGGAGTCAGGCATGGCTTCGGCCCACTCTGCCTGGCCTCGGCACCATGACGCCGACGAAATCGCCGTCTTCCACGTAGAGGATGTCGGCGGCATTCAGGGCGCGCTGAATATCAGCGTCCTCGCCAACCCGGCTTTCTTCCGGCCACCATTGTGACACGCCCGCCACGGCGCGCGGCCGCTTCATCGCAACTCATTGATATGGATGAAAAGCGCGCTTGTCCGGCGGGTGGTAGCAGAGGAGGGACTCGAACCCCCGACCCCAGGATTATGATTCCCGTGCTCTAGCCAGCTGAGCTACTCTGCCGCGCCGCGCAGGCCGCCTCGCGACGCGCCAACGAACCCGCGCGGTATAGGACCCAGCGTTCCAGCGTGTCAAGGATTCGCGGCGGACAACGGCGAGCCCGCCGCCTCGCCTGGATTGCGGCGGCGCATGCGGATTAATGTGAACAGCTTTATGGGCGCGACGGGGCGGCGTTCCAAGAGCTCGATGTCGGGCCGTTTCGCGAGCCAGTCCCCGACGATGGACCACGGGAATTGTGGATTCCAGCCGAGCCAATGGGAAATCATCCCAAACAAGGCCTCGATCCACGCGACGGGGCCGCTGGCGGCGCCAATATGATTGACGAGGATGATCGCGCCGCCGGGCTTCACAACGCGCGAGAGTTCGTCAAGCAGCAGGTGTGGATTGGGCACCACGGTCAGCACATAGGGCGCGACCACGGTATCGAAACTGTCGTCGGGAAACTGCAGGTTGAGCGCGTCCATGACGAGCAGGGCTTCGACATGGGTTAGGCCGAACTCGGCGACGCGTTTGCGGGCGATCTCCAGCATCGATTCCGAGAGATCGACGCCGACGAGGTCAATGTCGCGTTTGAACATCGGCAGCTCAAGCCCGGTGCCGATGCCCACATCGAGCACGCGCCCGTCAAACTTGTTGACTTCGGCCGCGACAGCCTTGCGGCCATAGCCCATCACCCATTCAAAGGCGGCGTCGTAGAACGGCGCCCAGCGCTCGTAGGCGCTCTCCACATGGTCGTTCGAGAGGACGCGGGTCGCCATCACGCCGCGCCCGCCGCTTGCGCGGACGCTCGGATAGTTCCGCCGCCGAGCACGCGCGCGCCGGGGCCCACGCCATCGTAGAAGACGCAGGCTTGGCCGGGGGCGACGCCTTCTTCGCCAGAGAAAAGTTCAACCAACGCGCTATTGTCTGGCTTGGAAAAAAGCCGCGCAGCGGCGGGCGAGCGTGTCGAACGCAAGCGAACGGCGACTTCAAGGCCTTCGGCGGCCGCCTCCGCGAACGCCCCATCGCCAATCCAGTTGACGTCGCGCAGTTCGACGAGGTGTGTGCGCAACGCCTCGCGGGGGCCGACCACCACGCGGCCGTGAGGAGAGTCGAGGCGCACCACATAAAGCGGCGACCCGCCACCCTGATCGCTAAGGCCAAGTCCTTTGCGCTGACCAACGGTGTAATGCATCAAGCCGGCGTGGCGGCCAAGCGTCCGCCCATCGACGTGGACGATGTCGCCGGGCGTCGCGGCTTCCGGCGCCAGCCTGGCGACTATATCCGTGTAGCGCCCCTCGGGCACGAAGCAGATGTCTTGGCTGTCGGGTTTGTCCGCGACCTTGAGGCCATATTGCCGAGCGAGGGCGCGCACTTCCATCTTGGGAAGATCGCCAAGTGGAAAGCGGAGGAAATCGAGTTGGCTTCGCGTGGTGGCGAAGAGAAAGTAGCTTTGGTCGCGGTCGAGGTCGGCGGCCCGACGCAGCGCCCGGCCCCCTGTCGGTGTGGCGAAGGAAGAGACGTAGTGGCCCGTCGCCAGAAAATCCGCGCCGAGGTCCTTCGCGGTTTCAAGCAAATCGGCGAACTTAACGTGCTGGTTGCAGGCCACACAGGGAATGGGCGTCTCGCCGGCGACATAAGCGCGCGCGAAGGGATCGATGACCTTCTCGCGAAACCTCGCCTCGTAGTCGAGCACATAATGTGGAATGCCAAGGCGCGCGGCGACGGCGCGGGCGTCGGCGATGTCCTGCCCGGCGCAGCAAGCGCCCTTGCGGCGCGTCGCCGCGCCGTGATCGTAGAGCTGGAGCGTGACCCCGACGACGTCATAGCCCTCGTCCTGAAGCAGCGCCGCGACCACCGAGGAATCGACGCCTCCGGACATCGCCACGACCACGCGCGTTTTCGCCGCCGCCTTGGGCGAGCCAAGGGCGTCGGCAACCACCGCGGATAGATGCGGCGCGCCCGTCTCGTGCGTCAATACGTCCCGCATGGGTTGTGGACTCCCCGAAGGCGCAGAAATCCTATTTAGCCGTTGATTGCAACCCGGCGACGAAACGTGGCTGAAACACGGCGGAATCCCGGCATGGTTAACGGCTCGTCCACCTCTGTGCCGAAAGTGGACGAAAATCGCCGATCCCTAATAAAACTAAAACAAAACAATGGTTTTCGGGTGGTTTTGAAGTGTTATCGCGATTGGCCGTTTAGCCAATTCTTAAACCCGGAAGCGTACGCTGCGTTCACAGTTAGATTACCGAGTAGCGAGTGCGTGACATGGTTGAAGCCCACCGTCCAAGGGTCAAATATGTGATCGGGCCAGACGGAAGCCCTCTAACGATCGCCGACCTGCCGCCGAGCGGGACCAAGCGATGGGTCATCCGCCGCAAGGCCGAGGTGGTCGCGGCCGTGCGCGGCGGCCTCCTGTCGCTCGACGAGGCCTGCAACCGTTATACATTGACGGTTGACGAGTTCCTGAGCTGGCAGATGTCGATTGACTCCCACGGGCTGGCCGGCCTGCGGACCACGCGCATTCAGCAATACCGGCAGTAAAACAAAGTCTTCGACTCATCGTCGCCAAAACGCCGGCCTTCGTCGCCGGCGCTTTTGCGCGCGAACTACATTGGTGGATTGACGCCGCCGCGCCCGACGGTGATCCGAGCCGTTTTGTACGACCCATCGGGCAGTTTTTCGGCGGATAGGACGGCGACGCCCGCGCCGGCTTTCACATCTTCCTTCGAACCCGGCGCGAAACCGACGATCGGAATGCCTTCCGGCACGTCGATTTTTTTCTCGCCGCCCTTGTAGGTCAGTGTCAGCGTGCGGCCGTTGGCGGCGTCGACGCTGCCAGTCACGGCGGCGTTCGTCATCGTGCTTTTCGGCATCAGGTCCCAGTCGCGGAAGCCTTCGCCCGCGCCGCGCTGCGCCTCCGGAAAAATGTGGACTTCGACCGCCTTCATGCCGCCGCCCGCCGTCGGCATCGCCGTGACGCCAATGTAGCTGTTCGCGTGGATGTCGGACAACAACATCGCCGTGGTGACCGCGACCGAATAGTTTTCGTCGAGCTTCAAAGTCGCGGTCTGGCCGTCGCGCGTTTTGATTGACAATACGTTGCCGTCCACCTTCTCAATGGTTCCGCGCAAGCGTGTCGGGGGAGCGCCCTGGGCGAGAGCCACGGACGCGGCGAAAACAAAAGCGGCGCCCAACGCGCCTGTCAAAAGATTTTTCATGGTCTACCCTCCCATGGCGACCGGCTTCGCCGGGCCACCGTCGGCATAGTTGGCGCGCGCCACGGATAAATCAAGTGCGCGGCCGCGTGTTGCCGGCGCCGGGGAAAGCGGGCAAGCTGCGAATGAGCCGCGCGGTGCGCGCGAAACGGAACGCGCCGCATGGATCTTTCCTACGCCCAGCACCTCGAGGATTTTCACCTCTCGCGCGTGTTCGACGAACAGCGCGAGGGTTTCTACATCGACGTGGGCGCGGGCCATCCGGTCGCCGACAACGCGTCGTGCTGGTTTTATCTGCGCGGATGGCGCGGCGTGGTCGTCGAACCGCAATCCGAACTCCTGTCGCTCTATGAATTCGTCCGGCCGCGCGACATTCGCGAGGGCCGCGCGCTCGGACTCGTCGAAGGCGAAACAGACTTCCACGTCGTCGACCGGTTGCACGGCTTCTCGACGACAATTCGCGAATACGCGGAACTGGCGGAAGATTTCGGCGCGGGACACGCCACGCGGCGAACGCCGGCCACAACCCTCGCCACCCTGTGCGCGGAGCACAATGTCGGAGCGGTCGATTTCCTCAAGATCGACGTGGAGGGCGCCGAGGGCGATGTGTTGCGCGGCGGCGACTGGAACCGGTGGAGGCCGCGCGTCGTCGTTTGCGAGGCCGTCGCGCCGGGTTCGATGGCGCCGAACTGGAGCGAATGGGAGCCGTTCCTCGTCGCGCGGAATTACGAATTCGTTTTGTACGACGGACTCAACCGCTGGTATGTCGCGAACGAGGAGGAGGGACTTCGGCTTCGTTTCCCACGCCGGCAGGCCGAGTGGCTTGTCGTTCCGCATCTGGGGCACACCAACCGCGCGCCTTTCCGCGACGATCATCCCGACCATCGTTTTTCACGCGATTTCGTCGGCGCGTTCCTCGCCGCTGCGCCGCGACTGGACCAACCGCTCCTGCTCGCGCTTGTTTTGCGTGGCGAGCGCGGCGACATCGACGCGCCGATGACTAGGGAAGACAGGGCGCGGGTTCTCGCGCGGATTTTTCCCTCTCCCCGCTTCGCCAACGCGTCCGCCGGGCTGGACAAGATCGTGGCCAGCACACGCCGCGAATTCATTGCGAAAATCATCGACGCAGACGCGTTCCGCATTATGCTGGGGCGCATGGCGGCAAGCTACGACGGCGGGCAAATCCTGGATTGAGGAAGGAATTGAAGCGCGATTCCGCACAAACGGCGTCCGCCGTCTTGTGCGGAGGCCCTCGTTCTGCCATGTTTGCGGGCCGCTAATAGGTCAGTCTTGCTGACCATTTACGAATCCGCCTCCCGAAACGGTTGGTTTGGCTTGAGACGGCGCGATCGGGTCCCCGAGCGGTGCCGTGGCCTCCGCCGCGGCCGCGACGGGAAACGGCACGAAAATTGATTGAGCGCCGAGACGTGCGCGGGCTTGGAGCGTGAGATGAATGGGGTTGTGGCCTCGGGACGGGATGGGGAACTGGGCGATGGCCGAAAACGCGGCGCGTCCAAACGCGGCGGCGCGCCCGCCGCAGCCGCCGCCAATTTTTCCCAGGACACCGCCATCATGACGCAGGCCATTCCCTACGACCCCTTCCTTCCGGAGCCTTCGGGCCTCTTCGACCCCGCGCACGGCAAGGATTCCTGCGGCGTCGGCTTCATCGCCGACATTCACAACCGCTCCTCGCACGCCATCGTCGAGCAGGGCCTTCAAATCCTGCTCAATCTCGACCACCGCGGCGCGGTCGGCGCCGATCCGAAGCTTGGCGACGGCTGCGGCATACTCACGCAGATCCCGCACCGCTTCTTCGCCGAGGAATGCGCCAAGCTCGGTTTTAGGCTGCCCGAAGCGCGCGAGTACGGCATCGCCCAATTCTTCATGCCGCGCGACAAGGGCGCGCGGTCGGATGTTCGAGCGGCGATCGCAAGGGCGATCGAAGAGGAAGGGCTGACGCTTCTTGGCTGGCGCGACACGCCGGTCGACAATTCCGATCTCGGCGACGCGGTCAAGGCATGCGAGCCCGTGATGCTCCAGGCATTCGTCGGCCACGGCCCCGGCGTGACCGACGAAGACGATTTCGAACGCAGGCTTTATCTCGCGCGCAAGGTGATTTCGGGCGCCGTCGTCGCGATGCGGCGGCGCGAGACCGCCGAATTCTACCCTGTGTCCGTGTCGTGCCGGACGATCGTTTACAAGGGCATGGTGCTCGTTTCGCAGTTGAAGGGCTACTACACGGACCTTCAGGACGAGCGTTTCGACAGCGCGCTCGCTCTTGTGCATCAGCGCTTCGCCACCAACACGTTTCCGTCGTGGCGGCTCGCCCATCCCTACCGCATGGTCGCGCACAACGGCGAGATCAACACGCTGCGCGGCAACGTCAACTGGATGGCGGCGCGGCAGGCCTCCGTCGCCAGCGAGAAGTTCGGCAACAACATTTCCAAGCTGTGGCCGATCTCCTACGAGGGCCAGTCCGACACGGCGTGCTTCGACAACGCCCTCGAGTTCCTCGTGCAGGGCGGCTACTCGCTCTGCCACGCGATGATGATGCTGATCCCCGAGGCCTGGGCCGGCAATCCGCTGATGGACGGCGACCGCCGCGCCTTCTACGAATACCACGCCGCGCTGATGGAGCCGTGGGACGGACCGGCGGCGATGGCCTTCACCGACGGACGCCAGATCGGCGCCACGCTCGACCGCAATGGATTGCGCCCGGCGCGCTACATCGTCACCGACGACGGCCTTGTGGTGATGGCTTCCGAGGTCGGCGTGCTGCCAATTCCCGAGGAAAAGATCGTCCGCAAGTGGCGCCTCGAGCCCGGCAAGATGCTGCTCGTCGACCTCGAACAGCACCGCATCGTTTCCGACGAGGAGATGAAGAAGACGCTGTCGACCGCGCATCCCTATCAGGCGTGGCTGAAGCGCACGCAGATCGTGCTGGAGGAATTGAAGACCGTCGACGCCCGCGGGCCGCGCGGCGACGTTTCGTTGCTCGACCGCCAGCAGGCTTTCGGCTACACGCAGGAAGACATCGCGATCCTGCTCGCGCCCATGGCCATCACCGGCGAGGAAGCCACCGGCTCGATGGGGACGGACACGCCGATATCGGTCATGTCCGACAAGGCGAAACTGCTTTACACCTACTTCAAGCAGAACTTCGCGCAGGTGACGAATCCGCCGATCGACCCGATCCGCGAACAACTCGTGATGAGTCTTGTGTCGTTCATCGGGCCGCGCCCCAACATTTTCGACCGCGCGGGCAACGCCAAGCGCAAGCGGCTTGAGGTGCGCCAGCCCGTTCTCACCAACGAGGACCTCGAAAAGATCCGCAACATCGGCGCGATCGAGGACACGTTCGACACGCGCACGCTCGACATGACCTATTCCGCCGAGCGCGGAGCGGACGCGATGCCCGCGCAGCTGGAACGGCTTTGCCAGCGCGCCGAGGACGCTGTTCGCGGCGGCTACAACATCATCATCCTGTCGGACCGCATGATGGGCGCCGACCGCATGCCGATCCCGGCCTTGCTGGCGACGGCCGCCGTTCACCACCACCTCATCCGCAAGGGCTTGCGCACGTCCGTCGGCCTTGTCGTCGAGACCGGCGAGGCGCGCGAGGTGCATCATTTCGCTTGTCTCGCCGGCTACGGCGCCGAGGCGATCAACCCCTATCTCGTATTCGAAACCCTCGCCGCCACGGCGAAGGATTTTCCGGACGAGGTCGACGACCACGAGGCGGAGAAGCGCTTCATCAAGGCGGTCGGGAAGGGCCTGTTGAAGGTCATGTCCAAGATGGGCATCTCGACCTATCAATCCTACTGCGGCGCCCAGATTTTCGACGCGATCGGATTGAATCAGCGCTTCATCGATCAATATTTCACCGGCACGCACACCACGATCGAAGGCGCGGGCCTCGACGAGATCGCGCGCGAAACCTTCGCGCGCCACAGCGACGCCTTCGGCGATTCGCCAATCTACAAGACCATGCTCGATGTCGGCGGCGACTACGCCCAGCGCACGAGGGGCGAGGCGCACGCCTGGTCGGCGCAGTCGGTGTCTCTGCTGCAGCACGCCGTGCGCGCGCCGGCGAAGGACGCCAACGCGCTGACGAACTACCGCGCCTACGCGAGGCTTTTGAACGAGCAGGACGAACGGCTGCTGACGATCCGGGGCCTTTTCCGCGTCAAGTCGGCGGCCGAGGACGGACGCGCGCCCGCGCCGATAGAGGAAGTCGAATCGGCCGTGGACATCGTCAAGCGCTTCGCCACCGGCGCCATGTCCTACGGCTCGATCTCGCGCGAGGCGCACACGACGCTCGCCATCGCCATGAACCGCATCGGCGGCAGGTCGAACACAGGCGAGGGCGGCGAGGAATCCGATCGGTACACGCCGATGAAGAACGGCGATTCCATGCGCTCGGCGATCAAGCAGGTCGCCTCGGGCCGCTTTGGCGTGACGACGGAATACCTCGTCAATTCCGACATGATGCAGATCAAGATGGCGCAAGGCGCGAAGCCGGGCGAAGGCGGGCAATTGCCCGGCCACAAGGTCGACGCGGTGATCGCCAAAGTGCGGCATTCGACGCCCGGCGTTGGGTTGATCTCGCCGCCGCCGCACCACGACATCTACTCGATCGAAGACCTCGCCCAGCTTATTTACGATCTCAAGAACGTGAATCCGCGCGCGCTCGTGTCGGTGAAGCTCGTGTCCGAAGTCGGCGTTGGCACAGTGGCGGCCGGCGTTTCAAAGGGCCGCGCGGATCACGTGACGATTTCCGGCTACGAGGGGGGCACGGGCGCGAGCCCGCTGACGTCGATCAAGCACGCGGGTTCGCCGTGGGAAATCGGTCTCGCCGAAACGCATCAAACGCTGGTCGCCAACCGCCTGCGGTCGCGCATCGCGGTGCAGGTCGACGGCGGATTGCGCACTGGGCGCGATGTCGTGATCGGCGCGCTGCTCGGCGCCGACGAATTCGGCTTCGCCACGGCGCCGCTGATCGCCGCGGGTTGCATCATGATGCGCAAGTGCCATCTCAACACCTGTCCCGTTGGCGTCGCGACGCAGGATCCAGTGCTGCGCAAGCGCTTCGTGGGCCTGCCCGAGCATGTCATCAACTTCTTCTTCTTCGTCGCGGACGAGGTTCGCGAAATCATGGCGTCGCTCGGCTACCGCCGCTTCGACGAGATGATCGGGCAGATGCAGATGTTGGACAAAGCGCAGGCCGTTGGCCACTGGAAGGCCAGGGGTCTCGACTTCTCGAGGCTCTTCACCAAGCCGGAAGCCGGCCCCGGCGTCGACATCTCCCACACGCTGAACCAGGACCACGGCCTCGGCAAGGCGATGGACAACATGTTGATCGAAAAGGCGCGCGACGCCATCGACAACAAGACGCCGGTTGTGATCGAGGGCGTCATCGCCAACACCGCGCGCACGACTGGCGCGATGCTGTCGGGCGAGATCGCGCGGAAATATGGCCATGCCGGCCTGCCCGACGACACCATCCACGTGAAGCTGACAGGAACCGCCGGTCAGAGCTTTGGCGCCTGGCTTGCGCATGGAGTGACGCTGGAACTGGAAGGCCAGTCCAACGACTATGTCGGAAAGGGCCTGTCAGGCGGGCGGATTATTATTTATCCATCGGCCAAGGCCACCCAAATCACGCCGCATGAGTCGATGATTGTCGGCAACACGGTTCTGTATGGCGCCGTCGCCGGCGAGTGCTATTTCCGCGGCGTCGCGGGCGAGCGTTTCGCGGTGCGCAACTCCGGCGCCATCGCGGTGGTCGAGGGCACCGGCGACCACGGCTGCGAATACATGACCGGCGGCGTTGTCGTCGTGCTGGGACAGACCGGGCGCAATTTCGCGGCGGGCATGTCGGGCGGCATCGCCTATGTGCTCGACGAGGACGGCATGTTCGCCAACCGCTGCAACCTGGCGATGGTGGAACTGGAGTCGGTGCGCGAGGAGGAGGAGCTCAATCAGCGCATCCACCACCTCGGCGGCGATCTGCAAACCCACGGACGCGTCGATGTGATGCAGGACATGACCCGCTTCGACGCCGAGCGTCTGCGTCAGTTGATCGCCAACCACGCGCTCCACACGGGCTCGACGCGCGCGGCCGATATCCTCGACAATTGGGACACTTGCAAATCCAAGTTCCGCAAGGTCATGCCGGTTGAATACCGCCGCGCCCTGAACGAGATGCTGGCGCGCGACGGCGCGCGGCCGATGGCGCCGGCGGGGGAGTGAGATGCCGCCGTTGTCGAGGACCGGAATAATCGTCGATTTCGACGAGGACGGCGGGGTCGCGGACCTCGAATTTCTCGACGTGACGGGTTTTTTTCGTTGCGGGCGATAGAGCGATTTCGAGCGGCCGCCTGACGGGTCGAGCGTGTTCGGCGCTGCCGCGCGAACGGCGGCGCATAATCAAGGGCTACGATGACATGGGCAAGGTGACGGGCTTCCTCGAAATCGACCGGCAGGACCGCAAGTACAAGCCGGCCGCCGACCGTATTCGCCACTACAAGGAGTTCGTCATCCCGCTGAGCGAGGAGACGACGCGCGACCAGGCCTCGCGCTGCATGAACTGCGGCATCCCCTATTGCCAGAACGGCTGTCCGGTGAACAACCAGATCCCGGACTGGAACGACCTCGTCTACAAGAATGAGTGGGAGGAGGCCTGTCGCAATCTCCATTCAACGAACAATTTTCCCGAGTTCACCGGCCGCGTCTGTCCGGCGCCCTGCGAGGCCTCGTGCACGCTGAATATCGACGACAATCCGGTCACGATCAAAACGATTGAATGCGCCGTCGTCGATCGCGGTTTCAAGCAGGGCTGGATCAAGCCCGAGCCAGCGAAGCGCGCGACGGGCAAGAAGGTCGCGGTGATCGGCTCCGGTCCGGCCGGCCTCGCCTGCGCGCAGCAGCTTGGGCGCGCTGGTCACGAAGTTCACGTCTACGAACGCAACGCTTATCCCGGTGGCCTGCTGCGCTACGGCATTCCCGATTTCAAGATGGAGAAGGGCGTCGTCGAACGCCGCGTCGGACAGATGACCGCGGAGGGCGTGACGTTTCATTGCGGGGTAAATGTCGGCGTCGATGTCGAAATCGCCAAATTGCTGGCTGAATACGACGTGGTGGCGTTGGCTGGCGGGGCGGAAAAGCCGCGCGATCTGCCTATTCCCGGCCGGGACTTGGCTGGCGTGCATTTCGCCATGGAGTTCCTGCCGCAGCAGAACCGCCGCGTCTCTGGCGAACCCTTGCAAACCAACGAGCAAATACTCGCCGGGCAGAAAAACGTCGTCGTCATCGGCGGCGGCGACACGGGCTCGGACTGTATAGGCACCTCGATCCGCCAAGGCGCGTTGAAAGTCACCCAGTTTGAAATCATGGCGCAGCCGCCGACGTTGGAGAACAAGCTGCTGACCTGGCCCGACTGGCCGCTGAAGCTGCGCACCTCTTCGAGCCACCAGGAAGGCGCGGAACGCGATTTCGCCGTCAACACCGTCGAGTTTCTCGGCGACGAGAGCGGCGCGTTGCGGGCGCTGAAATGCGTGCGCGTCGACGCGAAGTTTCAACCGGTCGCCGGCTCGGAGTTCGAGATCAAAGCGGAGCTCGCCCTGCTGGCGATGGGCTTCGTCTCGCCGGTTCACGAGGGCATGCTGAACGCGCTTGGCGTCAAGTACGACGCGCGCGGCAACGTGGCCGCCGACACGCGCGCCTACAAGAGCTCCCTCGACAAGGTCTGGGCCTGCGGCGACATGCGCCGCGGACAATCGCTTGTGGTGTGGGCGATCCGCGAGGGCCGCCAATGCGCCGCTTCCATCGACGAGGCGCTGATGGGAACGACGCAGTTGCCGCGCTGAGCGGAGCCGATTTTTCGCGTTTTCTCCAGGCGAACGGGATTCCACTTCGGCGGAAAACGCTATACACCCGGCGGAAATCAAGCTTGCGGAGCAAGCCACGCGCATGAACATCCTGTTGATCGGGGCGGGCGGACGCGAGCACGCGCTGGCGTTGGCGATCGCCAAAAGCCCTTTGCTCACGCGCCTTTTCGTCGCGCCTGGCAATCCGGGCACCGAAGCCATCGCCTGCAACACGCCGCTCGACGCGGCCGATCACGCCGCCATTGTCGCTTTTTGCCGCGTCGAGAAAATCGATCTCGTCGTCGTGGGGCCGGAAGCGCCCTTGGTCGCGGGTCTTGTCGACGATCTCGCCGAGGCCGGCGTCGCCGCGTTTGGTCCCACAAAAGAAGCCGCCCGGCTCGAGGGATCGAAGGGTTTCACCAAGGATCTCTGCCGCGAATACGGCATTCCAACAGCCGCTTACGAGCGTTTCTCGGACGCCGGCGATGCCAAGCGTTATGTTCGCGCGAAAGGCGCGCCCATCGTTGTGAAAGCGGACGGCCTCGCGGCGGGCAAGGGCGTGATTGTCGCCGCGACCATCGCCGAAGCCGAAGCGGCGATCGACGCGATTTTCGGCGGCGCTTTCGGCGCCGCTGGCGCGGAAGTGGTGATCGAGGACTTCCTCGAAGGCGAAGAAGCCTCTTTTTTCGCGCTTTGCGATGGAAAACGGGCTTTGGCGTTCGCTTCGGCGCAGGATCACAAGCGCGTTGGCGAGGGCGACACTGGCGCGAACACCGGCGGAATGGGCGCTTATTCGCCCGCGCCGATCATGACCGACGACATTTCCGCGCGGGTGATGCGCGACATCGTGGAGCCCGCTTTGCGGGGGATGAACGCGCGGAAAACGCCCTTCCGCGGCGTGCTTTTCGCCGGCCTGATGATCACTAGCGATGGGCCGCAACTCATTGAATTCAATGCGCGTTTCGGCGATCCGGAAACGCAGGCGATGCTGCCGCGCCTCGACGAGGATTTGCTGCCGCTGTTGTTGGCGAGCGCCAACGGCAACCTCCCCGCGGGCCCGGTGAAACTCAAAAATATCGCTGCGTTGACAGTGGTTTGCGCCGCCAACGGCTACCCCGACGCGCCAACGCGCGGCACGGAAATCAGGGGCCTCGAACGCGCCGCCGCGCTGCCCGGCGTGACGATCACCCATGCCGGCACAAAGCGCGATGGCGCAAGGCTTCTCGCCGATGGAGGCCGCGTGCTCAACGTCACCGCCGTGGCGGGGGATATCGCGGCGGCGCGGCAACGCGCCTACGCCGCGGTGGATTTGCTCGATTGGCCCGGTGGATTTCATCGCCGCGATATCGGCTGGCGCGCCGTGAAGGAAAACCCCCATGCTTGAGAAGGTCGTCGTCACCTGCGCCGTCACCGGCAACCTGACCACCCGCGAGCAGCACCCCGGTCTGCCGGTCACGCCGCGGGAAATCGCCGACGCCTGCCTTGGCGCCGCGAAAGCGGGCGCCGCGGTCTGCCACATTCATGTGCGCGACCCCGCCACCGGCCTGCCGTCGATGGAGGTCGCGCTCTATGTCGAAACCGTGAAGCTGATCCGCGCCGAAAACCCTGAGTTGATTCTCAACCTGACGACGGGGCCCGGTGGCCGCTTCCAGCCCTCCGACGAAAATCCGCGGATCGCGGGTCCGCGCACCAACATCACGTTCCCCGAAAAGCGGGTCGAGCACATCGCGCTCATCAAGCCCGACATCTCGACGCTCGATCTCAACACGATGACGTTTGGCCGCGAGGTCGTCATCAACACGCCGGCCAACGTGCGCAAGATGGCGAAGATCATCCGCGACGCCGGCGTCTGGCCGGAAATCGAGCTGTTCGATTCCGGCGACATCGCGCTCTTTCACGATCTGCTCGCCGACGGCACGCTGGCGCCCAATCCGCTGTGCTCGATTGTGATGGGCGTGAAATACGGTTTTCAATGCTCGCCCGAAACGCTGCTTTACGCCCGCAACTTGTTGCCAAAGGGCGCGCGCTTCACCGGCTTCGGCATTGGCCGCTGGGCCTTCCCGATGGTGGCGCAATCCTTCCTCGCCGGCGGCCATGTCCGCGTCGGCATGGAGGACGCGGTGTTCATCGACAAGGGCGTGTTGACGCCCTCGAACGCCGCCATGGTGACAAAGGCCCGCCGCATCGTCGAAGATCTTGGAGGCAAAATCGCGACGCCTTCCGAAGCGCGGGAAATGCTGGGGCTGCCGGCGCGGGGGTAGTAACAAGCCGCATGAGCGCGCGAAACTGTTCGGAGCGAACTAAATCAAACGTTGCCCGCCCGAACATACAGAACGCCAGAAGAAGCGGAAAAATGTGGACGGCTATTTTTGAAGCGCTCGCCAATAACGAAAGTTTCTCGTCAGCGGTTCGTTGGAACTTGTTGCTAGGCGACGTGCTGGCGACAATTGCCGTTGGATGCGGGATCGTTTGGGAACACGGCCCCGAAGACGTGCGTAAGGTTGCTGACAAATTGGTGCTGTGGGGAATCGTTGCCGAAACGCTTTTCAGCGTGGCGCTATTCACCGTTGATGGAGGTATCAGCGATGTCCAGCAATCGAAAATCATAACGCTTGAGACGCGACTAGCCCCTAGAATAATCACAGGCGAACAAGACCGTCGTATTTCCGAAGAATTAAAGCGCTTCGCCGGAACCAAGTTTGAGATAGTCACATACGGACGCGATACCGAAGTTGGGAGATTTTCAAAGCAGCTTGAGAGTTCTCTCACACGCTCGGGGTGGCTATCGGAATTGTATGATGGCTCCCTATTTTCGTCCGCATCCAGCATCGCCCTATTCATTTCAAATGCGCCAAAGGCACAGGAAAAGGACCGCGAAGCTGCCATTGCGCTCATCGCGACGTTACAACAATTGCAAATCGAAACCGATCCTGCGCTTGGAGAGGAGAGTACTTTTAGCGACGCTGCGATCAAGATTGTGATCGGCCGGAAATGATGGCGCTTTATGAAGTCAAATATATAACTCCTTTATTTTTTGAACCAATCAATATGGCAATAATTGACCTGAACGTCGGTGCTGATTGTCTTCTTGCCGTTCGTGCAGGTAGCAATGCCTGTCCCAGTTCCCGTGCAGGTAAATCCTTTTGGCAGGTGCCCGCCAAAGTCAGGACCATCACAATCGTGCGCAGTGCCGTGAAATATGGGCGTCCAGGTAGCAGCCATCGCGGATGAAACGCTCAACAGGAAGATTAAACTAGCTACCCTTGTCATGACGTATTTCATATTCCCTCTCCTGCTTTGTTTTGGCAGCGGATCAACCCACTACCACAGATTTCAAACTGAGAAGGATCGCCCACATGCAAGCTGGTTGACGCGCGCGGCGCGGAGGGACGCAATCGGTTCGGACTGCAGTTTTCCACGCCCGCCCTGAATCGTGTTAGCGTCCTCCCCGAGAAACGAAAAGCATCGGGAGGTCACCTGTGAGATCGACGCTAAAATCCATCGCGTTGTCGATTGTCGCCACGATTTTATCTTCCCCGCTTATGGCGCAAACATCCGCCTACCCCGCGCGCGATGTCACGATCGTGGTTCCGACGCCCGCGGGCGGCCCCGTCGATATTCTGGCGCGCGCGTTGGGCAACTATCTTCAGACGGAAACAGGGCAAGCGTTTGTCGTCGACAACCGGCCCGGCGCCGGCGCGGCGATCGGGGCGCAGCGCGTCGTCAGGTCGGCGCCGGACGGCTACACGCTGTTGTTCGCGGCGTCGGCGTCGATCACGACCGACGTGTTGATGTATAAAAGCCTGCCTTACGACACCCTCAAGGATTTCACGCCTATCGCGATCGCGGCGGAAACACCTGTCGTGGTGGTGGCCAACGCGGCGCTGCCCGCCCGCGATATCAAGGAACTCGTCGCCTACGCGAAGGCCTCCGGCGCGACGCGGTTGACGATGGGAACGCCGGGGCTTGGAACGAAGGGCGATCTCGCGGGAAAACTGCTTCAGCAGATGACCGACACGCGCTTCACCGAGGTTCCCTACAAGGGCTCGGCGCCTCTCATGATCGACGTGTTGAACGGCACGCTGACGGCCGCCGTCGATCTGGTGCCGACCTACATTCCCTATGTGAAGGATGGCACCGCGCGGCTTTTGGGCGTCGCGGGCACGCGGCGGCTGGCGGATTTTCCAGATGTCGCGACGCTTATCGAGCAGGGCCTGCCCGGCTTCGAGACGAGTTCGTTCTTTTCGTTGAATGGACCGGCGAAGCTCGACGCGCCGGTGGTTGAAACCTTGAACCGGCTGGTCAACGGGTGGCTCAAAACCGATTCCGCGAAATCGCTGCTCGCGACCAACGGCCTGACACCCGTGGGCGGATCATCCGCCGATCTCAGGGCGCGCGCCGTCAGGGAAATCGAAAAATGGCGGCCGGTGGTGAAGGCCGCCGGGCTTTCCTTCGACTAGGTTTTTCCGCGCCCGTTCACAGCCGTTTCGCGGCGATGTCGGCGCCCTCGCGCAGCGCGGCGAGTTTTTTCCACGTCACCACGGGGTCGATCTTGCCGTAGCCGGCGAAGGTGCCGAAGCCGCAATCGGTGCCGGCGATGACGCGCTCGGGGCCGACGATGGCGGCGTAGCGCTCGATGCGCTGGGCGACGAGCTCGGGGTGTTCGATGTAGTTCGAGCAACTGTCGATCAGGCCCGGCACCAGCACCTTGTCGGCGGGGAGCTTGGCGTCGCGCCACACTTTCCATTCGTGCTCGTGGCGCGGATTGGCGGCCTCGAACAGGATTTGCGACGGGCGCGCCTTCAGCACGATGTCGATCACTTTCTCCAGCGCGATGTCGTGATCGTGCGGGCCTTCGTAATTGCCCCAGCAGATGTGGACGCGCATTTTTTCCGGCGCGATGTTGGCCGTGGCGGCGTTGAGCGCCTCGACGTTGAGCGCGGCGCGGCGCAAAAACTCCGCCTCGCTCAAATCCTGAAAGCCGGTGTGCGCGGCCATGGCGAGATCGGGCGCGTCGAGCTGCAAGTCGAAGCCGGCGGCGGCGATGGCCTCGTATTCCGGCCGCATGGCGTCGACGAGGTCGGCGAGATAGGCCTCGTGCGTCGGATAGAACTTGTTGGGCTGGAACGCCGTGACGAGGCCCGGCGAGGCCGCGTTCATGAAGCCGCGCAGGCCCGCGCCCTGTTTGCGCATCGCGGCGGAGAAGCGGCGGATGTCGTCCTCGACAGGCTTGAAATCGACCAGCCGCACTTTGCCGACGCACGACGCGCGCACAAACCCCTGCGCGCCCATGATGCCGGCGAGCTTGGCGCGCAAATCGGGCAGGTCGGCGAGGTCTTTCGCCGGCGTGCGGTCGACATGGCCGCCGAAGCCCGACAGGCGCTTGGTGATGTAGGTGGAATAGCCGACCTTGCCGAGTTCGCCGTCGCTGACGATGGAAACGCCCGCCTTCGCCTGCGCCGCGACGGCGCTCTCGATCTCGGCGCTCGCCAGCGCGTCGAAGGCGGCCTCCGGCGTGTCCTCGCCGTGGTCGCGTTTGAGCAACATGGCCGCGAGCTCCTTGGAGCGGGGCAGGCTGCCGACATGGGTGGTTTGAATGAACGTCATGAGAGGTTGGCCTTGCGTTTGACCTAGACCGCCACGTCCGCCTTGATCGGCGCGTGGGGATCGTAGCCCTCAAGCGCGAAATCGTCGATCCGGTAATCGTCGATCGAGGCGGGCTGGCGCGTCAGCCGCAGCGTCGGCCATTCGCGCGGCGCGCGCGCGAGCTGCGTTTTCGCGGCGTCGAGGTGGTTGAGATAGACGTGGACGTCGCCGCCCATCCAGACGAAATCGCCGACGGCGAGGCCGCATTGCTGCGCGATCATCGCCTGCAAGGCCGCCGCGCCCACCCAGTTGAACGGCACGCCCAGCACCATGTCGGCGCTGCGCTGGAACATCAGGCAGCCCAGCCGGCCGTTGGCGACGTGGAATTGATAGACCATGTGGCAGGGTGGCAGCGCCATGGCGTCGATGTCGGGCACGTTCCAGGCGTGGAACAGCAGCCTGCGGCTGGCGGGGCTGGATTTGATGGCGGCGATGAGCGAGGCGATCTGGTCGTGCTCGCGCCCGTCCGGGCCGAGCCATTTGCGCCATTGCTTGCCATAGACGGGGCCGAGTTCGCCCCATGTGTTGGCGAAGCCCTCGTCGGCGACGACGCGCGCCTCGAAATCCTCCTGCGAGATCGCCTCGCCGGTCTCCTTGCGGTAGCGGGCGAGCGGCCAGTCGCTCCAGATGCGCACGTTTTCCAGCAACAGCGGGCGGATGTTGGTGCCGCCGGTCAGGAACCACAGCATTTCCTTGATGGCGAGCTTCCAATAAACGCGCTTGGTGGTGAGCGCGGGAAAGCGCGCGCCCGCGTCGAGCCGGACCATCGCGCCGAAGATCGACAGCGTGCCGACGCCGGTGCGGTCGACGCGCCTGTCGCCGCGCGACACGACATCGGCGAGCAGGTCGAGGTACTGGCGTTCGGGGTGCGGCGCGCTCATGCGCCTATCTGCCCGCAAGCGCGGCGAGAATCCATCCCGCGAAGTTGTAAATCGCGTGGAAAGCGAACGAGGCCCGCATGGAGCCCGAGCGCTGCCGGATGTAGCCAAGCATCAGGCCGATGGGGAAAACCGCCAGGGCGTAGAGATGCGTCGATTCCCAATGGGCGCAGGCGAACAGGACCGCCGTCGCCGCGATCGTCGCGAGCGCGCCGAGCCTTGACCGCAAAGCGGTGAACAGCCAGCCGCGAAATATCAGTTCTTCGCAGAGCGGGCCGATGAAAACGGCCAGCGCCACCGTGGCGACCACGCCGACGGGGCCTTTGGGGAAGGTCACCCATTGCTTGGCTTCGGGATGCAGATATTCGATCACCGAGCCAATCGCCGCGCCCCAGACGACGGCCGCCACGGCCACAGCCCCGTAAATCCATTCGAACCGAAATGGCGCCCAGGCGATGTAGGCGCGCCAGTCCGCGCCGCGGCGCGCGCGCGCGACCGCCAGAATCGCGGCGATGACGGCGAGGTAGCCGACCGCGCCGGCGGCGAAGAACGAGGTCATCTGGACGTTGAACGTCATGCCGGCGAACGCCTGCCGCGCGCCCTCGATTGAGGCGCTTGTCGCCTCCAGTCCGCGCGCCGCGGCGCTCGCGAGCCAGACCGCCCCCAGCGGGACCGCCACGAACAGCGCCGCGAGGACCACGAAGGCGGCCGCGTCCAGCGCCAATCGAAGGGCGAGACGCCAGAAGGGCTCAATGGGCGGAGCAATCGGAACAGCGTCGATGGTGGGTTCCACAGCATTCCTCGAATCAGTCGCGCCGCGACGACATTAAGTGCTAAAAGGCGGCGAATCCCGCGAAATTCCGCGGCCGCGAGGAGCGAGACGTCCCATGACCCCGATCCGGACCGCGGCGTTCGCCGCGCTCGCCCTCGCCGGGGCGCTCGTTCTCGCCGCGGCGCCTGCCGCGCGCGCGCAGGACGCGGCGCGCTTCTACGCCGGCAAGACCGTGACCCTCCTCATTGGGGCTGGCGCCGGCGGCAGCTACGACATTTACGCGCGCGCCTTCGCCAACCACTACGGCAAGCACGTCCCGGGGAATCCGCAAGTGGTGGTGAAGATCGCCGGCGGCGTTGGCGGCGGCGTCGCCGCGGCCATCCAGGTCGAGCATTCCGCGCCGAAGGACGGCACCGTCCTCGGCATGGTTCAGCAGACCAATGTCACCGGCCAGCTCACGGAAGCCGCGATGGCCGGCAAATACGACGTGTCGAAATGGGCGTGGATCGGCAACATGGCGTCGCTGCGCAATTTTCTCGGCGTGTGGCACACCGCGCCGGCGCAGACGCTTGAGGAAGCGAAAACGAAAGAGGTGATCATCGGCGCGACGGGGAGAAACTCGCCGACCTACACGGTGCCGGCGTCGCTCAACGAAATGCTCGGCACGAAGTTCAAGATGGTGCTTGGCTACAACGGCGCGGCCGACCTCAACCTCGCCATGGAACGCGGCGAAATACAGGGCCGCGGCGCCTCGTGGATCAGCGTCGTCTTGCAGGCGCCCGACTATATCTCGCAACACAAGCTGAAGCCGCTGGTGGTCGACGGTTTGACGCGCGACCCCCTGCTGCCGGAAACGCCGACGCTGCTTGAGCTCGCCAAGGGCGACCAACAGGCGGCGGTGCGGCTGGTGTCGGCTTCCGCCGACTTCGCCCGCGCCTTCTTCGCGCCGCCGGGCGCGCCCGCCGACCGCGTCGAAGCCTTGCGCAAGGCTTTCGACGAGACGATGACCGACCCCGAGTTCGTCGCCGAGACCGACAAGCTGCAACTGACGATCGAACCAAAGGACGGCGCGTCGCTCGACCGGCTCGCCGCTCAAATCATCGCCTCGCCGCCCGAGGCGGTGGCGATGGCGAAGACGCTGCTGGGGAGCGAGTGAGCCGGAGCGCGGGCGAGTGGCAAGTGAGGCGATTTGAATTCGGGCTGCTTGACGATCGCTCGCTAGGCCGCGTTTCCATGAAATGTGGGCTGGATCCAAGCCAAACTTAAGGTTGGCTCTTGACAACTTTTTAAGGGCGTCCCTATATACAGGTGTAATCCCGCCGCCCCGTTTTGGGGTGACAATCCTGAAGTCCCCCGTCTCAGTTCGCTGAGGCGGGGGTTCTTGTATGGGGGTGCCGGTGAAAACAGCTATTTTGATTGACGGCGGATATCTGCGCGCCTGCTCGAAAGCCGCGAATATTAATTACGATCCCGCGTTCATTGATAAATTCGCGAGGCACTGTGTTGGGCCGGATGAATATCTCTTGAGGGTATTCTACTACGACGCGCCGCTTTATCGCGGCAAAGTTCAATTGCCCGTATCAGGCGACCAAAAAACATTTCAAGCAAGCGACCAATGGCTTGTCGATCTGGCAAAACTTGATCGATTCGCGGTTCGGCGCGGAACGCTCGGCTTTCGCGGGTGGAAGCCACGGACTATTCCCATTGCAGGCGCCGTGCTTACCGACGCGGATTTCTCCCCCGTATTTGAACAAAAAGGGGTGGATATGCGAATTGGATTAGACATCGCGACGTTTTCCGAACATCGAACCGTCGAACGCGTTGTGCTCGTATCGGGAGACACCGACATGATCCCCGCGATGAAACACGCGCGAAAGGCTGGTTTAGAGGTAATTATTGTCCAACTTCCCACGCGACCTATCCATGACACGTTGCAAGCCCACGCTGATCTCATGCGCGCAATAGCGTGGCCCTGAATTTCAAACTGACGCGCCACTTGCCTTCGCCGCCGTTGGGAACGCGGCCGCGAATCGCATAACGTCGCAGCGCAGCGTCCTCCGGAAAAACCCATTGAAGAACCGCCACCTCGTCGCCGGGGTCTCGACCCTGTTCGTTGTCCCCAACGCGGCGCTGGCGGCGGGGATGTCGCCGCTTTTCATGGCGCTTGTGTGGATGGGTTGCGCCGGCGCCATCGCGTTGACGTGGTCGCGGCGCGGCGCGCCCGAGGGCGCGTTCGTCGATGGCGCTGTGGACTGGCGGCTGTTGTCGACCGCCTGCGCCGCGACGTTGCTCCTCAGCCTGCTCGGCGGCTCGCTGCATCTGCTCTACACGCAGGACGACTGGTTGATGCGCGACGCCGTGTTGAGCGATCTCTCGGGCCGCTCGTTTCCCGTCGTTTATCATCGCGAGGGCGTCGACTACCTGCTGCGCGCGCCGCTCGGCATGTACCTGTTGCCGGGCCTCGTGGGCCGCGGCGCCGGCGATTTCGCCGCGCACGTCGCGCTGCTCGTCCAGAACACGTTTGTGGTCGGCGCCGCGGCCTATGTGTTCGCGTCGCTGGCGCCGGCGCGGCGCGGCTTGTTCCTCGCGCTGTTTTTCGTCTTCAGCGGGCTCGACGTGGTCGCCCAACTCAAGATGATCGCGGCGGGCGGCGCCGACAGCCTGTGGCCGCCGCGCGACATCGAGTGGTGGACGCCCTATTTCCAATATTCGAGCGTCGTGACGCAGTTGTTCTGGGCGCCCAACCACGCCGCGCCCGGCTGGTGGCTCGCCGCGCTCGCGTTGTTGACGGCGCGGCGCGAGTTCGACATCGCCCGGCTCGGGGTTATGACGGCCGCGATGGCCCTATGGTCGCCCCTCGCGATCGTCGCGGCGCCGGCCTTTCTCATCTACTTCGCGGCGCGCGACCGCTTGCGCGATCTGGCGACGTTGCGACTGTGGCTCGGCGTCGGCGTCGCGGCGCTGTTCGCGCCCGTCGCGATGTATCTCACCATCGCCTCGGGCACGGTGATCTCGACATGGCTGTTCCAGGCGCCGGGCTTTTGGCCAACCTATGTCATGTTCCTGACGCTCGCGATTCCGCAGGCCTATGTTGTTTACAAATGCCGCGCGGAGATCGACGACGCCTTCAAGGGGCTTGTCGTTGTCGCCGTGGGGCTGCTGTTCCTGTTTCCCTTCTATGCCTTCGGGCCGGGCAACGACCTCGCCATGCGGGGGTCGATTCCGTCGTTGGCGATCCTCGCCTTCGCCTTCAACGGGCTGCTGACGCGCTTCGATTGGGCCGGCAAGCGCGCGCTTGGGCTCCTCGCCTGCGTCCTCGTTGCGCTCGGAGCGGCGACGCCCCTGAGCGAAATCGCCCGTGGCCTCTACTATCCGCGCTTCGCCATCGGACAGTGCGACCTGCTCACGGCGGCGCTGGAAATGGACCCGTCGGGCAATCCCGACAACTACGTCGCGCCGCTCGCTGATTTTCCCGCGTGGATGCTGGCGCGCGCCGCGACGGTCCCGATCCCGGTGTCGGAGCAACGGGCGCCGTGCTGGCCCGACCACCCCCTGCCGAACGAAATTCACACGCCGCCGACGCCGCGCAAATAGCGACGCGGCTTCGGCGCCCGCGACGAAAGTCGCCCCCGCTTTTCCCGGCCTGTTGGCGAAGCGACCTTGCCAAGACCGCGCGGTCCCTGCATTCCTTTCCGCAACCAACAGCCGCCACGCGCGGCGGGGGCTCGCCAAATTGGAGGGGGACATCCAATGAAATACATCTATCTCGCGATACCGGTGTTGATGGGGCTGTCCGCGCCCCTCTACAACCGGACGGATCCGACGCTGTTTGGCTTTCCGTTCTTTTATTGGGCGCTGCTGGCGCAGGTGCCGCTTTCGGCGCTGTTCATCTATGGCGCCTACCGCGAGGAGTCGAAATGATCGACCACCTCAACTGGACGGCGACGATCGTCTTCGTCGCGTTTTTCGCGCTCGTCACGGTGCTCGGCTTTGTCGCCGCGAAATGGCGGGAGGGCGACCTCTCCGACATCAACGAATGGGGCCTGGGCGGGCGCCGCTTCGGCGCGTGGGTTTCGTGGTTCCTGATCGGCGGCGATCTCTACACCGCCTACACGGTCATCGCGGTGCCGGCGCTGGTTTACGCCGTCGGCGCCTACGGGTTTTTCGCCCTCGCCTACACCATCCTCATCTATCCGTTCCTGTTTCTGGCGTTTCCGCGGCTGTGGCGCGTGACGCACCGCAAGGGCTACATCACGGCGAGCGACTTCGTGCTCGGCCGCTACGGCGACAAATGGCTCGAACTGGCGATCTGCTTCACCGGCATTCTCGCCACCATGCCCTACATCGCGTTGCAACTCGTCGGCATGGAGAAGGTGATTCAGGCGCTCGGCTTCCAGGGCGCGGGGCTGGCGCAACACCTGCCGCTCACCGTCGCCTTCGTCATTCTGGCGGTCTACACCTATTCGAGCGGCTTGCGCGCGCCCGCGATGATCGCCTTCGTCAAGGACGCGATGATCTACATCTTCGTGATCGCCGCGGTCATCGTCATCCCCTACCAACTCGGCGGCTACGGCAAGATTTTCGAGGCCGCCGGCGCCGCCTACGCCAAGAAGGGCGGACCGACCGGGCTGCTGCTGCAACCCGCGCAGATCATGCCGTTCATCACGCTGGCGCTGGGCTCGGCGATGGCGCTGTTCTTGTATCCGCATTCGCTGACCGGCATCCTGTCGGCCAACGGCCCGGACGCGATCAAGCGCAACGCCGTGGCGCTGCCGGCCTATTCGCTGGTGCTGGGACTGATCGGCCTCATGGGCTTCATGGCCCACGCGGCGGGCGTCCAGGTGACCAACCCGCAGGACGTTGTGCCGCAACTGTTTCTGAAAATGTTCCCGGACTGGTTCGTCGGCTTCTGCTTCGCGGCGATAGCGATCGGCGCGCTTGTGCCGGCCGCGGTGATGTCGATTGGCGCGGCGAACACGTTCACGCGCAACTTCTGGAAGCCGTTCGTCGAGCCCGACATCACGCCCCAGCGCGAAGCCGCCGTCGCCAAGCTCGCGTCGCTGGTGGTGAAGATCGGCGCGTTGATCGTGATCCTGTTCATCCCGACGCAGTACGCCATCGACTTCCAGTTGCTGGGCGGCGTGTGGATGATGCAGTGCTTCCCGGCGGTCATCTTCGGCCTCTACACGCGCTGGTTCGGCGGCACGGCGCTGCTGATCGGCTGGGCCGTCGGCATGGCGCTGGGCACCTGGCTCGCCTGGGGCCCGACATCCTGGGTGCCGGTTCACTGGGTCGGCGACTGGTTCCAGGCTTACAACGGCGTCATCGCCGTGGTGGCGAACATCGTCGTTTCCGCCGTCCTGTCGCTCGTCCTGAAATCGACGGCGAAGGACGACACCTCGGCGATTGACTACGTGGCCGCGTGAGCGTTTCCGGGCGCGCCCGCCGGCGCGCCCGCTTTCCCTTTGCCCACGCAAATCCTATGCTGCGGGATGAGTGAAAAGCCCGAGCCCATGACGCACGACCGCAAGGCGTGGCCCGCCGGCGTCGTCGAGCGCGTGTCGCCGCTCGTCCGGCGGCTGATCTGCGGCAATGGCGGGCCGTTCACCTTCACCGGCACCTGTTCCTACATCGTCGGCGAAGGCCGCGTCGCGGTCATCGATCCGGGGCCTGAAAACGAGGCGCATCTCCAGGCGCTTCTCGCCGCGACGGCGGGGGAGACCATCGAGCGCGTCCTCGTCACGCACACGCACCGCGACCATTCGCCGGGGGCGCGCGCGCTGAAGGCCGCGACCGGCGCGCCGATTGTCGGTTGCGCGCGGCACGCGCCGATCGAACACGACGCCTCGGGCCGCCTCGACGCCAGCCACGACCTCGACCACGATCCCGATGAAACGCTGCGCGATGGCGATGTGGTGAGCGGCGCCGGATTCTCGCTGAGCGCGGTCCACACGCCCGGCCACGCCTCGAACCATCTCTGCTTCGCGCTGAAAGAGGAGAACGCGCTGTTCTCCGGCGACCATGTGATGGCGTGGTCGACCACCATCGTCGCGCCGCCCGACGGCGCGATGAGCGACTACATGGCGTCGCTCGACAAGTTGCGCGCCCGCGGCGAGACGATCATGTGGCCGGGCCACGGCGGCCCCGTGCGCGAGCCCGCGCGCTACATGCGGGCGCTGGCCACGCATCGCCGCCTGCGCGAGGCGGCGATTGTGTCGGCGATCGCGCAGGGCGACCGCACGCTGCGCGAGATCGTGGCGCGCGTCTATGACGGCCTCGACCCCCGCCTCGTCGGCGCGGCGGGCCTGTCGGCGCTGGCGCATCTGGAAGATCTCGTCGCGCGCGGAAAAATCAGGGCGAGCGGGCCGGCGGCGGTTGGCGCCGTGTACGAGCCCGCGGGTTGATCAGCGCTCGTCGAGCTGCGCCTGAAGTTCCGTTGAAAACCGCGCGATCCGCGCGGCGTTCGAGCCGAAGTCGTGCCTGCCGAAGCGCGAGGCCGAGCGCACGTCGATGCGCGTCTGGCCGGCGAGCGGACGCACCCGCACGGTGACATCTTCGGGAAAGCCCATCAGCAGCGTCTTGTCGATGGCGTCGAGATGGCCGACGCCAACCCGGCCACCGGGCCGGACCTCGTCCACCACCCGCCATTTGCGTGCCGCGACCGCCTTCTGCACCAACGGCCAGGCCTCGTCGATGTCGAGGTCGAGCAGAATGGGCTGGACATCCTTGTAGGCGCGTCGCTGAAGGTCGCGGACCTCCGGCGAAATCGAGGGATGATCGGCGCCGCCCCGCGCCGCCGCGGCTTTGCCGGCGCGGGAAAAATCGGGGGGATCGTTGAGGTCGGTCGACACATCGTTCAGCAGCGGCAACCGCAGGGCCTGCGCGGCGAGCCATGCCGGATAGACCAGCACCAGCGTGGCGGCGAAGACGCCGGCGACGATGGCGCCAAGCCCGCGGCGGCCCGACTGCCAGACAACGATCGCGCCGGCGCCGGCGAGCAGCAGGGCGAGGCAGGCGCAAATGATCGCGGCGCCCAGCACGGAGAGGGCGCCCGTGGCTTCGACCGCGCCCGAGCGGGCGAGCAAAATCGCGATCGCCGCCAGCGCGAGCGCGAACGCGGCCAGCGCGCGGCCCCATATCGCCGCCGCCGAAAAGGGTTCTTCGAGAATGAGCCGACGCATCGCGCGTCTTCATAGGGGTAATTGGCGGGAGTGGGAAGACAAGCGAGCGGGCCGACTGGAATCCGCCGTCAGGCCGCTGTACGCTGCCGTCATCACCCGTCGGCAACCGCGAGCGCCCTTCCATGACCCTCAATGACCCCGCCGTCTTGGACCCCACCGTCTTGGACCCCACCGCCTTGCGCCGCGAGCGGGCGCACACGAACTCCGCCGACTTTCATCCGACCGAATACGTCGGCGCGTCGTCGATCAGCTGCAACAAGCTTGGCCACTTTGTTTATGAAGTCACCGACATCGAGCGCACCGCCAAATTCTGGCGCGAGGTGATGGGTTTCTCCGAGACCGAGCGCAACGCCCACGGCATGGTGTTCTTCCGCTGCGGCGCCGATCACCACGCCATCGGTTTGAAGCCCATGAAAAAGGGGAAGACGGGCGCGCGCGACATGAAGAACAGCCTGCAAATGGAGCACCTCGCCTTCGAGGTGGACAATATCGACATCCTCAAGAAGGCGAAGGCCTTCTTCAAGGCGAACAACATTCCCATGACCTTCGAAGGCCGCAAGGGCGCCGGCTGCAACATCAGCATCAACTTCCTCGACCCCGACGGCTACGAGTTCGAAATCTACACGGACATGGATCAGGTCGGCGCCGATGGCCGGCTGCGGCCCGCGAGCCTGTTCAAGCCGAAAAACCCGCTGGAGGAGGCGATCGCCGACCCCGTGCAAAAGGGCTGGTGAGCGGCGGCGAAGCTCGTGGCGATGGCGGCTAAGGAAAGACCGCTTCCACGCCGACAAGACGGGCCGCGTCCGCCAGACGCCTGTCGAATGTGACCAGCGCCAAACCCGCCTCGATCGCGCCGGCCAGGTGCAGGGCGTCGGGCGCGGCGAGTTTCAGGGAAAAATCGCGGACGAGCGCTTCCGCGCGGTCAAAGATTCGCGGCGTCGGCGTGAAAACCTCGCACAGCGCGCGCAAGGCGTCGAAATCGGCGAGCGCGTCGGCCGCCTGCGGCGCCGTGAAACGACGCGCGCGCAAACCGCGGGAAATCGTGGCGGCGACTTCCGCCGCGGCGAAACCGCCGACGAACGAGGCGCGCCCGCCTTGCCCTCTCCACCAGCGCTCGGCCGAGGGCGTTGACGCTTCTTCGACCACCATCGACACGAGGAAGGAAGCGTCGAGATAGAAGCTCAAAATTCGCCGTCGCGCATCTTGCGGACGATATCGACGCCGCTTTCGCCCAGCGAAGGCCGTGACTTTCGCCGCGCGGCTATCTCGTCAAGCACGCGCGCCCTGTCCGCGGCGGTCAACGTCGGCGAAATCACAGGCGCCCGCAATTCAGCGGCGGGCTTGCCGTGCCGGGTAATCGTGACCGGCACGCCTAACAGCGCCTCGTCTATGAGCTTCGATAAATGGGTTTTGGCCTGCGCGACTGAATAGCTGGACATCACAGCCCTCCGGTATGACCATATATAGTCATATTACACCGCCAAGGAAGGCCGAGGCAAGGTGGTCGCGGCGCCCGCCGTGCTACCCTGCGCGCGACTCAGCGGGAATGTCAGCCTTGCGCCGCGAATATCACATCGTCGATGTCTTCACCGACACGCCTTTCGCGGGCAATCCGCTGGCCATTGTGATTCAGGCGGAGGGGCTCTCGACGGAGCGAATGCAGGCCGTCGCGCGGGAGTTCAACCTGTCGGAGACGGTGTTTGTTTTCGAGCCGCGCGATCCCGTCAACTCCGCGCGCATCCGCATTTTCACGCCCAAGGGGGAATTGCCTTTCGCCGGACATCCGACGGTTGGCGCGGCGGCGCTGGTCGCCAAATCCCGCGCCGCCGATGTGCTCGGCCGGGAGGAAGTGCTTGTGGCGCTTGAGGAGGGCGTCGGCACCGTGCTTTGCACGGCGCGCGGGCCCAAGGGCCAGCCGCTGCGCGCCAGCTTCGAGCTTCCCCGGCTTCCCGAGTTTGTCCGCGCCCTCGAAAACCGCGACGCGATCGCGGCGGCGTTGTCGCTTGATCCAGGCGACATTGGCTTCGAGCGCCACGCGCCCGCTGTGTGGACCGCTGGCGCGGCTTTCGCCTTCGTCCCGGTGGCGACGCGGGAGGCCATCGCGCGGGCCCGGCCGCGCGCCGATCTGTTCGACGCCGCGTGGGGCGGCGATGTTCCGGGCGGCGATGTCCTGGGCGCCTGGCTCTACACCGAGGAATGCGAGCGCGCGGGCTCCGATGTCCACGCCCGCATGTTCGCGCCCGCGCGGGGCATCGCCGAAGACCCCGCGACGGGATCGGCCGCGGCCGCCTTCGCCGGCGTCGCCGTCGCTTGCGAGCGGCCCGACGACGGCGCCCACACCATCGTCATCGAACAGGGCTTCGAGATGGGCCGGCCAAGCATCATGCTGCTGGGCGTCGATGTCGTCGGCGGGCGCCTGGTTTCGGCCAGCGTCGGCGGCGCCGTCGCTTTCGTCGCCAAGGGCGAGATCGAGGCGTGACGGCGTAAAGGATTATCCAGGATATCCATGCTTGCGCTTCGAGGCTGCCACCATCGAGCGGGCTTCGCCGTCGCGGCCAGCCTGGCAGGCGCCGTCGGCCTGCGCGATCTCGCCTTGAATCTGGGCGTAAACGCTATCGCCGACCTGCCCGGCGCGGCGCTCGTTTTCCTGCTCCGCCTTCCAGCGCGCGACATCGCCAGCGCAGCCTGAGCCAGTAGGCATCTGGAAGTTGGAGGGCGCGTAGGCCGGGCTCGCGGGCGGAACCGCGGCCTGCGGCGGCGGCGCGTTGGCGTTGCAAGCCGCGAGCAGCAGAAGGCCGCACAAGGGCGGCAGGGCGCGAATCGACATATGGCCTCCGAATTCGAATCGGCGGCCACCATCGGGCACGGCCCGCGCCGCGGTCAAGTGTTGCGCGCCAAGGCGACGCGCGTCGATTTTATCTTGGCTATTGACGCGGGCGGCGGCAAATTGTTCTTTCGCGGGGAATGGCCATGTCCGCGACCTCTCCCAGCAAGCGCTGGAGCCTGCCGAACCTCCTGACCTATGGCCGGGTGGCCGCGGTGCCCGTCGTGACGGCGCTGCTGTTCTGGCCTGAAAAGGACGCCTTTCGCTGGGCCGCGCTGGCTGTTTTCGCGGCCGCCGCGATCACCGACTTTTTCGACGGCTATCTCGCCCGCGCGTGGTCGCAGCAATCCTCGCTCGGCCGCATGCTCGACCCTATCGCCGACAAGCTGCTCGTCGCCGCCTCCCTGCTGATGCTGGTGGCGAGCGGCGACATCGCGGGATGGTCGCGCTGGGCGGCGATCGTGATCCTTTGCCGCGAGATTCTCGTTTCCGGCATGCGCGAATTTCTGGCGGAACTGCGCGTCGGGCTGCCGGTCTCGGCTGTCGCCAAGTGGAAAACCACGCTGCAACTCATCGCGGTAGGCTTCATGATCGCCGGGCCCGCCGGCGAAAAAATACTGCCGGGGGCCGCGCAAATCGGCCTCGCGCTGTTGTGGGCGGCGGCGGTCCTGACGCTTTACACCGGCTGGGACTATATGAAGGCCGGCATGAAGCACGTCGAGGATTAGGATGAAGGCCGTTTATTTCGCCTGGGTGAGGGAGCGCGTCGGCAAGGCCGACGAGGAGATTTCGCCGCCAGCCAATGTGCGTGATGTCGCCGGGCTGATCGCCTGGCTGTCGGCGCGCGGCGAGGAATACGCCCACGCTTTTGAAAATCCGCGCGTGATCCGGGTCGCGATCGACCGCGCCCATGTCAAACACGAGGCGGCTATCTCAGGCGCGCGCGAAATCGCCTTCTTTCCGCCGATGACGGGGGGCTAGCCGTGACGACGCGCGTCCGCGTGGGCGAAGAGGATTTCGACTGCGCCGCCGAAGTCGCCGCGATTTCAAAGGGCCGGCGCGATCTCGGCGCCATCGTCACCTTCACGGGCCTGTGCCGCGACGAAGGCGGGCGGCTGGCCGCGCTGGAGCTCGAACATTACCCCGGAATGGCGGAGGAGGAGATCGCCCGCGTCGTCGCGCAAGCCCGCGAACGCTGGCCGCTGGAAGCGGTCACGGTGATCCACCGCAGCGGCAAAATCGCGCCGGGCGCGCAAATCGTGCTGGTCGTGACGGCGTCGTCGCACCGGGCCGCGGCCTTCGCGGGCGCCGACTTCCTGATGGACTACCTGAAAACCAGCGCGCCCTTCTGGAAGAAGGAGCACCCGATCAACGGTCCCGCGACGGCGTGGGTCGCGGCGAAGGACGACGACGACCGGGCGATGGAGCGCTGGCGAAAATAAGCCGCCGTCGCTTTTCCGCGCGGCGGGAAAGTTGCCAGTTCGCTCATTCATTTGCATGATAGGGTCAACGCGGCTGATTCAGCCGCCAATGTAGAGGTTCGAATGGCCGCCGTTCCCGAAATCACGATCGTCCCGCTCGCTGACTTGAAACCCGGCGCGGGCGACGCCCTGATTGTTTACGCCGGCGAGGGCCTGGCCCTGTCCGAGGCGACGAAAAAGCTGCTGGGCGGCGCCGCCATTTCCCTCGCCCGCGCGGCGGAAACGGCGAAATTCAAGGGCAAGACCGGTTCGGCGATTGATATTCTGGCGCCGGCGGGCGTCGGCGCGGGGCGCCTGATCGTGGCGGGCGCGACGCCGGACAAAAAGCCGTCGCCCGGCGCGCCGGCCGTGGACTACATTGGCCTTGGCGGGCAGGCGCTGGGCAAGGCGGGGTCGGCGGCGAATATCCTGATCGCCTTCGATCTCCCGAAATGGGAGGGCGATGCCGCCGCCGCCGCCGCCGATTTCGTCATGGGCCTCAAACTGCGCGGCTACTCCTTCGATCTCTACAAGACGAAGAAGAAAAAGGCCGACGCCGACGACAAACCCGAGAAAGTCAAAATCCTTGTCGGCGTCGCGGACGCGGCCGCGGTCAAGAAGGCGGCGAAGCGCGCCGAGGCGATCGCCGATGGCGTGCGGATCGCGCGCGATCTCGTCAACGAACCAGCGAACGTGCTGTTTCCGATCGAGTTCGCCAACCGCGCCAAGAACCTGGAGAAGCTCGGCGTCGACGTCGAGATTCTCGATGTCGCCGCGATGAAAAAGCTCGGCATGAACGCGCTGCTCGGCGTCGGCCAGGGTTCCGCGCACGACAGCCGCTGCGTGATCATGCGGTGGAACGGCGGCAAGGCGGGCGTCAAGCCCGTCGCCTTCATCGGCAAGGGCGTGACTTTCGACACCGGCGGCATTTCGATCAAGCCCGCCGGCGGCATGGAGGACATGAAGGGCGACATGGCGGGCGCGGCCTGCGTCGTCGGCCTGATGCACGCGCTCGCCGCGCGCAAGGCCAAGGTCAACGCGATCGGCGCCATCGGCATCGTCGAGAACATGCCCGGCAGCAAGGCGCAGCGCCCCGGCGACATCGTCAAGACCATGTCGGGCCAGACGATCGAGATCATCAACACGGACGCCGAGGGCAGGTTGGTGCTGGCCGACGTGCTCTGGCACACGCAGGAGAAATACAAGCCGAAATTCATGGTCGATCTGGCGACCTTGACCGGCGCGATCCTGGTGGCGCTTGGCAACGAATACGCGGGTCTTTTTTCCAACAACGACGAGTTGTCGGAGCGGCTCGCCGCGGCAGGGCGCGCCACGGGCGAGAAGGTCTGGCGCATGCCGATGGGGCCGGTGTACGACAAGATGGTCGAATCGAAATTCGCCGACATGAAGAACGTCGGCGGCAGGCACGCGGGCTCGATAACCGCGGCGCAAATCCTGCAGAAATTCGTCAACGACACGCCGTGGGCGCATCTCGACATCGCCGGCACCGGCATGTCCTCGCCCGCGAGCGACATCAACCAAAGCTGGGGCTCGGGCTGGGGCGTGCGCCTGCTCGACAGGCTCGTCGCGGACCATTACGAGGGGTGAGGTTTCACCCCCCGGGGAATTTGCGATGTGGCGCGTTGGCGGCATACTAGGCGCGATGGTTGTCGCGTTGGCGGCGGCGGCGCCGGCTCGCGCCGCCGCGCCCACCTGCGACGGCTTCAAGGCGGCGATGGCGCGCGAAAGCGGCGACCTCAAGGCCGATTTCGTCCGTCCGCTGGTGGTGTCGCGCGGCGCGGGATCGGGGCTGGATTCCTTCGATCTCGTCACGCCCGCGCGGCTTGACGGGGTGTTGCGCTGCAAGGGCGATGTCTTCGTCCAGTTCGAGGTGAAGATCGCGACGCCCGCCGGCGACGAGCTGCTTGAGCGCTTCGCGCAGGCGCAGCGCGCCGCCTCCGTCGCCGCGCTGGGCTGGACGGCGGCGCGCGCCGAACACGACATTCGCGACCTGGCGGCGGAAGCCGCCGACTATCTCCGGGCCTCCGAGGAGCGCGGCGATGTCAGCGTCTCCGGCAAGGTCGAAGCGCACGAGCCCGGCGGCATGGATCTCGGCCTGATCTGGACGCGTTCCGAGCGCAGCTTTATCCTTATTCGCGGCGAATAGTTTTCCCGCCCGCCAGTCTGTAGGTTCGGAACGCGCGTCGTGGAAATCTGGTTCTACCATCTCACGCGCGAACCGCTGGAGAGCGCTTTGCCCAAGCTGCTGGAGCGCTCGCTGCAACGGGGCTGGCGCGCGGTCGTGCAGGCGCGCGACGAGGAGCGCCTGGCGGCCATCGACAATCTTTTGTGGACATGGTCCGACGAGTCCTTCCTCGCCCATGGCGTCGCGCGCGACGGCGACGCGGCGATGCAGCCGATCTTTCTCACCACCGGCGAGGAAACGCCCAACGGCGCGCGCGTGCGGTTTTTAGTCGGCGGCGCCGACATCGCGCCCGCGTTCGAGGCGCCGGGCGGCGCCGGCTACGAGCGCTTCATCCTGATGTTCGACGGCGCCGACCCCGAGGCGCTGCAAGCCGCGCGCGCGCAATGGAAACTGCTGAAGGAGCAGGGCCGCGCGCTGTCCTACTGGCAGCAGGGCGACAGCGGCGGCTGGGAAAAGAAGGCCTGAGTTTTCGAGCCTTGCGCGGCCCGCCGCCGCCTGTCATTTTCCCGCCCGGCGCGCGTTGGGCGCGGTGTGTCGTGGAGAGGATTTGTCATGGCGAAGGCCTATTGGATCGCGTGCTACCGGTCGGTTTCCGATCCCAACAAACTGGTGGAATACGCCAAGCTCGCGGCGCCGGCGATCGCGGCGGGCGGCGGCAAATTCCTGGCCCGCGGCACGGCGGTCAAGACCTACGAAGCCGGCATCCTGCAACGCACCGTCGTCATCGAATTCGAGTCGGTCGCCGCCGCCGAGGCGACGCACGACAGCCCCGGCTATCAGGCCGCGCTGAAGGCCTTGCACGGCGGCGCCGAGCGCGACCTGCGGATCGTCGAGGGCGTCTGACGCCGCGCCAAGGCGCGGATCAGTTCAACTGCCACGCCAGCTTCAGGCGGAACATCGCCCGCTCGAAGTTGTCGAGATCGAGCGCCAGGCCGGGCGCCATTTGCGACCGGCCCCACACCTGCGGCTGGAAAGTGGCGTTCAACGAAATCTTGTCGTTGACCTTCCAAAGCAGGGTCGGGCCGACGAACAGCGCTTGCCCCTGGAGATGGTCGGGAACGACACGGGCGAAGGTGGCGAAGTATCGCGCCTCCGCGCCGACAAACCAGCCCGGCGTGAACTGCCATGAGAGCGCCGTCGAAACAGTCGTCGTCGAACTGACGAGGGTGTTGCCCGGCACGAGCGGGTCTTGCGCCCATTGCGGCCCCCACAGCAGGTTGGCCGCCCAATAGACTTTGTCGGGCGAGAGCGCGCGGTCGACGAACACCTTCGCCTGGAAGCCGAACGCCTGCGAGGGGAAACCGGTTTCGGCGTCGACGCGGCTCCAGCGCGGCTCCACCGACAGGGTGACGCCCCACGGATTGGCGGGCGACCGCGTGACAATTCGATGCGCGAGCTCGGTGGAGAAACCATCGAAATCGAAAGTGTTTTTGTCCGGAAATCCGCCGACGTTCCTGACGTGGTTCCAGGCGAGAAAGGACGAAGCCGCGATCCACCAGTCGGCGGTGACCGCGTGGCTGAATTGGTACTTGGCGTCCAGCGCGCCGTAGCCGCCGTCGCGCTTGCCCAGGCGGCCGTCGTTCTCGTTGGCGAATCCGGTGTCGCCGGCGTTGCCCAGTTCGCTCGCGCTGGTGTAGCCGAAGATATCGTCGCTGCCGACGGTCGGGAACGCGGGCGCCTCTGTCTCGCTTTTGGCGGCGCCATCGTCCGCGCGCGCGCCCGTCGAGGCGCCCGCGAGGCAAAACACGCCGGCGATCACGGCGACGCTGCGACAACGGACGGAAATGCTCTTCATGCGCCCTCGGCGAAGACAGCGGCTTCGCCGCGCGCCATGTCCTGAGATCGATGGGGTTTTTGCCGCTTTCTGCGACGAACACAACCGCCGGGCGGGTGGTAGCCACGTTATGTGACGGTTCCGTCACATTCCTCCTGTGGATTTCTTGACAGCGGGCCTTCGCGCCTTCAAGCCTTGCGAAGAAATCATCGGAAGGAAACGCGATATGGTGAACCGCAGAACAGCCATGTCGTTCGCCGCCGCGGCCGCGGCGACATCCATTTTCCCAGCGGGGTCGCGGGCCCAAACATGGCCGAACGGTCCCGTCGTCTTGATCTGCCCGTATCCCGCCGGCGGACCCAACGACCTGCTGGCGCGCCTGCTCGCCAAATCCCTGACCGAGGCGATCGGCGCGACGTTTCTGGTCGAAAACCGCGTCGGCGCGGCGGGCAATATCGCCGCCGGCCTTGTGGCGAAGGCGCGGCCCGACGGGCAAACGCTGCTCTTCACATCGACCGGGCCGACGGCGAACAACAAGTTCCTCTATCCCTCGCTGCCCTACGACCCCGTCGCCGATTTCGCGTCGATCGTGTTGATCGCCAAGTCGCCGGTGCTGTTCACCGCGCGCGCGGACGCGCCGTTTTCGACCATTCCGGAACTGATCGCCTACGCGAAGGCCAATCCCGGCAAGCTCACCATCGGCACGGCGGGCTACGGCACCGTCGCCCACATCGCCTCGGAGTTCTTCCAGAGTTCCGCCGGGATCAAATTGATCAACGTGCCTTTCCCCGGCTCGACGCCGATTGTCGCGGCGCTGCTCGGCGGCCAGATCGATCTCGCGTCGGACCTGATACCGACGCATGTGCCGCTGCTGAAAGACCATCGCTACAAGGCGATCGCCATCACCGGAACGAAGCATTCGAGCGCCATGCCCGAGATTCCCACGGTCGCCGAAAGCGGATTGCCGACATTCGAGGCGACCGCGTGGTCGGCGTTGATGGCGCCGGCGGGAACGCCGCGCGCCGCGATCGATCGGATCAACGCGGCCGTCAACGCCTGGCTCGCCAGCGCCGAGGGCAAAACGCAACTGGCGAATCTCGAAATGAGCGGCGAAGGCGGAACGCCGGGCGACCTCGACGCCTTCATCGCGGCGGAAATCGCCAAATGGGGTCCGATCATCCAGGCTTCGGGCATCAAGGCCCAACAATAAAATCCGACGACGAAATCCCGCGTTCAACAAAATCCCGCGATGAAAACGGCGGCGAAGCGCTGGGCTTCGCCGCCGGTTTGTTTCACGCTTCGACGCGAAAGAGGCCGATCAGACGGCTTCCTTCAGCTCCTTGGCGGCGCGGAACGCGACCTTCTTGCTGGCTTTGATCTTGATGGCTTCGCCGGTGGCGGGGTTGCGGCCCATGCGGGCGGCGCGCTTGCGAACCTGCAGAATGCCGAGGCCGCCGATGCGGATGCGGGCGCCCTTCTTGAGGTGCTTCGTGACGTTGCCGACAAAGTCGTCGAGAATGGCGTTCGCCTGCTTCTTGGTGAGCTCGTGCGTCTCGGCGAGCGTGGTGGCGAGGTGCTTGAGGGTGACGGTGTCGACTTTCACCTTCGGGGCGGCGGGGGCTTTCGGGGCGGCGGCGGCGGCTTTGACCATTTTGATTTTCTCCTTGGCGCGAATCACGACCAGTGCGCAGAATACACTGTGGCAAGCGGGAAAATAAGCCCCCGCGACTGCGGGCTGTGTAAAAAGCCATATAAACCGGGGTTATTCGGCCTGAACGGCGAAACGGGCCGGATTTTGGCGCTGAAATGGCCCGCGCCGCGGCCGCGGACGACGAAACGCCCGCGACTCACGGCTCGTCGGCGACCGTGTTTTCCAGCGCGCCGAGGCCGGAGACCTCTATCTTCAGGCGGTCGCCGGCGCGCAGCCACTTTGGCGGATCGAACCGCGCGCCCGCGCCAATGGGCGTGCCCGTCAATATGATGTCGCCGGCGGCGAGCGTCGCGAATTGCGAGAGGTAGGAAATCAGGAAGTCGAAGGGCCAGATCATGTTGGCCGTCGAATCGTCCTGGCGGAGTTCGCCGTTGACCCATGTCCGCAGGCGCATCTCGTGGTTTGGCGCGAGGGGGGCGGTGTCGATCCACGGGCCGACGCTGCCGCTGGCGTCGAAGTTCTTGCCCTGCGTGATGTTGAACTTGCCGTGCGCCATCCAGTCGCGCACCGAGCCCTCGTTGGCGATGGTCAATCCGGCGATATGCGCGTGCGCGTCGGCGCGCTCGATGTAGCGGCCCGGCTTGCCGATCACCAGGACGATCTCGCCCTCGTAGTCGAACTGTTCCGACACGTGTGGACGGATCAGGGCCGCGTTGTGCGCCACGAGCGACTCGGGCGTGCGCATGAAGACGTTGGGATATTTCGACGGCGCGCCGACGCCGCCATATTCCTCGTTGCGCTTGCCGTAGTTCACGCCGATGCAGAAAATCTTGCCGGGCCGCGAAATCGGCGGCAGGAATTCCACGTCCTTGAAGGCGAAGCGCGCCTCCGCGCCGCGCGCCGCGGCGCCGGCCTTTTCCCACGCGTTGGCGAAGGCGACGGCGTCGAGCGTGGCGAATTCGCCTTTCAGCGTTTCCGATAGGTCGACAACGCCCGAATCGACCGCGACGCCGAACCGCGCGGCTCCGTCCGCCTTGAAACTCATGAACCGCATCGCGCGCCTCCCGACATCGATTTGGCACTATAGGAAGCGATACCGCGCCCGCGTCAAATCGCGCCGCGTTGACAGGGCGCGGACCCCTCCCTAGAGCATGCGGGCGGCCGAAACGCCGCGACCGGAAACCCCATGAAAGCCGCGCCGTTCGAGTATGTGAGGCCTTCCAGCGCCGCCGAAGCCATCGCGCTGCTGGCGGCCGACGAGGACGCTCGGGTGATCGCCGGCGGACAGACGCTCGTGCCGATGATGGCGATGCGGCTGGCGCGGCCGGCGCGGTTGGTGGATATCTCCCGGTTGACGGAGCTGTCGAACATTCGGATCGACGGCGAAAACATCGCCATCGGCGCCGCGGTTCGGCAGGCGGTCGTCGAACGCGACGCGCTCGCCGCGGAAAAAACGCCGCTTCTGGCCCGCGCGCTGCCGTGGGTCGGGCACGCGGCGACGCGCTGCCGCGGCACGGTCGGCGGCTCCATCGCCAACGCCGATCCGGCGGCGGAGATTCCGCTTGTGCTGGCGACGCTGGGCGGATCGGTTCTGGCGCGCGGCTCGCGCGGCGCGCGGACCATCGCCGCCGGCGATTTTTTCCTGGCGCCCATGACAACGGCGCTGGAGGACGACGAAATCCTCGTCGAAGCGAGGTTTCCCGCATGGCGCCACGCGCGCGTCGGCGCGGCGTTTCTGGAAATCAGCGCGCGGCGGGGCGATTTCGCCTTCGTGGCGGCGGCGGCGCAAGTCGCGCTCGACGCCAGCGGCGCGTGCGTGGCGTGCGCCATCGGCGTTGGCGGCGCGACCCATGTGCCGACGCGGCTGGCGGCCTCGGACGCGTTTCCCGGCGCGGCGATCGAGGAATCCGCCGCGCGGAAAACGCTGGCGCTTGAGATCGCCGACATCGACATCATGACCGATGGCCACGCGAGCCCGGCCTATCGCCGCCGCGCCTCGATCGAGCTTGCGACGCGCGCGCTTCTCGCCGCGCGCGACGACGCCCTGTCGAAGGAGCCGCGCGCATGAAGGTCGCGCTGACGGTCAACGGCGACACGCGCGAGATCGATGTGGAGCCGCGGACGACGCTGCTCGACGCGCTGCGCGACAGCCTGCGGCTCACAGGCGCGCACACCGGCTGCGAGCACGGCGTTTGCGGGGCCTGCACGGTGTTGATCGACGGCGCGCCCGCCCGCGCGTGCCTGATGTTCGCGGTTCAGGCCGACGGATTCGAACTGACGACCATCGAAGGCCTCGCGCCCGCGCCCGGCGAACTCAGCCTGATCCAGGACGCCTTCTGCGAGACGCACGGCATGCAGTGCGGCTATTGCACCCCGGGCATGGTGTTGACCGCGCACGCGCTGCTGCGCGACGACCCCGCGCCGTCGCGCGAAAAAATCGTCGAGGCGATTTCCGCGAACATCTGCCGCTGCACCGGCTACGGCCAGATCGTCGAGGCGATCGAACTCGCCGCGCGCCGCCTCGCGGGCTCCAACGCGGGGCCCGCCACATGAGCGGGCCCGGCCGGAAATTCCGCTACATTTCGACCGACCGCCGCGTGCGCGAGGACAGGCGCTTCGTCGTCGGCAAGGGCAATTACATCGCCGATCTCGCCGTGGAGGGCATGCTTCACGTCGCGCTCGTGCCTTCGCAGCACGCCGCGGCGAGGATAATTTCGATCGACGCGTCGAAGGCGCTCGCGTCGCCGGGCGTTCACGCGGTTGTTGGCGGCGACGAAATCGCGGCGGCGTCGGAGCCGTTGATGAACGGGCTCGACACGCCCAACGTCCGCCGCTTCCCGCTCGCCGTCGGCGCGACGCGCTACATGGGCGAATGGGTCGCCGCCGTTGTCGCCGACACGCGCGCGCTCGCCGAAGACGCCGCCGAGCTCGTCGAAGTCGAATACGAGCGGTCGCCGCACGTGATCGACGCGGAAGAGGCCTACAAGCCGACATCGCCGCCGGTGCATCCCGCGCATGGATCGAACACGCTCCTCGACCGCGTGTTCGACTGGGGCGACATCGACGCGCATTTCGCCGCGAGCGACCAGCGCCTGTCGCTGCGCGTCACATGGGGCCGCAATTCGACGGTGCCCATCGAGACCTTCGGCGTGCTGGCGCAATGGGATCCGTGGAACGAGATTCTCGACGTGCGCGCGTCGATCCAGATGCCCAAATACGCCGACCAGATCGCGCGCGCGCTGCGCCTGCCGATGAACGGCGTGCGCGTGCACTACGACGTCGATGTCGGCGGCTCGTATGGCGTCAAGCGCGGCATCAAGCACAGCGTTCTCGTCGGCCACCTCGCGCGCAAGCTCGGGCGGCCGGTCCGCCTGATCGAGGACCGGCTCGAAAACATGCGCTCCGGCGACGCGCACGGGCCCGAGCGCGTCTTCGACATCGACGTGGCCTTCGACAACGACGGCGTCATCAACAGCATGAAGATGCGCGCGCTCGACAACGCCGGCGCCTACGCCGGCCGCGCGCCGTTTCAACTGGGCAAGCCCATTGGCGCCATCGTCGGCCCCTATCGCATCAAGAGCGTCCGCTATCACGCGGTTTCCGTCACCACCAACAAGGCGGTCGAGGAGGCGGTGCGCGGCTTCGGCCAGTCGCCGACCAACTACGCCATCGAGACGATGGTCGACCGGGTGGCGGAGGCCGTCGGGCTCGACAGGGTCGAGGTCCGCCGCCGCAATTTCATCCGCGCGGACGAGTTTCCGTATTTGATACCGAGCGGCACGCGCTACGACAGCGGCGACTATCACGCCGTCGTCGACAAGGTTCTCGCGCGTGTGGACTGGACGGCGCTCGTCGCCGAGCGCGACGCCCTGCGCGCCGGAGGAACGCTCGCCGGCATTGGCGTCGCCGCTTGTCTCGAACCCTCCGGCGGAAATTCCTCGTTCGAGCCGCTGCTCAATCCGAAGAACGCCACGACGACGTGGATGGAATCCTGCCGGATCAACATCGACGCGCTGGGGACCATCAACGTGGCGATCCACACGACGTCGTCGGGGCAGGGGCACGAGACGCTCGTCGCCACCGCGGTCGGCGAGGCGCTGGAGATCGACCCCGCGAAAATCCGCGTGACGCGGCCGGATTCGCTGTCGAGCCTGCCCGGCAATTCGCCCGTCGGCAGCCGCATGGCGATCATGCTCGGCGGCGCCGGCTTTCACGCCGCCCATAAATTGAAGGCGAAGATCACCGCCATCGCGGCCCGCCAGCTGGGCTGCGCGCCCGCCGAAGCGGCCTATTGCGAGGGCGCGGTGTCGCACGGCGGCAAGACAATCGAGTGGGCGAAAATCGTCGACATCGCGCACCGGCAATTCCACGATTTGCCGGAAGGCTTCGAACCCGGGCTCGAAGCCTCGCACATCATGCAGACGCCGACCGGCGAAGCGCTGCCGACCGCCGACGGCCGCGTGCAGATGTATCCCTGCCACTCGTTTGAATTCCACGTCGTGCTTGTCGCCATCGACCCCGTTCTCGGCAAGCCGGAATTGCGCCGCTATGTCATTGGCCACGATTGCGGCGTCGTCATCAATCCGCATATCGTCAAGGGCATGACGCTCGGCGGCATCGCGCACGGCATCGGCGCCGCGCTTCTTGAGGAGTTCGTGTACGATTCCGAGGGGCAGATGATGAGCCAGTCCTTCATGGATTACCTCATGCCCTCGGCCAGCGAAGTGCCGCATGTGGAAATAGTGCATCACTGCACGCCTTCGCCGCTGACGGTGTTCGGCCAGAAGGGCTCGGGCGAGTCGGGTTATCTCGGCGCGCCGGCGGCGATTTCGGGCGCGATCAACGACGCCACGCGGCCGCTCGGCGTCCGTTTCAACAAGCTCCCCATTCGCGTCGGAGCGATCGCCGACGCGGTCGCCGAGGCGCTGGAAAAACGAAAGGAAGCTCCATGATCATCGACTGCCACGCGCATTTCTCGCCGCCCGATTTGATGAGCGCCATCGAGAAGGAGGCGTCGTCGTTTCCCTCGCTGAAGCTCGCGCCCGACCCCGCCGGCGGCTTCGGCCTCGGCTTCGCCGGCGGCAAGCCGACGCGCCCCGTGGCGAAACCGCTGAGCGACATCGCCGGCCGCCTGAAATGGATGGACGAGCAGAAGATAGAACGTCAGATCAACGGCGGCTGGCTCGACATGTTTGGCTACGAGCTGCCGGCGGAGGAAGGCGCGCGCTGGTCGCGGTTGATCAATCGCCACCTCGCCGCGCTGGCCAAGGCGCAGCCGCGCTTCATCCCGCTCGCCACCGTGCCCTTGCAGGACGGCGCGCGCGCCGCCGAGGTTCTGCGCGAGGCGCACGCGGCGGGCATGAAGGGCGCGATGATCGGCACGCAGCCCAAGGGCGTCGGCGGCGTGCTCGACGACCCCTCGCTCGAACCGTTCTGGAAAGCGGCGGACGAACTGGGCTCGGCCCTGTTCATTCATCCGGTGTTCGAGAGCGGCGACAAGCGCAACGCCGACTACGGCATGCCCAACGCCATCGGCCGCATCACCGACACGCTGATCGCGGTGAGCCGCATCGTCTATTCGGGCCATGTCCTGAAATACCGCAACGCCAAGGTCGTCGTTGGCATCGGCGGCGCGGCGCTGCCCTGGGCGCTGGGGCGCATGACGCGCAACGCCAGCCTCGACAAAAGCCTTGGCGACCCGGTGGAGAGCCTCGCGGCGATGTACTACGACACCATCGTCCACGACGCGGCGACGCTGCGCTTCCTCGCCGACAAGGTTGGCGCGGGGCGGTTGATGATGGGCTCGGACATGCCGTTTCCCATTGGCGATCTCGCGCCGACGAAAATCGTCGCCGAGGCGGGCTTTTCGGCGGGCGAGGCCGCGTCAATCAACGGCGGCCTGGCGGGCAAACTGTTTGGTTTGTAGCGGTCGACCAGGCCGTGAACTCATAAAATCCGCTGGGCGGGCGGCTTGCCAAAGTACGCCATCACCCAAGCTAAAAAGGGGGATCTCATGGTTTTTTCCAGGCCGCGCTCAAGCATCCCGGCGATCGGCCATGAGCCGCTCAGCTTCGCGCTTCAGCCTCGACAGTGAGTCGGCGGGACCATTGTCAAATCCACGCCGCAGGAGCAGCCAAAGGACCCGCCCCCGTAGACCCGCGGGCAGTTCGAAATCGCAGTTGTAATTGACGCGACATCGGGCGGAATCGATTGGCGTAATCACCATGTTCTCGCGCACCCTGATTCCGAAAGGCAGGCGGCCATCAATCCCCAATCTGTGGTTCAGCGCGTCGACTTCGGTGAAGTCAAAAACCAAGCGGAGAGGCAAGAATCCAGGACCGGGATTTCCCACCAGACGTTGGCCCGCTGTGGCTGGTCCTGGTGGATCGACATAAAGCACGCTGACGTCGTAGAACTTCCCCCACTCGGCGGTGTTCAACAGTAGATTCCACACCACCTCGATCGTCGCCTCGACAATCGCTATCGGACAGGCGAGATGGGTGCGTGAATGGGCCATGCTTGATTATGGCCCACTATCTCGACCTTCGCATCAATTGTCTCTTCGGGATTGCCCATTTGGCTGCGCGCCAATGAGTCCATGCCCTAGTTGCCGCGGGACGCGAATTTGTGAATACTTGAGCTAAGCGCGCGGCGACGGATCGCGCGCCATTCAATCAGGGACAGGGACGCGGGCGATGACACGTGGATTGATGGGCGGACTCGTGCTCGCCATTGGGTTGGCGCAGGCGTGTGGCGCGGCGCTGGCGCAAACGGGCGATGTGGCGCGCGGCAAGTATCTCGTCACCATCGGCATTTGCGAAAGCTGCCACACGCCGCGCGACGCGAAGGGACAGCGGCTCGCGGACGCGCGCTTCGGAGGCGGGAACATCGTGGGCGGGTTGATGGCGCCCAACCTGACGCCGGACCCGGAAACCGGCCTCGGCAAATACAGCGAGGCCGACTTTGTCGGCGCTCTGCGCGGCACGCGGCCCGATGGATCGAAAGTCCGCCCGCCGATGGGCATCTTCTTCTATCGCGGCTTTTCCGACCACGACGCGTATTCAATCGCCGCCTATCTGAAATCGCTGCCGCCCGTGAATCACAAGGCCGAGCGGACGCCGCCGAAGGGGCCGGCGCCGGCGTGGGAGCCCATCGAGCATGTGGCGGAACCCGACCACGCCAACCACCTGGCCTACGGGAAATATCTCGCGCAGACGGTGACGCATTGCTTCCAGTGCCACACGCCGCGGAGCGCGAACGGCCTGCCCGACCTCGCGCGCGCCGGGCTCGGCGGCAACACCTATGGCGCGCCCGGCGGTGGAACGGTGGTGTCCGCCAATATCACGCCGGGAAACCCCGACGGGATCGTGGGCTGGACCGACGCGCAGCTCAAGACCGCGCTCACCACGGGCGTCAGGCCGAACGGCTCGCAGATCGTCCCGGTGATGGATTTCGACCTTTACGAACAGATGACATCAGGCGATCTCGACGATCTGGTGGCGTTTGTGCGCACGCTAAAGCCGTTGAAGACGGAGGAGAGCGCCAAGTAACGCTCTCCTAAAAACAAAGCGGGGGCGCTTTCCAAAAAAGCGCCCCGCCGAACCTCACACGTGCCGCACCATCCCCGGCACGAGAGCCCTCACCGTCGGCGCGCCGGCCTGCTGCATCGCCGCCATCAACTCGATGCGCAGCAGTTCGAGCACGCGCGTCACGCCCGCCTCGCCAAACGCGCCGAGCCCCCACAGATAGGGGCGCCCGACCGCGACGCCGGTCGCGCCCATCGCCAGCGCCTTCACCACGTCCGTGCCGCGGCGGAAGCCGCTGTCGATCAGCACCGGCATGCGGCCGCCGACCGCCGCGATCACCTCCGGCAAGGTCTCGATGGTCGAGGAGCCCGCCTCGTCGGCGCGGCCGCCGTGGTTCGACACGATGATGGCGTCGTAGCCGTTGTCGGCGGCGAGCTTCGCGTCCTCGGCGGAGAGGATTCCCTTGATGACGCATTTCATCTTCGTCGCGTCGCGGATGCGCTTGAGATAGTCCCAGGTCATCGCCGAGGCCTGGATGTTGGCGAGGCCCGACACATCGACGCCGTCGTACATGGGCGACTTGGGCTGCGCCATCTGGCCGTTCTTGGCGCCGGGCTCGTGGCAGTCCGAGCATGTGCGGGTGTCGGTCCGCTGCATGCGGAACAGCGTCTCCTGATTGCGGCCGCCGCTGCGGTCGACGGTCACGGCGACGGCGACGCAGCCGGCTTTTTCGGCGCGCTCGACGTGGTGCTTGGCGACTTCGAACTTGTTGGTGGCGTAGAGCTGGAACCACAGGGGCGCGCCGCGCGCCGCGGTGATGTCCTCGATCGGATAGGACATCTGCGTCGACACGATCATCGCGTGGTTGCCCGACTTCGCGCCCTTGGCGGTCGCGATCTCGCCGTCCGGGTGATAGCCGCGGTGGCCGCCCGTCGGCGCGAGCATGATAGGCGTGTCGTATTTCTGGCCGAAAATCTCCATCGACATGTCGACCTTGCTGACATCGACGAGGCGGCGCGGCCGCAACTGGTATTTCAGGAAGCCTTCGCGGTTGGCGCGCAGCGACACCTCGTCGTCGATGCCCGACGCCATGTAGCCGAAATGCGCCGGCGGGACGTTCTTGTGCATCACCGGCTCGAAATCGAAGACGTTGATGGCTTCCTTCGGCGTCGTGATCAGGTGGTCGAGGTCGCGCGGCGCCCAGACCATTGGGTCGGGGAGGCGGTTCGGCGCTTCGAGCGCGTTGGCGAGCTCGCCATGGCCCGACAGGGCGACGGCGCCGCTGCCGGCGAGATATTTGAGAAACCGCCGGCGGTTGGCGGCGGTCGAGAATTGCCCGTTATCGTCGGTCATTGTGTCCTCCCTCGCGCCGGGCGTCGCCGGCTTCGAAAGAGCACCATAGAGATTTCCCGCGCGGAGAAAAGGCGGCGCGCGAGCTCTATTTTTTGTCGTCCATCTTCATCATGCCGGCGGCGCCCATCGGCGCGGGGCCCTTGTCGCCGATGCCGCCCACCTTGAAGTCCACTGGCGTTTTGCCCGCGTGTTCGAAATTCAGATCGATCCGCGCGGTCTCGCCCTGCGTCAGCGGCCGCTTCAGCCCCAGGATCATCAGGTGATAGCCGCCGGGCTTCAATTCGACCGTGCCGCCCGCCGGTATTACGAGGCCTTTTTCGAGCTGGCGCATCTTCATCACGCCGTTGTCCATGCTCATCTCGTGCACCTGCACGTCCTTGGCGAAATCCGCGGCGCCGCCCAGCAGGGTGTCGGGCGTCGAGCCGTTGTTGTGGATGACAAGCCAGCCGCCGCCGACCGGCGCGCCCTTCGGCGTCGCGCGCGACCACGGTTGCGAAATGACGAGATCGCCGGCCTTTGTTTCCTGCGCCAACGCGGGCGCCGCGAGGCAAATGGATATGAGCGCCGCCGCGGCGAAGATCGATCTCATGAGGAAACTCCACATTCGAAGGCCGTTCCGTCAGGCATACGCCCGCCGCGGAAACTCCCGCAAGCGACAGCGTTAGACCGCTTCCGTCTTTGAGCGAAATGAGGCATTATGCCGCGATGGGGCGCATGGCCCCGGCCTTGAAACGGGAGGGAACCGAATGGCCAGGTTCGAACTCATGGTCGACGGCAAGCAGCACGCCGTGGACGCGGACGCGGACATGCCGCTTCTGTACGCTCTGCGCGACGATCTCGGCTTGAAGAACCCGCGCTTTGGCTGCGGGCTGGCGCAATGCGGGGCCTGCACGGTGCTGATCGACGGCGAGCCCTCGCGCTCGTGCTCGATTCCGCTCGACGCGCTGAAGGGCAAGAAGATCACGACGCTTCAGGGCATCGAGAAGGACGGCAAGCCGCACAAGGTGCAGGCGGCGTTCATCGAGGAGCAGGTGCCGCAATGCGGTTATTGCCTGAACGGCTGGGTGATGACTTCGGTCGCGCTGCTGGAGAAGAACCCGAAGCCGAGCGACGCGCAGATCCGCGACGCGCTTTCCGGATTGAAGTGCCGCTGCGGCACCCATGTGGCCATCCTGCGCGCCGTCAAGCGCGCCGCGAACGCTTGAGG
>CAIKAR010000023.1 GCA_903825465.1 uncultured Hyphomicrobiales bacterium | reverse complement strand
GTGAGGATCACCGCGCCGGCGTCGATGTCGCCCGGCTTCACGCCGGCGCCGTCATAGGCGTCTTGAACGATTTGCTTCAACGCGTCGTCGTCGATGCGCGTCTCGCTCGAATAGGGCGTCAGCGACACCGGCGAGAGATAAAGCGTGTCGCGGGAGACGACGTAGTAGCGGCTGGTCAGGTCTTCGGCGAGGCGGCGCAGATGAATTTTCGAGAAGATGACCTGCGTGCCGGAGGAGCCGATGTCGATGCCGACGCTGGTCAGCGTCACGTTGTCCTGGATCCACAGCGGGTTTTCTTCGAGCGGGCCGTCGTAGTCGAATTCGTCGTGGTCGTGGTCGGCTTCGCCCTCGTGTTCATGGGACCATCCCTGGCCCATGGTGTGCTCCGTCATGGAATGCGCGGGTTTCGTCTCTTTTTCCTCGGCCATGTCGGCGCTGTACTCCCGGATGTGTCTTGGAGCTTCGTTCGCCCATGAGGGGCGCGAAGTCAACTTTCGCGGCCTTGGCGAGCCCGCCAACCCGCCGGCGGCTGGCGTCGTCAAGCGTCTTGAGGAATTGTCCTCCTTGCGCCAAGGATGATGGACGACGATTATTTTGAACTTCCGCGGTCGCCGCCGAATGAGAAGTCCGCCTTCGCCAACGAGTTCCAATGCCGCGCTACAAGCTCATCATCGAATACGACGGCGGCCCCTTCGCCGGCTGGCAGCGCCAGACCAACGCCGCCTCCGTTCAGCAATGTCTTGAGGACGCGTTTGAAAAATTCTGCGGGCAAAGGCTGGTCGTCCATGGCGCGGGACGCACCGACGCGGGCGTTCACGCGCGCGCGCAGGTCGCCCATGTTGTTCTCGACAAGGACTGGCCGGCCGGCGTGGTGCGCGACGCGGTCAACGCGCATTTGCGGCCCAACCCCGTCGCCGTCCTCTCGGCGGAAGCGGTCGGCGACGATTTCGAGGCGCGGTTTTCGGCGACCGCGCGCCACTATGTCTATGAGATCCGCGACCGCCGCGCGCCGTTGACCTTCGAGCGCGGCAAGGCTTGGCACCTCAAGCGGCGGCTCGACGACCGGGCCATGGGCGAGGCCGCGCGAACGCTGCTGGGCCGGCACGATTTCTCGACCTTCCGCGATTCAGAGTGTCAGGCGAATTCGCCCGTGCGCACACTTGACCGTCTCGATGTCGTCCGCGACGGCGACGCGGTGCGCGTCTTCGCCAGCGCGCGCTCCTTTCTGCATCGTCAGGTTCGCTCGATGGTGGGCTCGCTCGAGCATGTCGGCGGCGGCAAATGGAGCGCGCGCGACCTCCGCGACGCGCTTGAGTCCCGCGACCGCGGCCGCTGCGGCACGGTCGCTCCGCCGGACGGATTGTATCTGCTGCGGGTGGATTACTAAACCGCGACGCCGACGCCGCGCGCGCCCACGGTCAGCCGGCCCGCGATTTCCATTCGCGCGAGCGCGCACGGCGCGACGGGCGAAGCCGATCCGGTCACGGCCAGAGACGCGCCGGGATCGTGGATCAGCCCGCAGGCCAGGCACGGTCCCGTGGCGCCCTGATAGAGGTCGAACAGCGCGCCGGGGCGCATCGCGGGCGCGTAGAATCCGCGGATCGACACGGTTTCGCCGCTTCGCGCGATCGCCAGCGCGGTTGGCGCGCCGTCGGCGTCGACAAAATCCCCGACCTCAAGCAGCCCGTTGGACGCGCGGCGGTCGAAGGCGTGGGGCTTCGAGGCCATCAACATGGCCAGAGGCGCGCCAACGCCGAGGCCGGTCAGCAGGGACCGGCGCGTTGGCGTGTCGCAGCGAAAGGGGGAATTCGACATGGTCACCTCGACATCGCCGCCATCATCGCACGCAGAGGGCTTCCAACGCCACTCCGATTGTGCATGGGCCGGCGCGCCGGCGTTTCGCTTCAGATCACATTCACACGCGCGCCCTTTTGCACGCGTTGATAGAGGTCCATCACATCGGCGTTCATCATGCGGATGCAGCCGGACGACACGGCGTGGCCGATGGTGTCGGGCTCGTTGGTGCCGTGGATGCGGAACAACGTGTCCTTGTTGCCCTTGAACAGATAGAGCGCGCGCGCGCCGAGCGGGTTGTCCATGCCGCCCTCCATATGCTTGGGCAGATCGGGCCGGCGCAAAATCATCTCCGGCGGCGGCGTCCAGCCGGGCCAGAACGCCTTGCGTCCGACCTGCGCCACGCCCTTCCACAGAAACCCTTCGCGGCCAACGCCAACACCGTATTGGATGGCGCGGCCACCGCCGAGCGACAAATACAATTTGCGCGTTCGGGTATTGATCGTCAGCGTGTTGGCCGGTTCGCCCGTCGGATCGACGACGACTTGCCTCGTGTACTGGCTTGTATCGACGTCGCCGTCATAATCCACGGGCGTTGAATAGGCGGGATCGGCGTCTGGCGGCAGCGAAGCGTATCGCGCGCCGGCGTCCGGCCTTCGGGCGACGGGCGCGCGACTTCGAGGCGCGGTCAGATCCAGCGGGTCGCCGACGCTTCCTCCGGAACCGTAATCGTCCGGGTCGTCGCGATCATAGGGCGCGGCGGCGGGCCGGCGCGCGGCGACGCGCGGGCGTTGACGCGGCTCGGGATCGACCTCGTCTTGACTCCATTGGTCGTCGCCGGGATTGGCGTAGTAACCCTGCGGCGCGGGCGGAGCTTGGCGATAGGCCGGTGGTGGCGCCGGCCATGGCGCGTATATTTGCGCCACCGAAGGCGCGGACGCGAGAACCGAAACGCCAGCGACCAACATGGCGGGGAATATGAGGGAGCTTTTCATCATGACAACCTGAAAACACGCGCTCAACGCAACTAGTTCCGTTGTTTCCGCCGCGATCAAGGCGAAAAAATGAAGACCCGCCACGACGGCGGACTTGCAATCGCCTCGCGGGGGCCAAATAATAGCGACGTTTGCGGTTCGCCGCTTCATTGCCGGGAGTGATTGCCATGAAAAACACGCTTGCAAGCATCGCCGTCCTCGCTTTTCTCGCCGTCGCTCCGGCATTCGCGCAGGCGCCCGCGCCCGCCAAGCCCG
>CAIKAR010000022.1 GCA_903825465.1 uncultured Hyphomicrobiales bacterium | reverse complement strand
CGCTCCCTCACGGTGATTGTGTCTCCGGGATGCACGGGTTGCGACATGTCGACGGAGCGGGAGACCGGGTATCCATCGACGAACCGCGTCAAATCCGCCCTCTCGCGGGCCGCCCGCGGGCCAAAGCCGCCGGCGATCGCGTCAGCTGTTTGGACGGTCATGCCGCCGACAAAGGGATACTGCCCCGCGGTCGTGACCTCGCCGAGCACGAAAAACGGACGAAACGCCTCGACTTCCACGGAAACCTTTGGCTCGCGCAGAAATCCGCCGCGCAGACGGGCCTCGAGTTCCCGCTCGAGATCGTGCGTGGAACGGCCTTGCGCGGGCACCAGCCCGACCAACGGCATCGAGATGTGCCCCGACCCGTCGACGGAATTATGAGTTCGACAAAGCGTCTTGTCCAAAGACGATCACGCGAAGCCGATCGCCGCTGGCGAGCGTGTAGGGTTGCGAGGGATCCTCGACAAAGTAGCCGGCCTGCGGCCGCTGGCCCGCGCACGCGGCCAGCGCGGCGACGGCGACGATGCAAAAGAATTGTATCAAACGTCGCATAATTCGACCCGGTATCACGGCTTGCGCCAGGCGCGCTCCGCCTCCCCGGATTTCTATTCGGACTTGGTTAAGAATTGCTGACTGTCGATATTTCGGTAACCTTTCCCGTTAACGCAGACTTCACTTTGATGGATGACAATCGCGGGGTCCGGGTTAAGGATTTGTTATGAGTTCGACAATGGATCGCCCCTCCGCAGTCCCCTCCTCCGACGGAGAGCTTGACGTCGCCGGCATCGGCCGCGCCATCGCCCGCCGCAAAATGTGGGTGGTTTGGCCGACTCTGGCCTGCCTGCTCGGATCCGTCGCGTTCGTCGCCCTCGTGACGCCGAAATACACGGCGTCGTCGAGCCTCATCATTGAAAATCAGGAAAGTTTCTTCACCCGCCCCGGCGGCGTGACGCCCGGCGCCAGCGACAACAGCCAATCGGCGCCGATAGATCCCGAGGCGGTCGCCAGCCAGGTGCAGGTCGCGACATCCAGGGATCTCGGCCTGAAGGCCATCGGGGAACTGGGCTTGCGGGGCAACCCCGAGTTCGATCCCACGGCCAAAGCGCCGGGGCTGCTGTCGGGGTTGTTCGGCGGCGGCGAGCAGGGCTCCGTGGACGACCGGATACTGGAAAACTTCCTCGAGCAGCTCAACGTTTTCGTGGTCGTGAAGTCGCGCGTGCTGCAGGTCGAGTTCAGCTCGCGCGATCCGGCTTTGGCCGCCCGCGCGGCCAACAAGGTCGCCGACCTGTACATAAACTCGCAGTCCGACGCCAAGCGCGATTCCGCCCGCGCGGCGGCGGAATCGCTGGCGAGCCTGATTTCGAATCTGCGGACGAAGGTCTCGGTGGCGGAAAGCGCTTCCGAAGAGTTCCGCGCCACCCACGGCCTGACAATCGGCGCCAACAACATCACGATGAACGGACAACAATTGTCCGACCTCAACCAGTCGCTCGGCCTCGCCAAGGCCGCGCAAGCGGAAACGACGGCCAAATCCAAGTCGCTGCGCGAGATGTTGAAAGACGGCCGGCTCGGCGACGTGACGGACGTTTCCAACAACGAGTTGATCCGCCGTCTTTCGGAGACGCGCGCGACGCTTCGCGGCCAGATCGCGTCGGAATCCCGCACGCTCATGCCCGGGCATCCCCGCATCAAGGAATTGAACGCGCAACTCGGCGAACTCGATTCGGAAATCCGCCTCGCCGCGGAACGGGCCGCGCGAACGCTTGAGAACGACGCGAAGGTCGCCGGCGTCCGCGTCGACAATCTGCTGACGGCGATCGCGCAGCAAAAGAAGGAAGTCGGCGGCGCCAGCGACGACGAGGCCCACGCCCGCGAACTCGACCGCGTGGCGAAGGAGCTGAAGGACCAGCTCGAATCGAACATGACCAAATACCAGGAGGCCACGGCGCGGGAGAAGTCGGAGTCGACGCCCGGCGACGCGCGGATCGTGTCGCGGGCCATCGCCCCCTTGTTGCCGTCGTTCCCCAAGAAAGCGCCTATCATCGCTTTCAGCACCGTCGCCGGCTTGCTGCTTTCCGCCGGCACCGTCGTTTCCGCCGAATTGATGTCCGGCCGCGCCTATGGCCCCGGCGTCGCCGCGCCGATTGACGAGGCGGCTGAAATCAACCACGCGCCGATCCGGCGCGCGCCGACGCCCGCGCCGGTCGAAACACCGATGATGGCGTCTCGCCGCCCACGACGAAGCGAGGGCGGCGAGCAGGTTCCCGACGCGATGACGGGCCTCGTGGCGCGCCTTTTGGCGGAGCCTGAAGGCGAATACGCTCAACGCGTTGTCGTGACCACGGAGGCGGACGAAGTCTCGGCCCGCGCGGCCGCCGCCGCGATAGGACGGGCGCTGGCGCGCGACCGCCGGGTCATTCTGGTGGAACTCGACGACCGGCTGGGCGAGCGAACCGACGCCGCGGGACTGGGCGACATCCTCGCCGGCTCGGCCGACTTCGAGGAAGCCATCTACCGCGAACCCGGCGCGCGCATGCATGTGCTGCCCGCCGGCCGCGAGGCCTTCGGCTACGACGAGAACTGCGCCGTGATCATCGACGCCCTTTCCCGCACCTACGACTTTGTCGTCCTTGTCGCGCCTCCGCTTGGCGACAGCGAGGTCGCGTTGTCGGTCGCTCCGGATTGCGAATGCGCGGTGCTCGCCTGCGCCGACGAGCCAAACGATCTGGCGATGGACGAACTAACACACGCGGGCGCCGGCGCCGTTGTCGCCATCCCGCGCCCGGCGAGCAAAACCGGCCGCACCGCCGCGTAATCGCTACCTCCGCCCCAGCAGCTTCTGAACGAGGGGCCACGCGGTCTCGCTCTGCTTCAAGCGGCGCTTGACGTTCAGCCGAAGGCTTTCGAACGTCGCGGCGACGCGGCCGAGCGGCGTGACCGGCATGATCGAATCGAACATCGCGACAGTCTGGCCGCACCAGCTGTCCTTGTAACGGGCTTCGCCGATGCCGAGGTCGAACGCCTCCAGGCCCTCCGCGCTTTTCTGTTCCAGGATCGATTGCAGCAGCAGGTCGCCCGGGCTTGAACGGGCGATTTCGGGGTCGGCGTCGAACGAATTGACCATGAAATGCATGCGGCCGCGGTGGACCCCGCCGGCATAGGTCGCGACGATCCGTTCGCCAACCATCAGGGCGTGCAACTCCACCGGGCCGGGGGCGCCCGCCCGCGTCGCCGAGGCGGCTTCGAGGAAAGCCCGCGTCTCCGGCTTGTCGAACTCGCTGTCGATCCGCTTTTCCTTGAAGCGGGCCAGCTTTTGCTCGAAGAAAGCGTCGAGTATCCGCTTGGCCGACGCGCCGTCGCGCGCGACGACGTGATCGACAGGTCCAAGCGCTTCCAGCTTGCGCCGTTTCGAGCGCAGCTTTTTGGCGGCGTCCTTCGACAGCTTGGGTGGCGCCGGCGAGCCCGCGTCGTCGCGCAACGGTCCGCCGTGCAGGAAACTGGGGCTGCCCTGATGGCTGATAAAATCGAGAACATTGCGCGCGTTTTCCCAACCGACGGGCTGATTGGTCAGCAGGAAAAGATCGGGCTTCACCGGGGCCTTCGCCGCCGCGGCGCGCATCATCGACGCGAGGTCGTCGCGCGCGAAATCGACGTCTGGAAGAAAAAGCCCCATGTTCGCGTTGGAATCCTTGCCGCCGAGGTATTCGGCCACGTGGACCGCGCCCCGGCGGCGCACGCCGAAAGGCAGCATGGCGACGGGCGCGCCCTCGGAATTGCGCGCGACGACAAGCATCGGCGTGATCCCCAGCGGCGCCGCGTAGGCGGAAATCCACGGCAGTAAAAAGCCGCGGCTCTGGTAGAAGGATCCTGGACAAGCGGCTTCGAGCGCCGCCCATGGCTCCTCCGCTTTCGCGGGATCGTCGAAGACTTCGATACGGCCTATCGAGCGCGTCCCGCCGGCGCGGCGCGGCGCGAAAGCCGCGGGAGCGGACGCCGCCATCGCCAGCGGTCGGGGAGCGTATTCGGAAACGCCGCGTGGCACGTGCAAGCCCCGTCCAATAACTGGTGAATTCAAACCAAATCTTCGCGTTCAGTGATTACAACTATTCCTGAGGATTTCATTTGCGAAGGCGCGTTCGCGCCAAGCGGAGGGCCGTCGATGGCGAATGTGGTTAAAGGCGGGTTGCGGTCGCGGGTCTTTGGCGCGGGATTGCGCGCGCTTGGCGCGAGCGGCGTGGCGCGGCTCGCCGCCTCCCGGGTCGGAGGCGTTGGCGCCATTTTGATGTTTCACAACGTCAGGCCGTGGGTGGACCCCGGCTTCGCGCCGAACAGGGGCCTTGAAATCGAGCCGGGATTTCTCGACCGAACCATTCAAACCCTGCGCGACAACGACTTCGACATCATAGCCATGGATGAGGTGGCGGAGCGGATTCGCGCGCCCGGACGGCGGCGCTTCGCGGCGCTCAGGCTCGACGACGGCTACCGCGACAACCTCGTTCACGCCTTGCCGGTGTTCGAGCGCCACAAGGCACCTTTCACAATTTACGTGGCCACGGGATACGCGGACGCCACGGCGCGTCTCTGGTGGACGGAATTGGAGAAAGCGGTGCGCGCGCTCGACCAGGTTCCATTCGAGGGGCGGACGTTGCCGGCGCGCGCCGACGCCGAAAAAATGGCGGCGTTTCTGAAAATCTACTGGAATCTCCGCGCCGGCTCGGACGAACGCCTGCTGCGCGAAATCGCCGGGCTCGCCGACCACGCCGGGATCGACGCGCCGGCGCTCACCCGCGACTTCTGCATGCGGTGGGACGAAATAGCCTTGATCGCGAAAAACCCGCTTTGCGCGATCGGCGTCCACACGCTGACACATCCCCGCCTCGCCAGTCTCGACGAGGCCGCCGCGCGGCGCGAAATGGCGGAAAGCCGCGCCATCATTGAAGCGCGGCTGGGGCGTCCGGCGCGCCATTTCGCCTACCCGCTTGGCGACCCCTCGTCGGCGGGTCCGCGCGAGTTCGCGCTCGCCAACGAACTTGGCTTCGAGACGGCGGTCACAACCCGCAAGGGCATGCTGTTCCCCGAGCACGCCGACAACCTGATGGCTTTGCCGAGAATGTCGATCAACGGCGACTATCAACGCGTCGATTATCTGGAGCTGCTGCTGACCGGCGCTCCGTTCTGGATATGGAACAAGGGCCGCCGCGTCGCGGCGTGAGCGACGCGGGGCCGGAGGCTCAGCGCGCCGCTTTGGCGCCTTCCATCCATTTGATCAACGGCAGCATCGGCAGAACCCAGCCCATGCCCAACACGGCGTATATGACCGCCTGAATGGCGCCATTCGCCTGCTGAACCGGACGCGTTTGCGCCAAAGTCATCGCCAACAGCGCGTAAACGACGACGAAGGCGATCATCGCGGCGGCGCCGACGAATTTTCGCGCGCGAGGGGACAAGGGAAGCTCCGGCGAGGTGCGACAATCCCGCCAGTGGACGCGGCGGGTCGGCGAGCTTATGACCCGCCCCGCCCGACAGATCAATGCGCGGACCTTTCATGACCTCCATCGCCGTCCCGGCCGCCGTTCCCTCACGCCCGCTTGCTCCCGTGCGCGCCTGGCTCTGGTGCGTCGCGGCGCTTGTCTTCGCCATGGTGATCGTCGGCGGCGCGACGCGGCTTTTGGAGGCGGGGCTGTCCATCACGGAATGGAAGCCCATTTCGGGCGCGCTACCGCCGCTGTCGCAAGCCGATTGGCTCGCGGAATTCGATAAATACAAACAGATTCCGCAGTTTTCGAAATTGTTCCCGGACATGACGCTGGACGGTTTCAAGGCGATCTACGCGTGGGAATGGAGCCATCGGCTGCTGGGCCGACTGATCGGCCTCGTGGTCGCGCTGCCGCTGGCGTGGTTCTGGATTTCGGGTCGTCTGACATCGGCCCTGAAAATCCGCCTCGTTGGACTTCTGGCGCTGGGCGGTCTGCAAGGCGTCGTCGGTTGGTGGATGGTCGCTTCCGGCCTCGTCGGACGCGTGGAAGTCGCGCCCCAGCTTTTGGCGACGCATCTGCTGCTGGCAAGCCTGACGCTGGTCGCCACCATCTGGCTCGCTGTGGGATTGCGGCCCAAACCCGCGGAGCCGGCGGCCACGCCCCTCCGGGGAGGCGCGGCGGCGCTGCTCGCGCTGTCGCTGTTTCAGATCGGCCTCGGCGCCCTCGTGGCGGGGTCGCGCGCCGGCAAAACCTACAACACCTGGCCGTTGATGGATGGACGCCTGGTTCCACCCGCCGAGGATCTGACCCGACTTGAACCTGGCTGGCGGAATTTTTTCGAAAACATCACGACGGTTCAGTTCGATCACAGAATGGGCGCCTACGCGCTTCTGGCCCTGGCTTTGTGGCATTTTCTCGTGGCGGCGCGAAAAATTCCGGGAAGCGCCGCCGCCCGCCGCGCCGGCGCGGTGTTGGGGCTCGTCGCGACGCAGGCCGCGCTCGGCGTCATGACGCTTGTGCTCGTGGTGCCTGTCTGGGCCGGCTTGCTGCACCAGGCTTTCGCGATGATCGTGTTGGCCATGGCCACGGTCCATTGCGCCCGATGCCACGCGTCGAGCGCCGAAGGAACGATCCGCGCCGGCGCTTGACGGACCTATTCGTCCGGATCGACCGGCGGCGCTGCGGCGATCAGAGCTTCGATGCTCCTGGGAGTCGTCATGCCCTGCGGCACAGGCGACGCGATCGATCCGGGAATCGACGGCGTCGAAGCCATCGGCGCCATGGTCTGGGCGTTCGGCGCGTAGCCCATCGCCGTTCCCCGCTCGCCGCCCGCGAACGCGAGCCATTGATTGTGGTCGCCGCCGAACGCGTTGCGATCGACGTTGCCGCGAATGCCCGGAACGCGCGCGTCGGACTGGTATTGCCAGAAATGCCACTTGCGCTGTCCATAGCGCACATGCGGCGAATATTTCGTCGAGCGAACCCAGATCGGATATTCCGAGAGTTCGTTGGGTTCGAGAATGGATTGGTAGAAATCGACGGTGGAATAAATCACAGGACGCTTGCCGTAGGCCCGTTCCATCATTTCAAGCATGCGCCGCATCTGCGCGATGGTTTCCTCGCGGTACAGCGTTTTCTTGCAGGTGCCGGAGGTCGGCGTGGCTTCGACGTCGAGCACGGGCGGCAGAGAGTCGGGATCGTTCGGCACGGTCGCGATGAAATTGCGCATTTCCTCTTCGGGCCGGCGACACCAATAGGCGAAGTGGTACGCGCCCCGCCGCAGGCCGGCGGCCTTCGCGTCTGCCCAGTTCTGGCGGAATTTCGGATCGGCCTTGTCGGCGCCCTCGGTCGCTTTGATGTAGGCGAATTCGATGCCGCTCTGACGCACGCTCTGCCAGTCGATGTCGCCCTGGTATTTCGAGACATCGATTCCGTGAATCGGGAAGTCATGCGGATAGGTGGCGCTGAATTGGCTCTTCATCGGCGTGATGCTGCCGACCCGCGTGTAGTCGTTGACCGCCGCCGGGCCGCCGCCGCCACAGCCAGCCAGCGCGAGGCACGCCAACGCCGCCACGCCGGCGGCGCGCGTCGTTTTGGCCGACGCGGCCGAAAAAACGAATGAAAGGACTGGGTTCGAAGTCATTTCGCGAAATTATAGCCGGTTTCGTAAAGACCCGTTAATTCCCTCGGGCCCCGCAAGGACTCGAAAACCGCTGGAAGCGGCCAGACTTGACCAAGTAAAACACCTAAAACAAGGGAATTTCAATCGAATACGTCCGGGCCGACGAACCCGACGCGTTAACCAAGCCGGCGAATAGGGGAGGGTTGGATCGGCGGGCGCCCGCGCCAACGGCCAATCATCCAGGGAGACGCCGACGGACGCCGCGCGAAAAACCGGCCTGGCGGGAGATTCCGAACAACTCCCAGGCGGGGAGAATCGACCGCGCTCAGGCGGGGCAGAATGGTGCGGCCAAGAGGACTCGAACCTCCACTGGTTGCCCAACTAGCACCTCAAGCTAGCGCGTCTACCAATTCCGCCATGGCCGCGTTCGCGAACGGTGACCCGTTCGCGACCGGGGGCCTCCTAACAAATCGATCCGGCTGTGACAAGGGCGCGCCGGCGCTTGTTCGGCGGCTCGCCCGCGCCGAAAATATGCTATTGGCCCGCCAGAATGGATTCCACGCGATGAACGACCAACGCGCGATCGATTGCCCAGCGCCGCCGCGCGACGGGCGCCACACGCTTCCGCCGACGTCCGCGGGCCCGCCGGTCGATTGGGAAATCGCGCGCGCCCCCGTCGGCTACGCCGCGGCCGTCGAACGCATGGAGCGCCGCGCCGACGCGATTTACGCGGGCGAAGCGGGCGAACTCGCCTGGCTGGTCGAGCACCCGCCGCTTTATTCAGCCGGCACATCGGCCCGCGACGCCGATCTCGTCGACGCGCGTTTTCCGGTGCATCGCTCGGGCCGCGGCGGGCAATTCACCTATCACGGGCCAGGTCAGCGCGTGGGCTATCTGATGCTCGACCTTCGCCGCCGCCGTCCCGACGTGCGCGCCTATGTCTGCGCGCTCGAGGACTGGATCATCGCCACGCTCGGCGCCTTCAACGTGAGGGGCGAGCGGCGCGCCGGGCGCGTCGGTGTGTGGGTCGCCCGGCCGGACAAGCCGCGCGGCTTGAACGGCGAGATGGCCGAGGACAAGATCGCGGCCATTGGCGTGCGGGTGCGGCGCTGGGTGACGTTCCACGGCGTGTCGCTCAACGTCGAGCCGGATTTGTCGCATTTCTCCGGCATCGTGCCCTGTGGAATTTCGGGCGCGCATCTGGGCGTGACAAGCCTTGTCGATCTCGGCCTTCCCGTGACAATGGAGGAGGTCGACGACATCTTGCGGCGGGAGTTCGAGCCGATATTCGGCGCCACCCGTCTCCCATGACGCGGCGGACATGAAGCGGGGAAGCGCGATGAGGATGTTTCAGGCGTTGTTGCTGGCGGGCGTCGCCGCGGGGTTTTCCACGCCGCCGCGCGCGCAGGAAATCCTGAGCTACGCCGGCGCCGACCGGCAGGACAAGCTGATCGAAGGCGCGAAAAAAGAGGGCGAAGTCGTCATCTACTCGGCGATGATCGTCAACCAGGCGATGCGGCCCATCGCCGACGCCTTCATGAAGAAATACCCCTTTGTGAAGCTGACCTACTGGCGCTCCGACACCGAGCAGATCGTCGCGAAACTGGAGGCGGAGGAGCGCGCCAACAACGTCGTCGCCGATGTGATCGAGGGCACGGGCGCCGGCGAACTCGTCATCGGCGCCGGCCTCGCCCTGCCCTACCGCACGCCCGTCGTCGCCGATTTCGCCAAGCGCTACATCGATCCGCGCGGCCTCTGGACATCGACGCGGATCTCCTATTTCGGCATGGCATACAACACGCGGCTGGTGCCCGACGCGGAAGCGCCGCGCACGCACGACGCGCTTCTCGACCCTAAATGGAAGGGCAAGATGGCGTGGCGCATCGGCACGGCGACGGGCACGCCGATGTTCATCACCAACCTGCGGCTCGCGCGCGGCGAGGACGCGGCGATGGACTATTTCCGCAAGCTGTCGACGCAGAAAATCGTCAACTTCGGCGCCGGCAGCGCGCGAACGCTGGTGGACCGCGTCATCGCGGGCGAGTTCCCGCTCGCCCTGCAAATCTTCGCGCATCACCCGCTGATCAGCCGCGCCAAGGGAGCGCCGGTCAACACGGTCTTGCTCGATCCGACGCCGAGCAACGCCGGCACAATGCTGATTCCCAAGGGTGTCAGGCATCCGAACGCGGCGATGCTGCTCGCCGATTTCATCCTGTCGAAGGAAGGACAGGGGATATTCGCCAAGGCCGAGTATTTTCCGGCGCGCGCCGACGTGCCGCCGCTCGAGTCGCTGGCCCCCGTGGTGCCGGACCGCGCCGGCGCGGTCGAGAATTTCATCGGCTCCGAGCAACTCAACCAATACGCGGAAAGTTCGGAGGCGATTTGGGAGAAGCTGTTCAGATAGCGCCGGCTCGCTGGAGCGCGGGCGCCCTCGACTTTCGCGGGTTTCCCGCTATTGTCCCGCCAAAACCAGCGCGTTCCGGGAACAGGCGACATGGCGACGAAGCAGGCGAAAAAACCCAAGACGGATAAAAAGGACTACCACGACATCCCCGGCACGACGGTGTTCGATCATGAACAGTCGCGCAAGGGCTACGGCATCAACATGTTCTGCATGTCCTTGATGAAGGACGCCAACCGCAAGGCCTTCAAAGCCAACGAGGCGGCTTATCTCAAGCAGTACAAGCTGACGCCCGAGCAGACCGAAGTCATTCTCAAGCGCGACTGGAACGGCATGCTGGCGGTCGGCGGCAACATCTATTTCACCTCGAAAATAGGCGCGACGGACGGGCTCTCGTTCCAGCAGATGGCGGCGAAGATGACGGGCTCCACGCAGGAAAGCTACGCGGACATGATGCTCAAGGGCGGACGCCCGGTCGATGGCAACCGCAGCAAGTCGGAGTGGAAGAAGTAACATGGCAAGGATCATCGCCGGCGTTTTCTCCTCCCACATTCCCGCCATCGGCGCGGCGCTCGACAACGGCAAAACCGAAGAGCCCTACTGGAAACGCGTCTTCTCCGGCTTCGAGCCGTCGAAGAAATGGATGGAGGCCGCCAAGCCCGACGTCTGCATCATTGTTTACAACGACCACGCGTCGGCGTTCTCCATGGAGATCGTGCCGACTTTCGCGCTCGGCTGCGCGGCGGAGTTTCCGCCCGCCGACGAGGGCTGGGGCCCGCGCCCGGTGCCCGTCGTCAAGGGCCATCCCGAACTCGCCGCGCACATCGCGCAGTCGGTCATTCTCGACGAATTCGACCTCACCATCATCAACAAGATGGAGGTCGACCACGGCATGACCGTGCCGATGAACCTGTTGTTCGGCCAGCCGAAGGAATGGCCCTGCCCCGTCATTCCCCTGGCGGTGAACGTGGTGTTGTTTCCGCCGCCGACGGGCAAGCGCTGCTTCGATCTCGGCAAGGCGATCCGCAGGGCGGTGGAATCCTACCCCGAGGATTTGAACGTCGTGGTGTTCGGCACCGGCGGCATGTCGCACCAGATTTCCGGGCCGCGCGCCGGCCTCATCAACTCGAAGTTCGACAAGGCCTTTCTCGACAACCTCGTGACCAAGCCGAAGAAGCTGACGAAAATTCCGCATGTCGAATACATGCGCGAGGCCGGCGCCGAGGGCATCGAGATGGTCATGTGGCTGGTGGCGCGCGGCGCGCTCGACGAAGAGGTGACGGAGGCCTACCGCTTCTACACCGTGCCGGCGTCGAACACCGCCGTGGGCCACATCATCATGGAAAACCCGGGCGCGATGACGCGCAAACGCAAGGCGCCCGCGGAAAAGGCCCAGGCCGCGCCGGCGAAGAAAACCAAGGCCGCGCCGGCCAGGAAGAAGCCCGTTGCCAAAAAGCCCGCGGCGCGCAAGGCGCCGGCGCGCGTCGCCGCCGAATAGATAGGTGTGACGGACTTCGATCCCGCCATGAAAGCGACATGTCTTGTCCTCGCCGTGTCGGCGCTCGCGTCGCCGGCGCGCGCGCAAGACGCCGTCGCGGCCTTCTACAAAGCCCACGCCGTTCAACTCGTCATTCCCTCGACCGTGGGCGGCGGCTACGATCTGTATGGGCGGCTCGTGGCGCGCCACCTCGGGCGCTTTCTGCCCGGCAATCCGCAGGTCAATCCGGCGAACATGGGCGGCGCCGCGGGCGTTGTCGCGGCTCAATACATCTACGCCGCCGGCGCCAAGGACGGCTCGACGATCGGCGAACTCTATCCAAACGCCGTGATGGAGCCGCTGCTCGGCGACGCGGGACGCGTCAAGTATGATTCGCGGAAATTCAATTTCATCGGCAGCCTCAACAACGACGCGTTCATATGCTTCGTCCGCGCCGCGGCGCCGATCCGGAAATTCGAGGACGCGTTCGCCCACGAAGTCGTGCTGGGCGCGACCGGCTCTGGCGGCCCCAGCACCGACTATCCCGCGCTGTACAACAGCCTGTTGGGAACGAAGTTCAAGGTCGTCGCGGGCTATCCCGGCATCACCGAAGTCGGCTTGGCGCTCATGAAAGGCGAGATCGACGGCACCTGCGGGTCGAGTTGGTCGGTGATGACGACGGGCCATCCAGACTGGTTGCGCGATGGCCAGATGCGCGTGCTGGCGCAGGAGAACAGCGAGCCGAACCCCGACATCGCGAAGCTCGGCGCGCCCCTGACGGTCGATTTCGCCAAAACGCGGGAAGCCCGCGCGGTGCTCGATTTCGTCTTCGCCCAGTCGACCTTCGGCCGCCCCTTCGTGATGGCGCCCGAGGCGCCGCGCGAGCGCGTCGAGGCGATGCGAACCGCCTTCGCCGCGATGGTCGCCGACAAGGTTTTTCTCGCCGACGCCGCCAATCTGAAACTCGAAATCATCGAGCCGATGAATGGCGCGAAGCTCACCGAGACGGTGACGAAGCTGCTGGCGACGCCGACCGAGATCGTCGAAAAAACCAAGGCCGCGGTGGCGGCGCGGTAGCGGCTCAGCGCGCGTCCATCGTTTCTTTCGACAGCGGCCGCACGGGCTCGCGCTCCGACAGGCGCGATCCCTTCATGTAGGCGACATCGAACGAGGGCCGCGCTCGAACGCGGGCGTACCAGTCCGCCACGCCAGGCGCCTTGTCCCATATCGACGACAGGCCAAGATCGCTCATGCGGTCGATGCTCGGCGTCACCACGATGTCGGCGAGCGTGAAACGCGCCCCCATAAGCCAGGGGCCGCGCTCCAGCGCCTTCTCCATGCGCGCGACCGTCAGCGCGAGTTCGTCGAGCGAGGCGGAGACGTCGGCGGAGGAAAAGCCCTGCGGCCCCATGCGGCGGTAGAAATGCTTGCGCAGCGGGCGCATGTCGGCGACCTCGGCGACGAAAGCCTTGTCGTCCAGCTTTTCGTAGCGCCGGGCGATCACTTGGTGGAACGACGGCACGCGGATCGCCGCCGTCGGCACCTCTTCGAGAAAGCGCATCCACGCCCGCATCGCGGCGCGCTCGACCGGGTCGGCGGGCGTCAGCGGAACCTGCGGAAACACCTCGTCGAGATATTCGCAAATAACGCTGGAATCGACGATGGGCTTGCCGTCGTGGACCAGCGTCGGCACGACGCCGTTCGGATTGAGCGCGAGATACGCGGGCGTGAGGTGCTCTTCCGCGGCGAGATTGACGCGGCAATCCACCCAGTCGAGGCCCTTTTCCGCGAGGACCAGACGGACTTTCTGGCTGCACGTCGAGGTGGGCGCGTGGAAGAGTTCAAGCATGCGGGCGTTCCCAAGTTTTGACGAATTCGCCGCAGTGTAACCCGCCGCCCCGCCCGGACGCCACCCTCGCCTCGCGAGCGCGCCGGCTTGGCCGTCGCCGCGCGCTCATTGGATGGGCCTTGTGCGTGGCGACACATCGCGCAACCGCGAAGCCGGCTATCGCGTTGTCCATCGTCCGGGATTGCCGAGGGGCGGTGAAAGCGCGTTGGAGCGGGTCATGTCGGGAAAACACAGGGCGTTCATTATCGCGGCGACAGCCGTTGTTCTCGGCGCCGCGCCCGCGCGCGCGGACTTTCTCGATTTCCTGTTCGCCCCCCGCGCGCCGCAGGTCAGAAACGCTCCGCCCCCACCTGTTTATTTCCCCCCGGCGCCAGCGCCGCGCGTGGACAGGTTGGACGTTCGCCGCGAGCCGCTAGCGCGTCGTCCCGAACGCCCGATCACCGCGGGCGTAACCCGCACCGCCGCCGCCCTCAAGGAAATACTGCGCAAGAGCGGCCCGATGGCGGCCTTCGAAAAAGACCCCACCTTGCGTTTCGGGGATATCGTGGTGACCAACGAGGGAATCGCGGTTTTTCAGGGCGACGCCATCGGCCTCCACGAAGCGGACCAGTTTTTTCCCCTCGCGGTGTCCGCCTATCGCGACCGCCCCGAGTTGGTGGCGCTGCAACGCGCGAGCGGTCTGCGACCGCGTCCGGTGCTCGCCGCTTTGGCGACGCCGCGGCCGCGCGCGTTGACGATCGCGCCGTCGCGGACGCCGACAACGGCCGGGCGAGTCCAACCCGCGTCGCCGGCCAAAGCACTCGCGGGAGACATTTGACGCCGGCTTCCCCTCCACTAAAACACTCCTCGACGTCGCCCCACGGCCCCGCCCGAGGAAACCCCTGATATGTCCGACACCGTCACCATCCCCATGCTGCAACAGATGAAGCGCGAGGGGAAAAAGAGCGCCGGCGTCGTCGCCTGGGATTATCCCACCACGCGTTTCGCCGAGATGGCGGGCGTCGATTTCGTTTCCATCGGCGACAGCGTCGGCGCCAACCTGCTGGGCCATTCCAACCCTCTGCAAGTGACGCTCGATGAAATTCTCGTCTTCTGCAAAGCGGTGCGCCGCGGCGCGACGCGCGCGCTCGTGTCCTGCGACATGCCCTACGGCTATCTGCAGGAGGGCCTCGACAGCGCGATGAAGGCCGCGGTGCGCATCGTCAAGGAGGGCGGCGCCGACATGATCAAGCTCGACGCCGCGGCGGATTTTCCCGAGGTCGTGAAGGCGATGACCAAGGCCGGCATCCCCATTTTCGCGCAGTTCGGCCTGACGCCGCAGACGGCGATGCGCTTTGGCATTCCCTATTCCTCGCAGAATTCGGCCGGCGCGCAGGCGACGGCGCAAGCCGCGGCGAAGCTGGTGGACGAGGCCAAAATGCTCGAAGCCGCCGGCGCGGTGGCGCTCGATTTCACCAATTCCGGCCCGGTCGCCGGCAAGGCGGTCGTCGAGGCGGTGGGCATCCCGGTCATCGGCGGCTTTGGCGGCGGGCCCTGGCTCGACGGCCGCGTGCGCCTCGCGCAGACCGTGCTTGGCTATGGCGAGAAGTGGATCGACTCCAAGACAGACACCTATTTCAACACCGCCTCGCATACGGTGAAGGCGTTCGAGGCGCTCGTCGCCGATATCCGCGCCGGCAAGCAGATCAAGGGCTGAGCGATGAAATTCGCCGAAATCGACGGCATCCGCACGCGCTACGACGTTGTTGGCGAGGGCGAGCCGCTGCTGATGTACGCGCCCGGCGGCTTCGACGCGACGATCGAGAAATGGTCGACGCAGGGCGTCTACGCCAAGGTCAAGCCGCTTGAGAATTTGTCGAAGCGCTTCTCGTGCATTGTGTTCGACCGGCGCGAATGCGGCCAATCGGGCGGCCGGGTGGAGCGGGTGACCTACGCGCACTACGTCGCGCAAGGACTGGCGCTGCTCGATCATCTCAAGATCGACAAGGCGCATCTCATGGGCGGCTGCATGGGCTGTTCGCCGGTCGCGCTGTTTGGCGCCACGCATCCCGCGCGCGTGAAAAGCATGGTGCTGTATTGGCCCGTCGGTGGCGCGAAATACAGGATCGCCGGTCAAACGCGTTTCGCCGAACATCTCGGCTTCGTTCAACGCGAGGGGCTGGCCGCGGTCGTCAAACTGGCTGGGGAAAGCGGCAAACCCTTCGGCGCGGACCCGCGCGGCGGCCCGTGGGCGTCGGTGTTGCAACACGACGAAGCGTTCGCCGAGGCCTACGCGAAGCTCGACGTCGAGAAATACAAACTGGCCGTCGTGGGCTGGGCCCGCGCCATGTTCGACCGCGACACCGCCCCCGGCGCCGAGCCCGAGGACATGCTGTGTTGCGACATCCCAGCCTATGTCGTGCCCGGCAACGACGCCTCGCACGCGACTTCCGCCGCGTGGTTCCTGCGCGAATGCCTGCCGCGCGCCGAATATTGGGACGCGCCGGTCGCCGCGCAGACGGAGGAAGCGACGATTCCGCGGTTGGTGGAGTTCCTCGCGAAAGCCGGGTGAGTCGCCGAGGGGCTCAAGCCCCTCAGATCTCCACCCTGTCGCAATCATACGTGAACAGCCACTCGTAACGGTCCTCGACGGCCCGCGCGCTCCACTCGCGGTTTATGTAGTCGTCCGCCGCCGCTGGATCGCGGTAGGCGTCGTTGTGGAAGCGCGAGGTCATGTCCGTCGCGCCGGCGACCATGGCGTTGTCGCGTGTCAACCGCGCGTCCTGATATTTTTGGAGCGCGGTCGGCACGTCGTCGTATTTCTCCAGACAGCGCGCCAGCACCACGCCGTCCTCAAGCGCCATCACCGCGCCCTGCGCGAGGAACGGCAGCGTCGGGTGGCAGGCGTCGCCGAGCAGCGCCGCGCGGCCATAGGTGTAGCGGTCGAGCGGTTCGCGCGTCAGATAGGCCCATTTCAGAAGCTTCGGCGCGGCGTCGATCATCGTGTGAACGTCGTCGTGCCAGCCGGCGTAATCCTCGTGGCATTGCGCCTTGCGGCCTTCGACCGACCACGAGTCCTCGTCCCACACGGGTTTCTCGATGGTGGCCGCGAGATTGAGGATTTCGCCCTCGCGCAACGGATAATGCACGCAATGTCCGGTCGGGCCGATCCAGTTGACGGCCATGCTGGCGCGCATGCGCTCGGGCAGCGATTGCAGCGGAATGACGCCGCGCCAGATCATCAGTCCCGGATATTTCGACGGCGCGTCGTTGGCGGTGAATTTGCGCACGACCGAATTGACTCCGTCGCAACCGATCAAGCCGTCGCCGACGATTTTGCGCCCGTCCTCGAGCGACAAGACCACTTGGCCATTCTTCTCTTCGAAGCCGGCGATTTTGGAGTTGAGATGGACCGCTTCCGGCCGCTGGCGCGTCACCGCTTCGGCGCAGGCCGCCAGCAAATCCGGCCGATAGACGGTGAGATAGGGATAGCCATAGCGCGCCACGCCGGCGGGGCCGAGATCGAACAGCTTCCACGTCTTGCCCGAGTTCCACAGGCGCACTTCCTTGCTTTCGGCCTTGCACGACAAGCGCCGCAGGGTCTCGAACGCGCCGATGGAATCGAGCGCGCGGCAGCCGTTGGGGCTGATCTGAATGCCCGCGCCGACCTCTTTCAATTCGGGCGCCTGCTCGAAAATCTCGATGTCGAAGCCGCGCTTCAACAACGCGGCGCCGACGGTCATGCCGCCGATGCCGCCGCCGGCGATGAGTATCTTTGGTTTCTTGCCGCTGGCCACGCCCGCCCCCAGGTTCACGCGAAACGCGGAAAAAGCTTCAGCGCGTTGCCGCGCTCGACGCCCGGTTTCTCGCTCGCGCTGAGCGAATCGTCCAGCGCCTTCACCATGTCGTCGCCCATTTCGACCGGGCAATAGGGCCAATCGCTGCCGAACAACACATGGTCCGGATTGGCGACCTCGCGCAGCGCGCCCATCGCCTGCGGCCCGGCGGAGATCGCCGTGTCGTAGTAGAAGCGCCGCAGCCGCGACAGCACGAGTTCGCGTGTCACGCGCCCCTCGTTGTCCGCGATCAGTGGAATTTGGAAGCGTTCCTTGAACGGCGACACCGCGAGTTGGCGCTCGGAAATCTCCGCCAGGCGCCACGAGATGAACGGCAGCGTGCCGCCCGCGTGCGACAGGATGAATTTGATGTTGGGGTAGCGGTCCATCGCGCCGGAGAACACGAGGTTCGCCGCCGCGCGCGTCGTGTCGAACAGGTATTCCATCAGGAACCCCGGCACGCGCAGGTGAATCTGGCCGCCGGCGGGGTGGTTGTTGGGATGGATCGCCACCACCGCGTGGCGCTCGTTCAACACTTCGAACAACGGGTCGAACGAGGGATCGCCGAGATAGACGCCGTTGTAGTTGGCGAGCAGGCCAACGCCGTCGTGCCTGACAACGTCGAGCGCGTGGATAGCCTCGGCGCAGGCGCCGTCGATGTCGGGAATCGGCAGCGTCGCGAAATTGCCGAAACGGCCGCCGCTTTTGGCGACGAACTCCGCGCTCTCGTCGTTGACCGCGCGCGACAGCGCCCGCGCCTTCGCGTCGTCGCCGAGATGGCAGCCCGGCACCGACAGCGAACAGATCGCGATGGCGATGCCGTTGGCGTCCATGGTTTTCAGCGCGAGGTCCGGCGACCATTCGGGAATGCGGATGTGCGGGCCGAGCGCCGAGTCGGCCAGCGCCCTGGCGTAGGCCTTTGGCACGGAGTGAAAATGAACGTCGATGCGGTGCGGCGCTTGCGCCATGGACGGCTCCTGTCTGCGTTTCCGAATTTGTCCAAGATCTTAGAGTCCGTTTGAGAACTCTTCAATGGACGATCCTTCGCGGCGGTGGGTGCCGAACGCAATTGAAGTCATGGCTTCGGGCGCGTCGATGCGCTCTTCGTAGTCGCGCGAGGCGGCGGCACCAAAAAACTATTTGCCACGGCGGAAAGTGGTTGGGAGGCATCCGCCAGCCGTACCGGGCGCGCCAGAAAACGGATGGCGTTCAACACCTCGCGCCTCGATTGACGAATACCGCCCCGTTCGCGCCCCCCCCCTGTGGCGTCGGCGCGAGCAGAGCCCATTCCTCCTCAGTTAGATCGGTGAGATCGCGTTTCTACTTCTTCAATATCTTGGCCATACGCACGCACTAAAGATGTCCTCATCAGCAGCTTAAACCATCGCAGAGTCAGGCATTCAATCGATTTTCAAACGACCTCTAACCAATTGATTCTATATAAATTCTCATTCATCGCCTTTCTTCCATCGTATATGATAAACGCGATATAGTCCCGAAGCAATTCCGATCAACCAAATCATACCAAATAACCAGTGGCGGTAGTTTTCAGTCGGCCAAGATGGTGAAACATGTTCAAGGGAGCCCATTACATAGTAGGGAGCCGCAATCGCAAAAAAGAACAATTCAGCAGCGAGTTGCAGTTCAGCCACTATTTTTGTATTTCCGGAAACTTTATTAACTAAAACAAATTGATATGCGAGATTTAATCTTCGTTCGAATCTTTCAAATACCATTGGGCAATATCGTGGCTTTATAAACACAAAAAAAACACGAGTGTGGCGCGCGTTTGCCGGGCAATCGGGGAACAATCTCGCCATCAAAATTAATCTGCTTAAGGTTCAGTACCTAAAAGTCCTTATGAGAACTCTTCGATGAGCGATCCTTGGAGCAGCGGGCTTCTGTACGCGATATGGATTATGGCTTCAGGCGCGTCGTTGCGCACTTCGTAGTCGCGCACGAGGCCTCGCGAGCGCGCGTTATGGGCCTCGGATTTCATACCGAGCCACAACCCAGCGCGGGGACGCGCCGCCGCTCGATCAAGCGCCCCTAAACAAATCCACCGTCAGCGGATTATACGAATACAGCCACTTGTTCCGGTCTTCGTCTTCGCCCTCGTCGCGCGTCGAAAACGCGTCCCGCATTGCCTGTACCGAGGGAAGGTGGAACAGCTTTCGATTGAACGTGGACTGCTCGACAATTCAGGCGGTGCGGTCGATGCGGTTGCGCTCGTAGAGGCTAGGCGCGTCGCCGCCGCCGCCGCCCGATTTCTACGCCGGCCAGTTGTCTCTGATCCAACGCGCAAGCGATTCCTCGCTGACCTCTCCCGCCGCGAGCGCGAGAATGATGGTGCTTGCCTGACCAGGTTGGGGCCGGAACGCGATATCGTTGAGTCGGAGGAACGTCATCATCGACTGAAACCCGATGCGCTTGTTGCCATCGACAAAGGCGTGGTTCTTCGCCAGCCCAAAAGCGTAGGAAGCCGCGAGGGCCGCGAGATCGCGCTCGCCATAGTGCCAGCGATTGACCGGCCGGGCGAGCGCGGATTCGAGCATTCCCCGATCGCGGATTCCCGACGGCCCGCCGAAACGCGCGAGTTGCTCGGCGTGCAGATCGACGATCTCCCGCGCATCGAGCCAAAGAGGCTCTTTCATTTCGCCAATTCGCGGAACGTATCCTTGTATTCGTCCATGATCTCGCGCCCGATTTCCATCGCCGCGGCATGCTTCGGATCGTAGGCGCTCAACTGGATGCCGCGTTCGGACTGTTCAACGATATGCAGCTTGTCGCCCTCCTTCAGATTGAGGCGGGCCAACGTTTCCTTTGTCAGAATGACGCCGAGGGAATTGCCGATCTTGCGGATTTGAAGATAATCGCCTTCCGCTTCGATCTTGCGAAAAACTTCGTTCATGGCGGCGGCCTCAAAGACGTTATACAAAACGTATAACGCATGACGAACCCTTTGTCACGCGCCTAAATCAAATCCACCGTCAGCGGATTATACGAATACAGCCACTTGTTGCGGTCTTCGCCCTCGTCGCGCGTCGAAAACGCGTCCCGCATCGCCTGCACCGAGGGAAGGTGGAACAGCTTGCGGTTGAACGTGGACTGCTCGACGATGCGGGCGGTGCGATCGACGCGGTTGCGCTCGTATAAGCTGAGCGCGTCGCCGACGGAGCCCGTCATTTTGAGCGCGCGCGCCAGAACCGCGCCGTCCTCGATCGCCATGACCGCGCCCTGCGCGAGATAGGGCAGCGAGGGGTGGGCGCTGTCGCCCAGCAACGTCGCGCGGCCCGTGCTCCACTTGCGGATGGGAGGGCGGTTGTGCAGCGACCAGCGGAAGCACTGGTCGTGGTCGCCGCGGTCGATAATGGTCTGGATCGCCGGATGCCAGCCGGCGAAATCGGCCTTCAATTTTTCCCATGGCAGCTTCAGCGTCCACGACTCCTCGCTGATGTCGTCGGTTTCGATGATGCCGACGAAATTCAGCAGCGCGCCGGCGCGCAGATAGTAGCAGACCGCGTGGCCGCCGGGGCCCATGAACACCGACATGACGGGTTCGAGGAACGGCTTGGGCAGACGCTCCACCGGCACCAAAAGACGCCAGGCGCCGTCGCCGGTGTAGGTCGCGGGCGTCTCGCCGACGATCTGCTTGCGCACGACGCTCTTGAGGCCGTCGGCGCCGATGAGAAGATCGCCGCGCGCGACATGGCCGTTCGAAAAGCGCGCCTCGACATGGTCGTGCGTCTCGACGAAACTCTCAAGCCGGTGGTTGAGCCTGATAACGTCGGACCGCGCCGCCCGCGCCCGCGCCGCCAGAATTTCGTGGAAATCGGCGCGGTGCATTTGCACATAGGGCGCCCCGTGCTTTTCCTCGTGATCCCTGGCGAGTTCGAAGCGCTGCAATTCCTCCCCGGTGTCGTGCAGCCGGAACACATAGGCGCCCGGCCGAACGCCGACGCGCAGCAACTCGTCGGCGAGGCCGAGGTCGCGCAGAACATGGAACGCGTTGGCGCTGATCTGAATGCCGGCGCCGACTTCCGCCAATTGCGGCGATTGCTCGTAAACCTCGACCTCGAAGCCGGCCTTCATCAAGCTCGAAGCGGCGGCCAGGCCGCCCAAACCAGCGCCAGCGATAATGATCTTGCCGGTCATGACATCTTTCCAATGAGGGCCTTGAATCCACCGCCGATATGAGCCGTTTTTCCGCCGGGGCCAAGACCTCCACCGGGAGACGGCGAAATCCACCGCGGAAATCGCGCGTGGCGTCCACCGCCAACCGCGCCGCGATTTGGGGGCTTGTGGCCTGAAAGAGATGCGGATATACAGCCGACCGTCGGCCTCGCGCCGGCAGCGGTTTCCCCAAGAAATCGCTGAAAATGGCTTGTTTTCGCTGTTTTTGATCGTGGGGCCATAGCTCAGTTGGGAGAGCGCTTCAATGGCATTGAAGAGGTCGTCGGTTCGATTCCGTCTGGCTCCACCATAATATCTAATACAATCAACTACTTAGAAAAGCGCCCTCGGCGTCCTAGGGTCCAAAACACCATAAACGGATCGCAAACGGTTTTCTTTTGTTCACTTTTCG
>CAIKAR010000021.1 GCA_903825465.1 uncultured Hyphomicrobiales bacterium | reverse complement strand
TGCGACGCGGTCGTCTGCTCATGATCTCTCCTGATTCGCGGCAATTCTTGCCGCTGTCAGGCGGAAAATCCACTTATCCCGCTGTTCAGATTTCCGAAGCCAGCTCTACTCCCGGTGGTTTCGCGTCCCCGCAACCAAATTAAGCCCGTTGAATAGCCCCGCTAGAGGGTCATTCGGCGGGTTTTTTTATTTTGGTTCGCGCGGCGAAAGCCGCGCGCGGCTGCTTCAACCTTCTGTTAACCCTGTCACGAGATACTGGGCTTCATGGCGCGCGCTAACTGGCGCGCTTTGAATCCGCCTTGGCCGGGCCACGATCCCGGCCGAAGTTCGCTGTTCGGGCGGACGTTATTCGCGTTCGCCCCCGCCACACACGAGGGCTATTTTGACCGCACCGACGCATCGCAGACATGCCCTGATCCTTTTCGCGGCCGCGATGGCCGTTTGCGCGCCAGCCTCGGCTCAACAAACGCGCCCCCAGAAATTCTCCACCGACGAACTCGTCAACAACGGCCACCAATTCTTCGGATCGATTTCCAGAGGGCTGGCTCAGGCCGTTGAAGGCGCAACCAAGCGCTGGGGCCAGCCGAACGCCTATATCCTGGGACAGGAAGCGGGCGGCGCTTTTGTCGCCGGCGCGCGCTATGGCGAGGGGGTTATGTACACCCGCAACGCCGGCGATAAGAAGGTTTACTGGCAGGGGCCGTCGATTGGATTTGACGCGGGCGCCGACGGAGATCGCACGATGATGCTCGTTTACAACCTCCCGGCTGTGGACGCGATCTTCCGACGCTACGGGGGCGTCAATGGCTCCGCTTACCTTGTTGGGGGATTTGGTTTTACGGCGTTGACAGCCGATAATATCGTCGTGGTTCCGATCAGGTCGGGCGTCGGCGCGCGGCTGGGTGTCAATCTGGGATACCTGAAGTTCAGTCCTCAATCGACCTGGAATCCATTTTAACCAAGTGGATCGCCAGTGGATTTTGATTTCGAACAGAATGCGTGCCATGCTTGCCGGCGTTTGCCCGTGGGATTGGCTGGACCGCCTTGATCGAAAACTTCATGTATTTTGGCCTTGGAGCCCTGCTGACGGGAATCGTGGCCCTGCTGTTTCTTCCGCTCTTTTGGCGGCGGGCGGTGCGTTTGTCCACGCGCTCGCTCGAAATGCGGCTTCCCCTGTCGATGACCGAAATCGTCGCCGAGCGCGATCAACTGCGCGCGGAGTTCGCGGTGCAGCGGCGTCAGGTTGAAAAACGCGCCGAAGATGCGCTGAACGCGCGGTCGCGCGACATGGTGGAATTGGGACAGCGGGCCAAGCATATCGCCAACCTTGAGGCGGAAATCCTCGAGGTGTGGCGCGAAAGCGAAGCGCGCGCGGCGCGCCTCGCGACGTTGGGCGGAGAGCTCGCGAACGCGCAAACCGAACTGGGCGTCGTCCATCAATCGCACTGGGACGCCGAAGGGCGGCTTGCCAACAAAACGGCCGACCACGCCGAGTTGCAGAACCACCACCAGGCCGCGCTCGCGCAAGTGGACGAACACCGCGCATCAATGGCGGCGCTGGAAACGCGCATTGTCGGCCACGAGGCCAGCGCCGAGGAATTGCGGCGCGCGAATGAGCGGGCGACGCTCGAAAATCTTGAATTGTCCCGCGTCGTCCTCGCTCTCGACGAACAGCGCGCCGCCGCCAGCGCCACCTCCGAGGCGATCGCGGCGCGCCGCGACCAGGCTCTCGCGCAGTTTAGGGAGGCGCAGGAAAAAGCCGAGGAAATGTCTCAGCGGCATCGGGACGAGCGACGGGCGCGGCTGCGTCTCGAATCCGAGCTCGCGAGCCAGAACGCCGCCTTGGCGCTTGCCGAGTCGCGCGAGGCCAGTCTTCGCGACAGTCACGCGGACGCCTGGGCCGCGATGAAAAGCGCCGACGCCGAGCAACGTCAGCGGGTCGAGGTCCTGGTCGCGGAGAACGGCTCTTTGCGCGGCGCGCTTCAGGCCGCGCGCGACGACGCCGCGAGGTTGCGGGGAGCGCGGTCGGTTCCATCGCCACGCTCGCCGGTCAACAACAAGCCCGTCAACAACATGGACGCCGATGAGAGCCTCGCGCTCCGGCGCGCCATCTCGGAAATCGGCTCCAAGGTCGAACACATGATGGACGCGGTCAATCGATCCGACGAGCGGCCGCGCGCCGCCAATTCCGACGAGCCGATGCGGGCGGGCGCGGCGGAATAGACGATCGCGTCTAACCGCTTCGCGGCGTCAACCTCATAGGCAGGCCGCCCCCGGGCCGCAGTGTGATCCGCAACACCGGCTCGACCGGGTAGCCGGCCTTCAGGTCGCAGCGGAACGTGCGCGCGATGGCGGCTAGAATGGTGATGGCCTCGCGCATCGCGAAGCCCGACCCGACGCAAACGCGCGGCCCCGCGCCGAATGGCAGATAGGAAAACCTGTCCACTTTTTCGCGCTCTCCCGGCATGAAGCGCCGCGGCACGAATTCATCGGGCCTGTCCCACAGCAGCTTGTGGCGATGCAGCACCCACGGCGCGATCACCACGAGTTCGCCCGCCCGCAATTTGTATTCGCCGCACGCGTCGTCGGCGATCGCTTGCCGCAGCAGCAGCGCGCCCGGCGGATAGAGCCGCATCGCCTCCTCGAGCGTGGCGCGCGTTTTCACCAGTTTGTCGAAAACGCCCGGCGCGGCGAAGCCCGCGAAAGGGTCTTCCGCTTTCGCGCCGATGGCGATGGCTCCCGCGTCCAGCGCGGTGTCCACTTCCTCCTCGACTTCCCGTCTCCAGTCGGGAAACTGGCTCAGCAGGAACATCGCCCATGTCAGGGAGCCGGAGGTGGTTTCGTGACCCGCGGCGATGAAGGTCAAGACATTGTCGCGAACGAGCGTGTCGTTGAGAAGCTCGCCTGTTTGAGGATCGCGCGTGGTGAGCAGAAGGCTCAGCAAATCGCGCGCGTCGCCGGCGTCGCCGGACGCGATCGCCGCTCGCCGCTCGCTCATGATGTCGCGGATGGCCTCGTTGAAAAAGCGCAACTCCCGCGACACGTCCGGCTTGCCGAAGCGCGGCAACCAGTCCGGCAGGCCAATGACGTCGAAGGGATGCAACTGCCCCACCGCTTCGAAATAGCGCGACATCGCGCCCGCTAGTTCGCCGGTGTCGCGCTTGAGGCCCGCCTGAAATATCGAGCGTTGCAAGACCTCGAGCGTCACCCGCGACATTTCCGCCGAGATATCGACCGGCGAATCCGCGCCGGCCGCGCGCCAGCGATCGACGAGCCAACGCGAGCTCTCGATGATCGCCGGCATGAAGTCGTCGACGAGCTTGGGGCGGAACAGCGGCGCGATGACGCGGCGCTCCATTTTCCACACCTCGCCCTCGGCCGTCAGCAATCCGTCGCCGAGGCCGGGCTTCAGCACTTTCCGCTGCACCCTGTCCTTGGGATAATTGGCGAAGTTGTCGACGAGCACGTGCTTGACCAGCGCAGTGTCGTGCGCGACCGTCGCCTTTCCCATCAATCCGTCGATCCGGTAAACGCTTTCCTCGAAGCTTTTTTGCGTCCAGGTCGTGATTTGATTTTTCCAAACGCGCCGAATGAATTCGATTTTTCCAAGCGGCTTTTCGGAACGCGGCGGCGCCGGTGGATGAAAGCTTTGCGGGGCTGTCGCGGACATATTCGCTTCTCGTTCGATGCGGCCGCCAATCTGACCTCCGGCGACCTCGCGGGCAAGGACCATATTTGCGCCGATTGCAAAGACCGCTAAAGTGCCGCGGCGGAAAGCGAAGCGCGAGGCGGGGAAATGCACAGACTGACCGGCAAGGTCGCGATTGTCACCGGCTCGGCGCAGGGCATCGGAGCCGCCTTCGCGAAGGGGCTCGCCGCGGAAGGCGCGAAGGTCGTCGTCGCCGACGTTGGCGACGGGACCGCGACGGCCGACGAAATCGTGCGCGCGAACGGCGCGGCGATCTATGTCCAGACCGACGTGTCCGACCCCGCGCAGGTGCGCGCGCTCGTCGCTGAAACAGTCGAGCGTTTCGGCGGCGTCGACATCCTCGTCAACAACGCGGCGGTTTTCGCCAAGCTGGGCGCGAAGAGTTTCCAGGAGATTTCCAGCGCCGAGTTCGACCAGGTGATGGCGATCAACGTGCGTGGCCCGTTTGAATGCGCCAAGGCCGTCGCGCCAATCATGAAGGCGAGGGGTGGCGGCAAGATCGTCAACATCGCGTCGAGCACCGTGTTCAAAGGCGTGCCCAACTTGCTGCACTACGTGTCGTCGAAGGGCGCCGTCGTCGCGATGACGCGCTGTCTGGCGCGCGAGCTTGGCGACGACCGGATCAACGTCAACGCCATCGCGCCGGGCCTGACGATGAGCGACGGAGTGCTGGGCGCGCCGGACGACTTCACGCCCGAATACATCCAGTCGAACATGAACGCGCGCGCGCTGAGGCGCAAACAGGTTCCCGCCGATCTCGTCGGCGCCATGGTGTTCCTGTGCTCGAGCGACAGCGACTTCATGACGGGACAGACGATGGCCGTCGACGGCGGCAACGTCATGCATTGATTTTCAACAGATCAAACGGAGGGTGGCGTGCACGAATTCAAATTGGCGCGAGACCATGTCGACGCGGTGGCGCGCCGTTGCGGGAGGCCGCACCCCTTCGACGCGCTGGAGCCGCGCAAGACGGCGCTTGTCGTCATCGACATGCAGAACCATTTCATGGCGCCCGGCTTCATGAACGAGACGCCGCAGGCGCGCGCCATTGTGCCAGGCGTCAATCGCCTCGCGGCGGGCCTTCGCGCGTTTGGCGGACAAGTCGCGTGGATTCAGAACTCGACCAACGACACTTGGGCGAGCTGGTCGAACTATCATACCTGTTTGATGACTTCCGAGCGCGCCAAGGCGCGCTACGCCAGCATGGACGAGGCCGCGAAAGGCCATGAGCTGTGGCCGGAACTCGACGTCCGCGCCGGCGACATCAAGACGACGAAAAAACGCTACAGCGCCTTTATCCAGGGTTCGTCCGACATCGAGGCGCGGCTGCGCGCGCTCGGCGTCGACACGGTGATGGTGGCGGGAACGGCGACGCAGGTTTGTTGTGAAAGCACGGCCCGCGACGCCTGCATGCTGAATTTCAAGACATTGATGATATCCGACGCCAACGCCACCTGGGCCGACGATCTCCACAGCGCGGCGTTGACGGCGTTTTATCTCAACTTCGGCGACGTGCAGACCATCGACGAAGCGCTGGCGTCTCTCGCGCGCGGCGGCGCTCTGGCGCAAGCCGCCGAATAGCGCTGTCGAGGCCGCTCTTACGCGTCGAGAGGCCCGATCGACCGCGCGCCGGCGAGATCGACGCGCGCGAGCCACTCGTCGACGCGGCGGCCGTTGATGGGGAGTTCCCCGGCGATTTCGGCCAACGGCGCGAGCACAAAGGCGCGTTCCGTCGCGCGGGGATGGGGCACCACGAGATCGGCCTCGCCGATGACTTCGTCGCCGAACGCGACTATGTCGATGTCGAGCGTGCGCGGTCCCCATCGAACGCTTCGCGACCGGCCCCGCTCCCGCTCGATCGTCTGACACAGATCCAGCAATTCGCGCGGCGACAAAATCGTTTCGACAAGCGTGGCCATGTTTAGAAAGTCCGGCTGGTCGGTCTTGCCCCAGGGCGGCGTGCGCCACAACGTCGATTGAGCTCGAACCATGACGCCCCGCGTCGCCGCCAATCGCCGCAACGCGTGGCGAAACGCGTCCTTCACGTCGCGCTGGTTGCCGCCGAGCGAGAGCGCGGCAACAGGCATCTAACGCGCCGCGACGGCGCGCGTTTCGAGATCGCGCCGCAGTTCCGGTAGGATTTTCTGGGCGAAATCGTCGAGGCCCTCGCGCATCGGATAAAATTGGAACATGAAAAGATCGACGCCCATGGCGGCATAGCGCCGGATACGTTCAAGCACTGTCGCGCGGCTGCCGATGATGGCCGCGCCCATGCCGCTGGACGCGGAGAAAATCGAGGGGTCGCGCGCGAGCTGTTGTTCCCATTCCTCGGCGATGGCGATGGCCTCCGCGTCGGTGTCGGCGATCAGGATCACCGCGTTGATCCCATACCGCATCTTCCGCCCGAGTCCGCGCGTCCGCTTTTCCATCAAGGCGCGCTCGCTCTCGACGCGCTTCAGGCTCGCCTCATAATTGCGGAAATCGCGGTCGTAGTTGAGGAACCACAGGTCGCATTCCCGCGACACGACGTCCATGCCCTCGTCGACACGGCTCGCGGCGAAAATCGGAATGTGCGGCTCGCGCACCGATTTCGTCGGCACGGTTCCGTGCGCGATCTTGTAAAACTCTCCGTCGAAGTTGAAATCGTCCGAGGTCCACATGCCGCGCATCACCTGGATGAACTCCCGCATGCGGCGGTAGCGTGGCGAGGAGTGTTCAAGCCAGTCTCCATAGACCGCGAACTCGTGCGCGCGGCCGCCGTTGATGATGTTGATGCAGGCCCGCCCGCCGCTGATCCTATCGATGGACGCGAGCTGTTTGGCGGCCACGCGCGGGTCCATGATGCCGGGATGCACGGCGGGCATGAGCTGGATGGTCCGCGTCATTGGCGCGAGCGCGGCGACATGGATGAGGGAATCGAGGTCGGGACCCAGGAAACGCTGCGCGCAGAGCGTGATTTCGAAGCCAAGGTCTTCCGCGCGGCGCAACGTTTCCGCGGCGAAGGTGAAATTCAGATCGACGCCGCCGCCATGCTTCGTCAATCCGTCGATGGCGGGCTGCGTGCGCGGGGTCGGCCGCATGCTGAGCGGCGCCGGGGTCCAGATACCAAGTTGCATGCGCGGGTTCCTCCAATTGAGGGGTAACGGTTTCCGCAGTGGATTTCCACATCGTGTTTTCCCGGGTTGGCGGGGAGACTGGTTTGAATGGCGGGTGGGATCGCCCAGGCCAAGTCGCACGGGCCAAAGAAGTCTTGAAAACCCGCCCAGGCGGGAGCGCGACGCGCGACATTCCGGCCCGCCCGCCGCGGCTTTCGGCTCGCGTAGTCCTGTGCTAGGAACCGCGCCATTGGGGACTGGTGGACGCGTCTGGACGGGACGCCGCCAAGGCGAGAGGAACTGTCCGACATGAGCGAACGCCGCTCGAGCTACGAATACGCCGATCTGTTGGAATGCGGACGCGGAGAGTTGTTCGGCCCGGGCAACGCCCAGTTGCCGCTGCCGCCCATGCTGATGTTCGACCGAATCGCCGAAATTTCGGAGACCGGCGGCGCCAACGGCAAGGGCCACATCCGCGCCGAATTCGACATCAACCCCGACCTTTGGTTTTTTGGCTGTCATTTCAAGGGCGATCCGGTCATGCCGGGTTGTCTTGGGCTCGACGCCTTATGGCAGTTGGTTGGCTTCTATCTGGGCTGGCTGGGCTCTCCTGGCCGCGGGCGGGCGCTCGGCGTCGGCGAGGTGAAATTCGCCGACCAGGTTTTGCCCACGGTCAAGAAGGTGATCTACGGCATTGATTTCAAGCGTGTGTTTCGAGGCAAGCTAGTGCTTGGCATCGCCGATGGCTGGTTGGAAGCCGACGGCAAGCGCATATATGAGGCCAAGGACCTGCGGGTGGGTTTGTTTCAGGCGGCGGGGTCCTGAGACAGTCTTCAATCGCGCTCGGTTTTGGATTGCGGAAATTCGCGCGGGAGGAATGTTCCGCGCGGCGTCGCATGGCCCGCCAGCGGGCCGACGGGAGAATGGCATGAGACGCGTCGTCGTCACCGGCATGGGGATCGTCTCCTCGATCGGCAACAATACCAACGAGGTCGCTTCGTCGTTGCGCGAGGCGAAATCAGGCATCGTGCGGGCCGAAAAATACGCCGAGCTGGGCTTCCGCTGTCAGGTTCACGGCGCCCCCACGTTGGCGCCCGAGGCCGTTGTCGACCGGCGCGCCATGCGCTTTCACGGCGGCGGTTCGGGTTGGAATCATGTCGCCATGGAGCAGGCCATCGCCGACGCCGGCTTGGCCACCTCCGACATCTCCAACGAGCGCACGGGCATCATCATGGGATCGGGTGGCCCGTCGGCCCGGACGCTTGTCGAAGCGGCGGACATCACCCGGTCGAAGGGTCCCAAGCGCGTCGGCCCCTTCGCCGTGCCCAAGGCCATGTCGTCCACCGCTTCGGCGACGCTGGCGACCTGGTTCAAGATCAAAGGCGTCAATTATTCGATTTCGTCGGCTTGCGCGACGTCAAGCCATTGCATCGGCAACGCCGCCGAAATGATCCAGTGGGGCAAGCAGGACGTCATGTTCGCCGGCGGCTGCGAGGAACTGGATTGGACGCTGTCGGTGCTTTTCGACGCCATGGGCGCCATGTCTAGCTCTTACAACGACACGCCCGCCACCGCGTCGCGCGCCTACGACATAAGCCGCGACGGCTTTGTCATCGCCGGCGGCGCGGGCGTGCTCGTGCTGGAGGAATATGAACACGCCAAAGCGCGCGGCGCGAAGATTATCGCTGAGTTGATCGGCTATGGCGCGACATCGGACGGTTACGACATGGTCGCGCCATCCGGCGAAGGGGCGATGCGCTGCATGCGGCAGGCGTTGGCCACGGTCAATATTCCGATCGACTACATCAATCCGCACGCGACATCGACGCCGGTTGGCGACCTCAAGGAAATCGAGGCGATTCGCGAGGTCTTCGGCGCCGGTGAAAAATGCCCGCCGATTTCGGCGACAAAATCCCTTACCGGCCATTCGCTAGGCGCGGCGGGCGCGCAGGAGGCGATCTACTGCCTTTTGATGATGCGCGACGGCTTCATGGCGGAAAGCGCGCATATCACGGAGCTCGACCCCGCGTTCGCCGACATGCCGATCCTGCGCCAGCGGCGGGACAACGCCAAAATTCGCGCGGCGCTGTCGAATTCGTTCGGCTTCGGCGGCACCAACGCGGCGCTTGTGTTCAAGCACCCGGACGCCTGACCGCGCGAATATTCGTTAACATTTTTTGTTTTTCGCCCCGCCGACGGGGTTGCTAAGACAGCTGCCGACGCAGGCCGCTGGCGACAAGAAGTTTGGAAAGAGCAGGAATGACCGGGCAGTTGATGCAGGGAAAACGCGGCCTTGTCATGGGCGTCGCTAACAACCATTCGATCGCCTGGGGAATCGCCAAGGCGCTTTCGGCTCAAGGCGCCGAACTCGCCTTCACCTATCAGGGCGAGGCGCTGGGCAAGCGCGTCAAGCCGCTGGCGGAGAGCCTTGGCTCCAAGCTCACGCTGCCGTGCGATGTCGAGGACATCGGCTCGGTCGACGCTGTTTTCAGTTCGCTCGAACGCGAATGGGGAAGCCTCGACTTCGTTGTCCACGCCATCGGTTTTTCGGACAAGAACGAATTGAAGGGCAGCTACATCGACGCCACCACGCGTGAAAACTTTTCGCGCACCATGGTGATCTCGTGCTTCTCCTTCACCGAGGTGTCGCGGCGGGCGGCCAAGCTGATGCGAAACGGCGGCGCGCTGCTGACGCTCACGTACGGCGGCGCGACGCGCGTCATGCCCAACTACAACGTTATGGGCCTCGCGAAGGCGGCGCTTGAGGCGAGCGTGCGCTATCTCGCCGGCGACCTCGGCCCGCGGGGCGTGCGGGTAAACGCAATCTCCGCCGGCACCATCCGCACGTTGGCGGGGGCCGGCATCGCGGACGCCCGCGCCATGTACAATTTCCAGCGCGCTCATGCGCCGCTGCGCCGCTCTTCCACCATCGAGGATGTCGGCGGCGCCGCGCTCTATTTGCTTTCCGACCTTTCGGCGGGCGTGACCGGCGAAATCCATTTCGTCGACGCTGGATACAACATCATCTCCATGCCGAAGCCCGAGGACTTGAAGGCGGAAGCGGAGCGCGGCGAAAACGGCGATTGATTTCCGCTTCGCGCCGTTTCGGTTAACGCCGCCTTCACGCGCTCCTGCGAAAACGCGAGGCGGAGACCGCCATGAGCGCCGCCGACTTCTCGCCCGTCAAGGAAACCGCCTCGCCCGAATTGTCCGCCTCGGCCCGCGCGGCGCTTTTGGTCGCCTGTGGCTTCGCCGTGTCGCTGGCGCTTTGCTGGTCGCGGGTCGTCGATATCTGGACCACCGGCAACTTTTACGATTCCGACGACGCCATGCGGATCGCGCAAGTTCGCGATTGGCTCGGCGGGCAAGCATGGTACGACCTGACGCAATGGCGGCTCGACGCGCCGAGGGGCTCGCTCATGCACTGGTCGCGCGTCGTCGATCTTCCGCTTGGCGCGCTGACGAGGATGTTTCAGTTTTTCGCGACGGGCGAGGCGGGCGAAAAGCTGGCGCGCATCGTGTTCCCGCTGTCGCTGCAATTGACGTTGCTGGCCTCTGTCGCGTGGTGCGCGCGCGTCGTTCTCGGAGAAAGGGGGATCGCGCCCGCTATCGCCCTCGCCGTCTTGTCGGGCTTCATGCTCGGCCAGTTCGTTCCTGGACGCGTTGATCACCATGCCCCGCAGATCATCCTGCTGGTGTTGATGACGGCTTCCATGGCGGCGGCGCTTGACGGGGCGCGGGCGCGCCTGGCGGCGATCTCGGCCTCCTGCGCCGCGCTCTCGCTCGCCATCAGCATCGAGAATCTGCTGTTCATCTTCGCCATATTCGCGACGCCGCCGCTGACGTGGATTTTCCGCGGGCGCGCGGCGCGGCCGCTGCTTCTGTGGTTCGCTGGCGGGCTCGCGATATCGATTCCGCTTTGCCTGGGCGTGTTCGTCGCGCCTTCGCGATGGTTCGCGCCGGCCTGCGACGCGTTTTCGAGCGCCTACGCCGCGATCGCGCTTGGCGCGGCGGTTCTGTGCGGCGGACTCGTTTTGGCTCGCCGCTTCGAGACGACGTTTTATTCCCGCGCGGCGGCGACGGCTGTTCTCGGCGCGGTGGTCGGCGCGCCGCTGTCGTTCGCGTATCTGCATTGCCTGATTGATCCCTTCGAAGGGCTCGACCCCCTCGTTCGCGATATCTGGTTGAACAATGTCGGTGAAGCGCGGCCGGCGCTAAGACACTTCGCGATGTTCCCGCGTTCGGTTCAGATGATTGTTATTCCCACCTTCTTTGGCCTCCTTGGCCTCGCCCTAGCGTCCTGGCGGTCGACGGGTATCGGCCGCGCGCGTTTCCTGCTGGTGCTGGCGATCGCCCTCATGGGTTGCCTTGGCACGGGGTTCATGATCCGCGTTTCGACCTCGCTCGCGCCCATCGCCGTCATTGGTTGCGCGTGGCTGGCTTTGCGGGCTGGCGACGCTCTTTCGGGCAAAGGCCGGGCCGCCGCGACAATCGCGACGTTCGCGGCGGTGTTGCCGATGTCGTCGATCGGCTGGGCGATGGTTCCCTCGCTACTGCCGGAACCCACGCCATCCGAGATAGGCGCGAATGAATGCCTCGCGCGCGCCGCCTTCGCGCCGCTGGCTCAATTGCCCCCAGGCAAGGCGCTCGCTTCCATCGAAGTCGGCGGCTACCTCCTCGCGCATACGCCACACAGTGTCGTGGCGGCTTCCTATCACCGCAACAACCACGGCAATCGCGCTGCTATCGACGCTTTCGCCGCGCCGCCGGACGCGGCGCGAGATCTTGTCCGCGGGGTCGGCGCTCGGTACTTGCTCATTTGCCCGAGCAACAAGGAAATCGGTCAGATCGCCGCCCGTTGGCCTCATGGGCTTGCCGCCGGGCTGCTCCGCGACCCCCCGCTTGTGCCGGAATGGCTGAGACCGGTGCCGATTTCCGGCACGCCCTACAAGGTTTTTATTGTCGAATAATTGCCGGTGGCTCTCAACAGCGAAATAATAACTAATAAAATTCGTATAATAAATAATTTTACAAAATTTATTGATATTTCGAAATCCCGAGCCTATCTGATACCGGCTGTTCGATGGGGGTATCCATGCGCGTTTTTGTTCTCGCGGCGACACTTGCGCTCTTGGCCGCGCCCGGCGCGCGCGCCGCGGACACGCGCGTGCGTTTCGCTTATGTGCCCGTTGTCGGCGCCGCGCCGCTCTTTGTCTTCACAGGCGCGGGTTGGGCGAAAGACGCCGGCCTCGATATCGCCCCGACGCGGTTCGATTCGGGTCCGCCTGCGATCTCGGCGCTCGCCTCCGGAACCATCGACGCGTTGGCGATTGGCATCGCGCCCATCGCTGTGGCGCGCGCCAAAGGGCTCGATGTGCGCATTGTCAGCGCCGTGTCCACCGGCGGCTCCGGCTTCGTCGCCTCGCCGGCCCTCGCCGCCGCGTTGGGTTCGGGCGTGGATGTCGCGGGCGCGTTCGCCGCTTTTCACAAGACCCATGGACAAGCCGCGAAGCTGGCGACGCTGCCGCCGGGCGGCGTGCCGACAATCACGCTCAGCCACTGGCTGTTCAAACAGAACAACACCGCGCGCGACGACGTGCGCGTTTCCGCGATGGGCATCGACGCCGTGCAACAAGCCGTCTTGAGCGGCGCTGTCGATGGCGGCACCGTTCTGGAGCCAGCGTTGACGATCGTGCTCGCGCGCGATCCCAAGTTGAAAATGACCGCGACGTCCAACGACATGTTTCCGAGCATCCCCGGCGTCGTCATCGCGATATCCGGGGCGTTCGCGAAAGCGCATCCCGACGCCGTTGACGCGATCGTCGCGTTAACGCGTCGGGCGAGCGATTTCATCGTCGCCAATCCGGCGGAAGCCGCGCGTTATGTGCAACCTGTTTTTGGCGGCGGCCTGGTTGATCAGGCGACGCTGGCGAAAGCGTTGTCTTCGAACGCGTTGTCCTTTGTCGCGGATCCCCATTCGATCGAACAGCCGACCAAGACCATGCTCGACTATCAGGTCGAACTCGGCGATTTCGACAAGGCCCCATCGACGGAAGGCCTGTTCGATTTCGGCCCGTGGTCGCGCCTCAAGCCATGACCTTCGCCGCGAGGCGCGCCGCGCCGTGGCTCTACTCGGGCGTTGGTCTCGCGCTGTTTCTCGCGCTGTGGGAAGCGTTCCCGCGTTTCAACCTGGTATCGCAATCGCTGTTGCCGGCGCCGAGCGACCTTCCCGCGGCCTTCATGCGCGCATTTCGGAGCGGCGTTTGGCTTGAGATGACGCTGCTCAGCCTTGGTCACTATGTGAAAGGCTTTGTCTGGGGCGCGGGGCTTGGCGGCGTTCTCGGCGTGTTGACCGGGATGTACCTTCGCCTCGAATGGTCGCTCGCGTGGGTCGTGCGCCTCTTGCGGCCGATTCCGAATCTCGCATGGGCGCCTTTCGCGATCATCTGGTTCGGCGTCGACGAGGCGGCGGCGGTGTTCATCATTTCCATTGGCGTGTTCTGGATTATCTTCTTCGCGGCGCAGGGCGCGATTCGCGGCGTTGACCGGGATTTGATCGAACTCGCCGACGCGTTTGGATTCCGCAGTGGTTGGGAGCGGTTGACGAAGGTGCTCCTGCCCGCGGCGACGCCTGGCATTCTCGTCGGCGCGCGCACGGCGCTGGGGCAGGCCTGGATGGCGGTTGTCGCCGCGGAACTAACCGGCGTCAGCGGGCTTGGCAGCCGCATGATGCAGGCGTCGAGCCTGCTCGCGACCGACATTGTCGTTGTCTACATGCTGACGATGGCGGCGCTTTATGGAATCATGGACGCGGGTTTCGTCGCCGCGCAGTCGTTGCTGCTGCGGTGGAAGCCGTGAACGCGCCCGTCATTTCGATAAGAGGTCTTGGACTGTCTTTCGAGCGCGACGGCGAAAAAACCGAAGTGCTTCGCGGCCTCGATCTCGATGTGGCCGCGGGAGAGTTTGTCGCGATCGTTGGCGCTTCGGGTGTGGGCAAATCGACCTTGCTGCGCGTGTTGATGGGGTTGGCGACGCCCTCCACCGGTTCTGTTGACATCAAACCGGCGACATCGGGGCAAAGCCCGCTCGCCCTCGTGTTTCAGGACGCGCGTCTGCTGCCGTGGCGGCGGGTGATCGCCAACGTGGCGTTCGGCCTGGAAAAATCGCGCATGCCGCGCGACGAGCGGATGTCCCGGGCGGCGCGGGCCTTGGCCCATGTCGGACTGCGCGATCTCGCCGACCGCTGGCCACATCAATTGTCCGGCGGGCAGCGCCAACGCGTGTCCCTCGCGCGGGCGCTGGCGGTCGACCCAGCGATCCTGCTGATGGACGAGCCCTTCAGCGCGCTCGACGTGGCGACGCGTGAAACCCTCCAGGACGAACTGATCCGCATCCAAAGCGAAACCGGCAAGACAATCGTTTTCGTCACCCACGACATCGACGAGGCGGCGTATCTGGCGAACAGGATCGTGGCGCTGGGCGGCAAGCCAGGCGAATTGAAATCGACGCGCGTCGTCGATGTCGCGCGGCCGAGGCTCCGCGGCTCTCTGGCGCTCGCGGAAATCGCGCACGCGATCAAGGCGGCGATTTCGGCGGAGGCCGCCGCGAACCGCGACGACTGGGTGATTTGATCGCCGCTAGTTCAACCTGTCGGAGATTTTCGCGAGTCCGGCCGCGGCGCAAGCCTCGTCCTTGTCGCCTCCGGGCGCGCCGGCCGCCGCGATGCCGCCAATGGTGTCGTCGCCGGCCTTGATCGGCAAGCCGCCCAGGCCCGTTGACAGCATGGGATCGAAGACGCCCGGATTGAACGCGCCGGGGTTCGCCACGCGCTTGGTGAAATCGCCCGTCGAGATTTTCAATTTCGCCGCGGTGTAGGCCTTGCGGCGCGTGACTTCGCGGGCGACCGTGCTGGTGCCATCGCCGATCAGCACGAGCTTGATCTCGCCGGCGCGGTCGACAATTGTGACCGTCACATTGTAGCCCTGCGCCTTGCAGGCCGCGATGGCCGCTTGCGCGGCCTCGACCGCGACAGCGGCGGTCAATACTTTGTGGGTTTCCGTCGGCAAGGAATCGGCGGCGCGGGCGGCGCCCGCGACGATAAGGCAAAAAGCCGCGGCGAGCGTGATTGAACGGATCATGTGTTCCTCCTTGCGCGGGCCGCGTTTCCGAGCGAGGCTCCGCGCGCGGATGGTATCTCCGCCTCGCCGAAAAAGCCAAACGCGGCGATCAAGCCTTCGCCCGCGAAATGGCGCGCGGAGAAGCTTGAACAGGGGAACCGCCATGTCCGAACCGCTTTACATCACCGAAGCCGAGGTCACCGCGCTGCTCGACATGCGCGGCGCTATCGCCGCGCTTGAATCGATGTTCCGCTTGCAGGCCGAGGGCCGCGCGAAAAACTCGCCGCGCCAACGCGCCGAATACTGGGGCGCGAGGCTCAACATGATGTCGGCGGGGCAGGACAATGGCCGCTTCGCCTACAAGGCCTATTGCGGAACGGGAGCGGGCACGATCTACCACGTCGCGCTGTTCGACGCGAAGCTCGGCCTGCTGGCCGTCATCGAGGCGGGCGCCCTGGGCCAAATACGCACGGGAGCGGCGACCGGCGTCGCGACCGACCTGATGGCGCCGAAGAGCGCGTCCACGCTCGGCATGATTGGCTCGGGACGGCAGGCTCGCGCGCAATTGCGGGCGGTCGCGGCGGTGCGGAAGCTCTCGCAGGCGCGGGTGTATTCACGCGACGCGGGCAAGCTGGCGAAGTTCTGCGGCGTCATGGCCCACGAGCTCTCCATCGATGTTCGTCCCGCGGCGAGCGGCGAGGCCTGCGTCTCCGGCGCGGACATTGTCGTCACCGCGACGAACGCCTCGACGCCCGTGGTGCGCGACGCATGGATCATGGGGGATGTCCATGTCAACGCCATGGGCGCCAATGGCCTGGCCCGCATGGAAATGGAAACCGCGACTTACGCGCGGGCCGACATGATCGTCACCGACGACATCGCGCAAGCGAAACAGGAGGCCGGCGAATTCCTCGCAATTGTCAAGAATGGCGACAAGTCGTGGTCGGATATTCGCGAGTTGAAGGATGTCGTCGCCGACGCGGGGTCCGCGAAACGCGGCGGGCTCACCATGTTCAAGTCGCTCGGCGCGGCCGTTGAAGACCTCGCCGCCGCCTCCGCCATCTACGACCGCGCGGTCGCGATGGGCCACGCGCGCAAGGTTCCGCGTTGAGTTTTCACGGTGCGGGTTCGCTGAAAGACGCAGACGGCGGCAGACGCGAGATCAGGCCCCGCTTGAGACATTCGGGCAGTCCGATCCACGGCAAGTCGTTCCCCGGCGATTCCGCGTAAAGGTTCGCGCCGGCCAGGAGATCCCGAGCGTTTTCGACAGCCAGATCGCCGAACACGTAGCTCCAGCCATCTTCGCGCAAAATCGCGGCGCTGACGCGGCGATTGCAATTGGCGAGGCATTCCACCGGAAGAACTCGCGCGCCGGAGTCCGTCGCAGCGGCGCGCGTGGCCTCGTACAGCAATTCGCCAGGTTGAGGCGGCGCGCCGACCCCCGTTGCGTCGCGGCATGTGACGCACACAAGAATGGTCGCGTGTTTCACGTTCGCGCCCGGGGCCTCAACCCTTCAGGGGCACCTTTGGCACGATCCCGCCGACAGGCGCGCCACCGCCCCCTTCGCCGCCCTTCGTCTCGTTGACGCGGCGCGCCTTGGCGCGGCGGACTTCCGGCTCGGCGCGGACGCGTTTGCGGGTGGATTCCACCACTTCGCGGTCGGGCTTGGGCAAGGCCGGGCCCTCGGGGAAGAGGAACGCCAGCTTCTTGGCGCCGTCTTCCTCGGCCACGACCACGCGCACCGTGCCGCCGGCCTTGAGGCGGCCGAACAGGACTTCGTCCGCCAATGGCGTTTTGATGTGCTGTTGGATGACCCGCGCCATTGGCCTGGCCCCCATCGCCTCGTCGTAGCCATGCTCGATCAGCCAGTCGCGCGCCTCGTCGCTCAGCTCGATCGACACGTTGCGGTCGGCGAGTTGCGCGTCGAGCTGCATGACGAACTTGTCGACGACCTTGGCGATGACTTCGCGCGGCAGGTGGCCGAAAGGCACGATGGCGTCGAGGCGGTTGCGGAACTCGGGGGCGAACAGACGGTTGATCGCCTCCAGGTCCTCGCCCTCGCGCTTGTGCCGCGTGAAGCCGAACGCCGCCTTCGCCATGTCGGACGCGCCGGCGTTGGTGGTCATGATGAGGATGACGTTGCGGAAGTCGATCTGCTTGCCGTTGTGGTCGGTGAGCTTTCCGTGATCCATGATCTGCAACAGGATGTTGTAGATATCCGGGTGGCCCTTCTCGATTTCGTCAAGCAGCAGCACGCAGTGGGGATGCTGATCGATGGCGTCGGTCAACAGGCCGCCCTGGTCGAAGCCGACATATCCGGGAGGCGCGCCGATCAGGCGGCTGACGGTGTGGCGCTCCATGTATTCCGACATGTCGAAGCGCTGCAGGTGCACGCCAAGGGCCAGCGACAACTGCTTGGCGACTTCGGTTTTGCCGACTCCGGTCGGGCCGCTGAAGAGATAGCAGCCGATGGGCTTTTCGCCGTCGCGCAGGCCGGCGCGGGCGAGCTTGATCGCCGCGGTCAGCGACTTGATCGCGTCGTCCTGGCCATAGACGACGCGGCGCAGCGCCTCGTCCAGGTGCTCAAGCACCTCGGCGTCGTCCTTCGACACGGTCTTGGGCGGTATGCGCGCCATCGTCGCGATGGTCGCCTCGATTTCCTTGATGCCGATGGTCTTCTTGCGGCGGTTTTCCGGCACCAGCATTTGCGAAGCGCCGGTCTCGTCGATCACGTCGATCGCCTTGTCGGGCAGCTTGCGGTCGTGAATGTAGCGCGCCGACAATTCCACAGCGGCCTTCACCGCTTCGTTGGTGTAGCGGATTTTGTGGAATTCCTCGAAGTAAGGCTTCAGGCCCTTCATGATTTCGATGGCGTCGGGCACCGAGGGTTCGTTGACATCGATTTTCTGGAAGCGGCGCACCAGCGCGCGGTCTTTTTCGAAATACTGGCGGTATTCCTTGTAGGTGGTGGAGCCAATGCAGCGCAGCGCTCCCTGCGCCAAAGCGGGCTTCAACAAGTTGGACGCGTCCATCGAGCCGCCGGATGTCGCGCCGGCGCCGATCACGGTGTGGATCTCGTCGATGAAGAGAATCGCGTTCTTGTGCTGCTCGATCTCCTTCATCACCTGTTTCAGGCGCTCCTCGAAATCGCCGCGGTAGCGCGTGCCCGCGAGCAGCGTGCCCATGTCGAGCGCGAACACCGTCGCGCCGGCGAGCACTTCGGGCACTTCCCCCTTGATGATCATGCGCGCCAGGCCCTCGGCGATGGCCGTCTTGCCGACGCCAGGATCGCCCACGTAAAGCGGGTTGTTCTTCTGCCGGCGGCAAAGCACCTGAATCGTGCGCTGCACTTCCGCCTCGCGGCCAATCAGCGGGTCGATGCGTCCATCGCGCGCCTTCTTGTTGAGATTGACGCAGTACGCGTCCAGCGCGCTTTCCTTTTTCTTGCCGTCGGTGGGCGGCTCGCGTTGTTCGCGCGCGTTGGGCGCCTCGTGCTCCTCGCTCGCCCCGCGCGGGCTCTTCGACGTCACCGACAGTCCCGGCGTCTTGGCGATGCCATGCGAAATATAATTGACCGCGTCATAGCGCGTCATGTCCTGCTCTTGGAGGAAGTAGGCGGCGTGGCTTTCGCGTTCGGCGAAGATCGCGACGAGCACGTTGGCGCCGGTGACCTCTTCGCGGCCGGAGGATTGCACGTGTATCACCGCGCGCTGGATGACGCGTTGGAAACCGGCTGTGGGCTTGGGGTCTTCGCGTCCATCGGTCACGAGGTTTTCAAGCTCGCCGTCGATATAGGAAACGAGGCTTTTTTTCAGCGCGGCGAGATCGACGGAGCACGCGCGCAGGACCGCCGCGGCGTCGGCGTCCTCCAACAGGCTCAACAGCAGATGCTCAAGCGTCGCGTATTCGTGTCGCCGCTGCCCGGCGAGCGCCACGGCGCGATGAAGCGTCTGTTCCAGATTGCGGGAGAAGGACGGCATGTCGGCTCCAACACGTTGAATGAAACTATTTAAGCAAGAGCCGCGCCGCGAGGCGCGGATTTCCCGCCCGGCCTGCTACTTCTGTTCCATGACGCATTGCAGCGGGTGCTGCTTTTTCCGCGCGTAGTCCATCACCTGGGTGACCTTGGTCTCGGCGACCTCGAATGTGAAAACGCCACATTCGCCGACGCCGTTCTGATGCACATGCAACATGATCCGCTGCGCCTCGTCCATGCCCTTGTTGAAATATTTCTGCAGCACAAGGACGACGAATTCCATCGGCGTGTAATCGTCGTTCAGCAGCAATACGCGGTACATGCTGGGCTTTTTTGCGACGGTCTTGGTCCGCGTTATGACGTCGGCCCCGGTTCCGAAGCCGCCCTTGCCCGGCTCGCCCGCCATTCGGGGAGCTTGAATCGATGAAATCCCCGTCCGCCTCGTCACAATTCCGCTCCGGCCTGTCCACGTGCGCCGCGCTCACGCCGCCCTGATAGTTTAGGCGCCCTTCCAGCGCTTCGCCAGTGGCGAGGCGGCCGCGGCATCGAAAAATATCTTTCGTGGACGCGCTTGAAAACCGGTCAAGAGCCCCAAACGCGCGAAAAAGCCCGGCGCGGAGCCGGGCTTTCCAAATATAAAAGGAACGGAGGGGGTTTCTTACTTCGCGACCGCTTGAACCTTGGCGAAGGCGCTTTCCATCGGCTTGAAGGCTTCCTTGGCGATGGCGGTGTAGAGTTCGCCCATCTTGGTGGCCTGCGCGACGAAGCTTTCATAGGCGGACTTGGCGAAATCGGTCTGAACTTCGATGACTTTGTCGAGAGTCTTCACACCCGCCAGCTTCTCGAAAAGGCCGGTCGAGGCTTCAAAGGACTTCTTGGAGAAGTCGCCGGTTTCCGTCGCGATTTGCTGGAAACCCTTGGACAGGGCGGACGCGGAGACGGTGGCGGCCTCCATCTGATCTTTGCTGAACTTCTGCATGTCTTCCATATTCTTGAACATAGCGGCGCTCCTTGTCTGGGTCTGGGACATTCCAGGGCATTTCCCGCAGGGCTTGATCCGCCCCGCAAACTGCCAGCCACATATGTGCGCCGCACAATAATTTGTCAAGATTTTTTTGCACCGCACCATTTTTAGTGAAACAGCGGGTGAGCCCTTAACCGGGCGGTAACCGCGATCTCCTACTGTCCGAAGCTGTGTTTACGGAGCCACACCCCTTGCGAAAGGGCGCGCGGCTCGAAGTTTCGGGGCATGGGGTATGATGACGCGTGACAGATGTTCCAACCGGGTAAACCTTGTCAGCGCGATCTCGGTCCTTGCCTTCACATTCGCTTTCGCTGCGCTTAGTCCCGCCCAGGCGCGCCACTATCATCGACACGGCCACGCGCGCCACGCCTACGCGCCCTACACGCCGCCTTACGCGGCGATGGTCGTCGACGCCAACACAGGCCGCGTTCTTCACGCCGTGAATGAAAACGAGCCGCGACACCCCGCTTCGATCACCAAGGTGATGACGCTTTACATGCTGTTCGAACAGCTTGAGCGCGGTAAAATGAGCCTCGACACCGAAATGAGCGTATCGGCGCACGCGGCCTCGATGGCGCCGACCAAGCTCGGCTTGCGGCCCGGCGCCACGATCACCGTCGAAAACGCCATCAAAGCGATTGTCACCAAATCCGCCAACGACATGGCCGTTGTCCTCGCGGAAGCGATTGGCGGCAGCGAGGACCATTTCGCCGAAATGATGACCGCGAAAGCTCAGGCTCTGGGTATGACCGGAACGCATTACGTCAACGCCTCTGGTCTGCCGGACAACGACCAAATCACGACCGCGCGCGATCTCACCATTCTTGGCCGTTCAATTCAGGAGCGGTTTCCCCGTTATTACGCGTATTTTTCGACGCACGAATTCACGTACGCCGGCCGCGTGATCCGCAATCACAACCATCTCCTCGGCCGCGTCGAAGGGATGGACGGCATCAAGACGGGATATACCACCGCCTCCGGCTTCAATCTTTTGACGTCGGTCAAGCGCGGCGACCGACGCATCGTTTCGGTGGTGCTGGGCGGCCGAAGCGCCGGCATACGCGACAAAATCATGGCGGACCTGATCGAAGCGAACATCACGCGCGGCGCGACGTCCCGCCTTGCCAGCGCGGCCGTCGCCGACGTCGAAAAAACGGCCCCCCCCCATTTCGAGCCCCGTAAGCCCGAGCCTATCAAGGAAGAGCCGGAAACAGCCCGTCCCGAGGCGCCAAAGCCTGAAGCGTCCAAGCCAATGCCATTGGCGTTGGTGTCGCCACCAATGGAGAAGCCCCGTCCCGCCGTGGTGGCCAGCGCCGCCCGTGGTTCCAGCGACGACCGCACCGCGACGATTCCCGACCCGCGCCGCGGCGGGACGGACAGTTCCGCCCGTCCGGCCGCCGGCGGCATGCGGTGGGTCGCTGGCCCTTCGGCCGCCAATGACAAGTCTTCCCGTGTTGAAATTAAAGTGGCGAAAGCGGAATCCGCCCATGAGGCGGCGAAGGCCGAACCAGTCCGCCCGCTCGCGGCGCGCTCTGGTGTGATGATTCAGATTGGCGCCGCGGACGACCAGGACAAAGCCCATGAATTGCTGAGCCGGGCGAAGTCGACCCACGCGGCGCTCGGGACCGCGACGCCTTTCACCGAGAAAGTGCAAAAAGGGTCGGAGACGCTTTGGCGCGCGCGCTTCGCCGGATTGAGCGAAACGCAGGCCGAGAGCGCCTGCAAGACGCTGAAGCACTCCGGTTTCTCCTGCTTCACCACCAAGAACTGAATTTGTCGCCGCGTAAGCGTAAAGCGTGTGGAGCATCAACCATGTCGGCGCGTCAGCATGTCCCGGGCCTCGTTCACCTTCGCGGCGAGGCTGGTGGTTCCGCCCTGGTCGGGATGGAGTTTCTTCATAAGCGCGCGGTGGACGCGCGCAATGTCGTCCTGCGAGGCGCCCTTCGCAAGCCCAAGGATTTCATAGGCTTCGTTCTCGGTCATCTGGCCGGAACTTCGAGCCCGGCCCCCGGCGTCCGCGTTTTGATTGTTTGCGCCACGCCATCCGGGAAACCGGCGGTCGAAATAGAGTTCCAGTAGTCGCGCGCCAGGCGGATCGGCGACAATCGCGGACCTGTAAAAGGCCTCGCATTGATCGCGCGAGAGATCGCCGAGGTTTTTGCCGGCGAACATGCCCGACACCGCCGCGCCCGATCGGAAATCGGGCTCCATCGCGACCATGGACGAGCGCAAATCGGCGGGCGCGCCAGCCTGTTTGAACAAGCCAGACCAATGCGGCGTGCCGCTGAATCCCAGCAAATACAGCCCGAAGCCGCCGAGACCCAGGGCGACCTCGGTTTGCCCGCGCAGCAGCAGGAAGGTGGCCGCGCCGAGCGCGACATAGCCGCCTACCCGTCGCATGGCGCGTTCTTTCGCGGCGGGAGCAAGGCCGGCCAGCAGGTTCGAGCCCCAAAAAGCGGCGGCAACGACCAGGATTACAATGATGAGATGCGGCATCCCGGTCAGCTCGCCTGTCGCAACAGGGTCGCTTCCAGCAATTCGAGGGCGGCGGTCGCAAAGGCGTCCATATTGGCATTGGCGGCGCGATCGGAGGATTTGGTCTCAAGCGTGCGGTCGATCCGTTCGGAGCCGCTCGCGGCGAAGCAGACATGGCCGGGGGCGTCGCCATAGCGGTTGCCGGTAGGGCCGGCGGCGCCGGTCTCTCCGAGGCCCCAGGACGCGCCGAAATTGCGCCTGACGCGATCGGCGAGCAACAGCGCGTAGGCTTCGCTGGAAGCGCGCATTTGCGCCATTTCTTCGGGTAGAACGTGGAGCAGGGCCTCTCGCGCGGCCGCTGTGTAGATCACCCCGCCACCGAGAAAATAGGCCGAGGCGCCCGGCACCGCCAGCAAGGCCGCGGAAATCAGACCGCCGGCGGACGATTCCGCGATCGCGATGGTTTCCTTCCGCTCGATCAAGAGTTTAGCTATTCGCGCGGCGATATGGCGCAAATCCGTCATTGAACCCTCCAGCCTCCCCGTTGCGATACTACTACGGTGAACGCGACCTGTCGGAACAACTTGCCATTGTCCCGGAGAACTTCGCAAGTGGATCAGCCCGCCCGCGGTTGGCGGCGAGCGCCGCGTTTATTCTCGCTTTTGCGCTGTTTTGTGCTAAACCGCGCGACGCTGTTCAACCGGAAACAACCCGTCTTGCGATATATTTCCACCCGGGGCGAGGCCCCGATACTCGATTTCACCGGCGCATTGCTTGCCGGGCTCGCACGTGATGGCGGGCTTTACTTGCCAGAGACCTGGCCGACGCTGGATACATCCACAATCGAGGCTTTTGCCGGCAAGCCTTATGCGCAGGTCGCGCAACGGGTCATGTCGCCCTTCGTTGGCGACGCAATTCCCGCCGACGTTTTTTCCGACATGCTATCAAAAGCTTATGCGGGATTTCGGCATCCCGCCACGACGCCGCTGGTTCAGCTTGGCGATAATTTGTTCGTGTTGGAGCTTTTCCACGGTCCGACCCTCGCCTTCAAAGACGTCGCGATGCAAATACTCGGCCGCATGATGGATCATGCTTTGGCCAAGCGCGGCGAACGGGCCACTATTGTTGGCGCGACTTCCGGGGACACGGGCGCGGCGGCGATCGAAGCTTTCCACGGGCTCGACAATGTCGATGTATTCATTCTCTACCCGCATGGCAAAGTCAGCGAGGCCCAACGGCGGCAGATGACGACGGTTGCCGCCCCCAACGTCCATGCCCTTGCGATTGAAGGAAATTTCGATGATTGCCAGGCTATCGTGAAAGGCCTTTTCAATCACCACGCGTTCCGCGACGGGTTGGGGTTGGCCGGCGTCAACTCGATCAATTGGGCGCGAGTGATGGCCCAGATCGTTTATTACTTTACGAGCGCGGTGGCTTTGGGTGGCCCGCGCCGAAAGGTGTCTTTCGCCGTCCCCACGGGAAATTTCGGCGATATTCTAGCGGGTTACGCCGCCAAGCGGATGGGCTTGCCTGTGGGCCGCTTGGTTGTCGCGACCAACGAAAACGATATTCTGGAACGGGCGCTGGCGAGCGGCGTCTATGAGACAAAAAAAGTCCACGAAACGGCTTCACCTTCCATGGATATTCAGGTCTCAAGCAACTTCGAACGGCTCTTGTTTGAGGCAAATGGCCGCGACGCCGCTGAAATCCGCGCCGAAATGGGCGCTCTCGCGCAATCCGGCCGCTTCGAATTGTCGAAACTACAACGCGAAAACGTCGCAGTGGATTTCGACGCTTTCCGCACGGGAGAGATCGGCTGCGCGAAGGAGATACGACGCGTGTGGGAAGAGGCGAATTACCTGATCGATCCCCATACCGCGGTCGGTCTTCACGCCGCCCGCAAGGCGCTGGCCAGGGATCCCGCGACCCCGATGGTCGCCTTGGCGACCGCCCACCCCGCCAAATTCGCTGGCGCCATTCAGGCCGCCGTGGGCAAGACCGCCGACCTGCCGCCGCATCTCGCCGACCTCATGACGCGCCGCGAACATTTCACGGTCCTCGCCAACAGCCAGGCCGAGGTCGAGGCCTTCATGCGTCGCAACTCGCGGGCGGCGTCATGACCGTTGAAGTCACGACGCTGCCCTCTGGCCTGCGGGTCGTCACCCACGCGATGCCGGAACTTGAAACGGCGAGCGTCGGCTTCTGGGTCGGCGCTGGCGCGCGCGACGAGCGCGGCGACGAGCACGGGCTCTCGCATCTCATCGAGCACATGGCTTTCAAGGGCACGCGCGCGCGCGACGCCCGCGCCATCGTCGAGGAAATCGAATCCGCCGGCGGCGACCTCAATGCAGCCACGTCCGTCGAGTTCACCACCTACAACGCGCGGGTGCTCGGCGGCGACGCGCCGATGGTGATCGACATCCTGTCGGACATCCTCACCGACAGCGTCTTCGACGAGGCGGAACTGGCGCGCGAAAAGGGCGTGATCACGCAGGAGATCGGCGAGGTCAACGACACGCCGGACGACCTCGTCTTCGACCTGTTTGGCGAAGCCGCCTATCCCGACCAGGCGATCGGCCGGCCGATCCTCGGCACGCCGGCGCGCGTGAAGGCGTTCAAGAAGGCCGATATTCTCGCTTATCTCGACCGCCACTACGCGGCGCCGGCGGCCGTTGTCGCCGCCGCCGGCGCCGTCGACCACAAGACGATCGTCGAGGCGGCGTCGCGCAATTTTTCCGCCCTGTCGGGCAAGGCCGCGACGCCGCGCGAAAAGGCGCGTTACGAAGGTGGCGACGCCCGCGTGACGCGCAAGCTCGAACAGACCCAGATCGTCGTCGGCTTCGAGAGCGTCGGCTTCGGCCACAAGGACGCCTACGCCGCGCATGTCTTCGCCAACATCGCGGGCGGCGGCATGTCGTCGCGGCTGTTTCAGGAGGTGCGCGAAAAGCGCGGCCTCGCCTATTCCATCGATAGTTTTCAGTGGAGCTACGCCGACACCGGCCTGTTTGGTTTTTGCGCGGCGGCGGCGCACGGCGACGTGGCGGAACTCTGCGATGTCGCGCTGGACTGCGTGGCGCAATGCGCGGCGGATTTGACCGAGGCCGAATTGCGCCGCGCCAAGGCGCAGATGAAAGTGTCGCTGCTGACGGCGCTCGAATCCGCCGGCGCCCGCGCCGATCAGATGGCGCGGCAGCTCATGGCGCTCGGCCATGTGCCGACACGCGCGGAGATCGTCGAAAAAATCGACGCGCTGACGATTGAAGGCGTGCGCGCGGCGGGCGTCGCCGCGCTGAAGACGCCGCCGACCGTGGCCGCGCTCGGCCAGGCGAAGAAGGCGCCCGGGCCCGAGCGGGTGAAGAGCCGCGTGGGGTAGGGGGCGCCGCGCGCCCTCACACCCGCAAGCGATCCCGCGTGATCTCCGAAATCTTTTTTGTTCCCGTCGCCATCATGGTCATGCGGAACTCGTCGGCGATCTTGTGGTGGACATCGCGCACGCCCATCCAGCCGCCCAGCGCGAGGCCGTAAAGCACGGGGCGGCCCAGCGCGATGACATTGGCGCCCATGGCGAGCGCCTTGTAGACGTCTTGGCCGCGGCGCACGCCGCTGTCGAGGATGATCGGGATGCGGCCGCCGACGGCGTCGGCGATTTCGGGCAACACGGTGAAGGTCGCCGGCGTGTCGTCGAGCTGTCTGCCGCCGTGGTTGGAAACCTGTATGCCGGCGCAGCCCTGCTTGACCGCGTCGAGCGCCATCTGCTCGGTCAACACGCCCTTGACGATGACCGGCAGGCCGCTTTCCTTCTGGACGAATTCAATGTCCTTCCAGTCGACCGTTGTCTTCATCACCTGTGAGCTGGCGTTGTAGCCCGTCTCGGCGCGCTTGGGGAAATTCACCGCCTGGAACGGCGAGGAGTAATGGTTGGCGAGGTCGGTCTCGCGGTTGGAGCGGAAGAACGCGTCCATCGTCACCACGATCGCCTTGTAGCCGGCGGCGCGGGCGCGTTGCACGAATTCGCGCATTAGGCCCGCGTCGTTCTGGATGTAAAGCTGCATGAAGTTCGGCCCCGGGCTCGCCTTGGCGACCTCTTCCATGGTGAGGTTCGATTGCGAGCCGCAGGTGAAGATCGTGCCCGCGGCGTGCGTGCCATAGGCGGTGCCGGCTTCGGCGGTGACATGCGCGATGGCGTGCCCGCCGAACACGGTGGTGATGATCGGCACCGGAATGTCGATGCCAAGCAGGCTTGTCTTGGAGTCGGGCGCGCCGTTGCCTTCGAGATAGGTTGGCAGAAGCTGGACGCGTTTGAACGCGTGCATGTTCTCGTGCATCGTCCATTCGTCGCCGGCGCCGGAGGAAATGTAGCCAAAGCCGCCGTTCGGGACGATCTTTTTCGCCTGCTCTTCCAAAGCCGCGAGATTGCGCACGAAGATGCTTTTCACTTCGCTCGGGGCGTCGTAGCCGGGCGCGGTGACAATCGGCAGGTTGGGCTTCGGCGCGTCGGCGGCGGGCGCCGCGGGGGCGGCGTTCTGCGCGAAAACAGGGCCTGTGGCGGCGGTTGTCGCCACCGTTGCGGCGGCCGAAAGAACCATGCGTCGAGTGGCGTCCATGTTGTCGCTCCCTTGATAGGCAGAGCCCTTGCCGGGCCTCGGACAAAGGATAGCGCGGACCTCGGCCCGCGGCCAGCGGCGCGAACCTTCCGTTTGGGCGCCACGCCGATTTTGAACGCTTCGCCGTTGGGAGCGCTGTTTCCGTTTGACGTTTTGATGACAAAAAGCTCGCGCGGAAAGCCCGTTTTCGGCCTCGCGAGGCCGTTGGCCGATCTTGAATTCGCCGCGCGTTTTGTGCGAGGAATCGACTCCCGTCTGCTGGAAACACCGCGTCGATGATCTTCGATCCAACCACGGCGGCCGCGTTGATCGAGGCCTTGCCCGATCCCGTCGCCATCGTGGGGCCGGATTCGCGTCTCGCGGCGGCCAACGCCCCGATGCGCGCCATCGTGTCGGGACTGCGCGTCGGCGAACAGTTGGCGTTGTCGCTGCGCTCGCCCGACGTGCTCGACGCCATCGGCCGCGTGCTCAAGGGAAGCGCGGCGGAAACGGCGATCTGGCGGGAGCGCGCGCCGGTCGAGCGCGTGTTCGAGATTTCCGTCGGCGCGCTTGTCATCGACGCCGGCCGCCGCGCCGTGCTGACGCTGCGCGACCTCACCGAATCCCGCCGCGTCGAGCGCATGCGCGCCGACTTCATCGCCAACGCCAGCCATGAGTTGCGCACGCCGCTCGCCTCTGTGCTCGGCTTCATCGAGACCTTGCAGGGCGCGGCCAAAGACGACGCGGGGGCGCGGGCGCGGTTTCTGGCGATCATGCGCGACCAGGCCCGGCGCATGTCGCGGCTGATCGAGGACCTCCTGTCGCTTTCGCGCATCGAGCAAAACGAACATCTGCGCCCGGTCGAACCCGTCGACCTCGTCTCCGTCGTCGGCCATGTCGTCGACACGCTGGCGCCGCTGGCGCGCGACCTCAACGTCGCCGTGAACATCGACGGGCCGGCGGAGCTGATCTTGCGCGGCGACCGCGACGAACTCGTGCGCATCGCGGAAAACCTGATTGAAAACGCCGTGAAGTACGGCGCGAACGACAGCGGCGATCCGACGTCGGTGGAGATCGAACTCGGCGGCGACGAGAAGGAGGTTTTTTTCGGCGTTCGCGACCATGGGCCGGGCATCGCCGCGGAGCATTTGCCGCGCCTCACCGAGCGTTTCTACCGCGTGGACGCCGGCGCCAGCCGCGCCAAAGGCGGAACCGGGCTTGGCCTCGCGATCGTCAAGCATATCGTCGCCAGGCACCGAGGGCGGCTGTCGGTGCAGAGCAGGCCGGGCGAAGGCGCGCTGTTTCGCGTGACGTTGCCGTTGTGATTTTCCGCGCGACGACGAAGTCGAAAATATAACGTATTATCAGACATTTAGAGTGTCATATTTAGTTCATTTCAAAGACATATAACCGCAATTCAAGCGTCGTAAAAGCCTCCTTGAGACCGCGTAAGACCCGTGCGCGGGCAGAGAACGCCGGATGTTCCGGCGGCATTGCCCTCGTTCGACACAGGTCTCGAATACAACCCAAGAGGCGTCCTATGACATTCAACAATAAACTGCTCGGGGCCATGGTGGCCACCAGCGTCGGCCTTTCCGCCTTCGGCGCCTACGCCGCGGACATCACGGGCGCGGGTTCGACCTTCGCTTACCCGATTCTTTCGAAATGGTCGGAAGCCTACAAGAAAGAAACGAACAACGGCCTGAACTATCAGTCGATCGGCTCTGGCGGCGGCATCAAGCAGATTCAGGCGAAGACCGTCACCTTCGGCGCCACCGACGCTCCCCTCGCCGTCGCCGATCTCGACAAGAGCGGCCTCGTGCAGTTCCCCTTCATCATGGGCGGCATCGTCGCCGTTGTGAACCTCGACGGCATCAAGCCCGGCGAAATCTCGCTCGACGGCGAGGCGCTCGCCAACATCTATCTCGGCAAAATCAAGAAGTGGGACGACGCCGCCCTCAAGAAGCTCAACCCCAACGTCAAGCTTCCCTCGACCGACATCGTGGTCGCGCACCGTTCGGACGGCTCGGGCACGTCCTTTAACTTCACCGACTATCTCGCGAAGGTTTCGCCGGAGTGGAAAGACAAGATCGGCGTCAGCCAGACTCCGGAATGGCCCGTCGGCGTCGGCGCCAAGGGCAACGAAGGCGTGTCGGGCACCATCGCCCAGACCAAGGGCTCGATTGGCTACGTCGAATACGCCTACGCCAAGCAGAACAAGCTGACCTACACCGACCTGATCAACAAGGACGGCAAGAAGGTCGAGCCGACAGTCGCCGCCTTTCAGGCCGCCGCCGGCAACGCCGACTGGGCCCACGCCCCCGGCTACAACCTCGTGCTGACGAACCAGCCCGGCGCGGCCTCGTGGCCGATCACGGCCTCGACCTTCATCCTCCTCTACAAGGATCCCTCCGACAAGGCGGCCACCGCCGAAGCGGTGAAGTTCTTCACGTGGGGCTTCGAGAAGGGCGGCAAGATGGCCGAGGATCTCGACTACATTCCGATGCCCGCCGCCGTCGTCGGCCTAGTCAAGACGACCTGGGGCGACATCAAGAAGTAAGCGTTTGGGGGCGGGGCGCGCCTCGCCCCCTTGTTCGCGTTGTTGCTGGTCGGGAGAGCGGTTTTGACGGATATGGCGGTTCACATCGCGGCGGATAAGTCAACGGCGGTCCGGGACCGGGCGCGCGCGCTTTCGACGCTGAAGGCGACCGACCGGATTTTCCACTGGCTGACCTTCCTCGCCGCCGTTTTCGTTCTTGTTCTGCTGGGCGCGATCATTGTGTCGCTCGTGATCGGCGCGTGGCCGGCGCTCTCCACTTTCGGCTTCGGCTTCCTCGTCAACGAGCGCTGGTCGCCCGCCCGCGACATTTTCGGCGCGCTCGCGCCCATCTATGGCACGCTCGTCACCTCGATCATCGCCATGCTGATCGCCGTGCCGGTGGGCCTCGGCATCGCCATCTTCCTGACGGAGCTGTGCCCGCCGAAACTGCGGCGCCCTGTCGGCGTCGCCATCGAGCTGCTGGCGGGCGTTCCCTCGATCATCTACGGCATCTGGGGCTTCTTCATTCTCGCGCCGATTTTGAAGGAGACGCTTCAGCCGGCGTTGATCGATGTCTTCGGCGATATTCCCGGGCTCAACGCGGTCTTCGCCGGCCCCGCCTACGGCATCGGCATGCTGACGGCGGGCCTTATTCTGGCGATCATGATCCTGCCGTTCATCACCGCCGTTTCGCGCGACGTGTTTCAGACCGTGCCGCCGGTGCTGAAGGAAGCCGCCTTCGGCGTCGGCTGCACGACATGGGAAGTGACGCGGAACGTCGTCATTCCCTACACCCGCGTCGGCCTTGTCGGCGGCGTCATGCTGGCGCTCGGCCGCGCGCTCGGCGAGACGATGGCCGTGACCTTCGTCATCGGCAACTCGCACAACATTTCCGCCTCGGTCCTCGCGCCGGCGACGACGATTTCGGCGTCGATCGCCAACGAGTTCCAGGAGGCGAGCGAAGGGCTCTACACGTCTTCGCTGATCGCGCTGGGCCTGCTGCTCTTCGTCATCACCTTCATCGTTCTCGCCGCCGCGCGGCTGATGCTCGCGCGCATCGAGAAAAAGACGGGAGGCTGAGCCATGGCCAACGACGCCAAATACGCCGGCCGCCGCCGCGCCAACCGGATTTCCATGGGCCTGTGCTGGGCAGCCGCGCTGTTCGGCCTGTCCTGGCTGGCGTTCATTCTCGGCGCGCTTTTGTGGAATGGCGTGGGGGGGCTGGGCCTGGCCGTGTTCACCGAAAACACGCCCGGCCCCGGCAGCGTCGGCGGCGGCCTGGCGAACGCGATCGTGGGCTCGCTCATGCTGACGGTGCTCGGCGTGCTGATCGGCACGCCGATCGGCATGCTCGCCGGCACCTACATGGCCGAATACGGCCGTCACTCGAAAATCACCAATGTCGTGCGCTTCATCAACGACATCCTTCTGAGCGCGCCGTCGATCATCATCGGCCTTTTCATCTACGAGCTGGTGGTGGTGCCGATGCATCATTTCTCCGGCTTCGCGGGCGCGCTGGCGCTGGCCGTCGTCGTCATCCCCGTCGTCGTGCGCACCACCGAGGACATGCTGTTGCTGGTGCCGCAGCAACTGCGCGAGGCGAGCATCGCGCTGGGCATGCCGCGCGCGCACATGATCTTCCGCGTGGCGCTGGCCGCGGCGCGGGCGGGCATCGTCACCGGCGTGCTGCTCGCCATCGCGCGGGCCAGCGGCGAAACGGCGCCGCTGCTGTTCACGTCGCTGTCGAGCCCCTTCTTCAGCCTCGACCTCGGCAAGGAAGTCGCCAACCTGCCCGTCGTCATCAACAATTTCGCCGGCAGCCCCTATGAAAACTGGCGCCAGCTCGCCTGGACCGGGGCGCTGCTGATCACAATCACGGTGCTGTCGCTGTCGATCGCGGCGCGCGCCCTCACCGCGCAGGGAACGCAGAGATGAACGCCACCACCACAATCGAACCCATGGCCGCGACCGGACCCGCGGCGCCGGCGCCGGAAAAGGTTTCCGTGCGCAACCTGAAGTTCTTCTATGGCGCGACGCTGGCGCTGAAGAGCATCAACCTGCCGCTCTACGACAGGCACGTCACCGCCTTCATCGGCCCGTCGGGCTGTGGCAAGTCGACGTTGCTGCGCGTGCTCAACCGCATGTACGACCTCTATCCGAACCAGCGCGCGGAAGGCGAGGTTCTGCTCGACGGCGAGAACGTGCTCGATCCCAATCTCGACATCAACCTGCTGCGCGCCCGCGTCGGCATGGTGTTCCAGAAGCCGACGCCGTTTCCGATGACGATCTACGAAAACATCGCGTTTGGCATCCGCCTCTACGAGAAGCCGTCGAAATCCGAGATGGACGGACGCGTCGAGAAGGCGCTGCGCGGCGCGGCGTTGTGGGAGGAGGTGAAGGAAAAGCTGCACACGAGCGGCCTTGGCCTTTCCGGCGGCCAGCAACAGCGCCTGTGCATCGCGCGCTCCGTCGCCATCAAGCCCGAGGTCATTTTGTTCGACGAGCCCTGCTCGGCGCTCGACCCGATCTCGACCGCGAAAGTCGAGGAATTGATCGACGAGTTGTCGGCGGACTACACGATCGCCATCGTCACCCATAACATGCAGCAGGCCGCGCGCATCTCCGACAAGACGGTGTTCATGTATCTGGGCGAGATGGTCGAGATGGACGATACCGACAAGATATTCACATCGCC
>CAIKAR010000020.1 GCA_903825465.1 uncultured Hyphomicrobiales bacterium | reverse complement strand
TGCCGATGCCTTTCGTCGGCCTCGCCAGCCAGATGTTCGCCATCGCGCAGGCGATGGGCCAGGACGGCTACGAGGCCACGGGGCTGGCCTGCAACGTGTACGACGCGATCACCGGCGCCAAGGGCAAGCGGAGCTAGGCGCCCGGGGGCGGGCGATGGCGGGCCGCTTTCAAGCCGTCGCCATCTTCGCCTGTCCGCGCTCCAGCCTCAGCTCGCCTCCAAGCCGCTTGATCAAAAGCGGATCGTGGCTCGCCGCGATCACGGTGCGGCCTTCCGCCCGCGCCTGCTCCGCGAGCGCGGCGATCACCGCCGCGCCCGAGGCGGCGTCGAGGGACGCGGTGGGCTCGTCGGCGAGGATCACAGGCGGATCGAACAGCAGCGCGCGCGCCAGCGCCACGCGTTGCCGTTCGCCGCGCGACAGCGCGCCGGTGGCGCCGCGCGCCGGCACGCCGAATTTTTCCAGCAGGCTTTCCGCGCGCGCGCGCGTCGCGGCGTCGACGCGGAAACGCTCGAATGTCGCCGGCACCAGCACGTTTCGCAGCGGCGACAATTCCGGCAGCAGTTCGAAGTCCTGAAACACGAAGCCGACATTGCGCCGCCGCCAGGCGTCGCGGGCGGATTCGCCGCGCGCGTAAACGTCGCTGCCGTCCCACGCGACCGTCCCGCTCGACGGCTTCAACAGGCCCGCCAGCGCGTAGAGCAGCGTCGACTTGCCGCAGCCCGACGGCCCGGTGAGCGCGAGGCTTTCGCCCGGCGCGACATCGAGGCTTTCCAACGACACGGCGGAAAATGTTTTGCCGCGGTCGACGAAGCGGACATCGAGACCGCGAACCGCCAACGAGGGCGCGCTCATGCCTTGGCGTAAACCGCGTCGCGCACGCGGACCTTGCTGACAAAGCCCGTCGCGTCGTCGGTGGCGACGCCGAGTTCGAGCACGCCGGTGACGCGGATCAGCAGGTCGAAGCTGATCGCGTGGATGGGCCGCGCCATTTGCACAAGCAGGATGTCGTTGGGCCACGCCGCGGCGCTGTCGCAGAAGGGGCAGATGGCGGCGGGCAGCCGCGTCAACACGAAGAAGTTGATTTCGGACTTCAGCGGCGGAGCCATGTAGCCGCGGATTTCGATCTGCTGCCCCGCGTCGCCCGCGGCCTTGTCGCCGAATTCGCCGTCCTGGTCGATGATGTCGGCGAAGCTGATTCGCGCCGCCGCGCGGGCCGGCGCGGCGCCCAGCAAGCCCGCGCCCAGCGATAGGCCGCCCAGCGACTTGGCCACCGCGCGGCGGTTAAGCGTCGTCCGGAATCGTGGCGGCGGTTCCAGCCCTGGTCTGCGGATCATTGGCGTGGTCTCGGTGCGTGCGGCGATATGATCCCCGCCGGCGGCGAACGTCAAGTTTTGTTCGCGCGCAAATGCTATAGCTGGGGCGCTACAATCGTAAATCCAACCTGGCGAGACCCATGACATTCGGCATCATCGGCGTGCTCGGCGCCGGGGCCTGGGGCGTCGCGCTCGCCAACGCGGCGGCGCGGGCCGGCCACGAGGTTATTTTGTGGGCGCGCGACGCCGCCCACGTCGAGGACATGCGCGCCCGGCGGGAAAGCCGCCGACTGCCGGGCGTAAAGCTCGAAGCGCGCGTGACGCCGGAGGCTTCGCTCGCGCTCGCCGCGCGCGCCGACCTGCTGCTCGCCGCGGCGCCGGCGCAGGCGCTGGATGAAACCGCGGCGGCGCTGGCGGCGCATGTGCGTCCGGGGGTTCCGCTTGTCGTCTGCGCCAAGGGCATCGAGCGGGCCACGGGACGTTTCATGAGCGATATCGTCGCCGCGCGATTGCCGAACAATCCGCCGGCGGCCTTGTCCGGCCCAAGCTTCGCCGCCGACGTTTCGCGCGGCCTTCCCACAGCGGTGACGCTCGCCGCGACAGACGAACATCTCGCGCGCGACATCGCGGACGCCTTGGGTTCAAGCAGCTTCCGGCTTTACCACACGACCGATCTGCGCGGCGTCGAGATCGGCGGTTCGGCGAAGAACGTGCTCGCCATCGCCTGCGGCGCCGCTCGGGGCAGGGGGCTGGGCGCGAGCGCGGAGGCGGCGCTTGTGGCGCGCGGATTCGCCGAACTCCGCCGCTTCGGCGCGGCGTGGGGCGCGCGGCCGGAAACCCTCATGGGGCTGTCGGGTCTTGGCGACCTTGTGTTGACGTGCGGCTCCGAGCAATCCCGCAATTTCGCGCTGGGCGTGGCTTTGGGCCGCGGCGAAAGCCCGGCGGCCGCGGGCGGCGGCAAACTGGCGGAAGGCGCGGCGACGGCTCCGGTGCTGGCGCGAATGGCGCGCGCCAGAGGCGTGGAAATGCCCATCGCGGAGGCGGTCGAGGCCCTGTTGGCGGGGCGCGCGCGGATTGATGAAGCGATCGCGGCGTTGATGACAAGGCCGTCGCGGGCGGAGTGATAAAAGCGAAATGCCGGCTTAGGCCCGCCCGTAATCCACCATCCGGCTTTCGACGAGCATGCGCAGCGGCCGCGGCGCGAGGCCCAGCAGCGCCGCCAGGGCGATGTTCTTCAAGCGCCGGACGGGCTCGATGTTGGGATAGGTGGCGTAGGCGCGCACGCAGCGCCACGCGGTCGCCAGCCGGCCTTGCGCGGGCAGCTTGAAGCGCGTGTATTCGCCGTCCATCACCAGTAAATACCAAAGCGAGAGGTAGGGGCCCTTGACCATGGGGTCGCTGACATAGGGGATCGCCTTTTCGGCGGCGAAACGCGCGGCGTTCTTTTCCGCCCAGTACTGGTAATAAATGTGGTCGCCGAGGTTCCTGACCGTCTTGCGGCCCGACGACATCGAGATGTTGTCGCCGTGTATGCGGTAGCCGCCAAGCGGCTCGTCGATATGGGCGATCCGCCCGAACACCGGCGCGGAATAAAGCAGATAGGCGTCGACGCCGTCGCCGTCCATGTGGATGGCGCGGTCGAGCAACAAGCGCAGGTAATCGGCGCAAAACGCGTTGCCGCTCATCGGCGGCGAGGGATAATAGCCGTGCGATTCCAGCCGGCCGAGATGGCCCGCGTCGAGAAAAGCCTCGGAGGGGAAGACTTCTCCGGTCTTTTTTTCCGCGCGGTACACGTCCAGCTGGTAGTTGAGGCAGCTCACGTCCTTGTCCCACGCCGCGGCGACCCTTTCGCAGGTCGCGGGGTACAGAAAGTCGTCGGCGTCGAGGCTGAACAGGATTGCGCCTTTGGCGATGGCGGCGCCGGCGCGCAGGGCCGCGGCCTGGCCCTTGTTTTGCTGATAGACCGACCTGATCCGCGCGCCGTAGCTTTCGATGATTTCGCGCGAGCCGTCGGTCGAGCCGTCGTCGACGACGACGCATTCCACGCCCGGCAGCGTCTGCCCCAGCACGCAATCGATCGCGCCCCGCAAAAAGCGGCCGTAATTGTAATTGGTGATGATGACGGTCGCCGCGAAACCCGCCGCCGTCGAAGTCTCTGTCGCCATGATCCACGCGATCCCTGAAACGAGGGTCTGGGTCGGCGCCGGGATAATCCCGTCGCTTCAATTGGACGGTAGATACACGCGCTTTTTTAAGATTTCGCGAGCGTGTCCGACGAAACGGCGTGAATTTTGAAACTCTTCGTTAACCAGCGAGCGCTTCCCACTTCGAAAACAGGGTTCCAAGGTCGCGCCACACCGGCGCGATGGCGCGTTCGAACGCGACGCCTCTCGCCAGCCGCCCGGCGACATCGCAAATGGCCGGCGCGGAAATCGACAAGGGCAGCGCCGCGCCGTTGGCGGTGGCGACAGCCGCGCCGATGTGGCAGACCGCGTCGCCGGCGACGCCGGGGCGCGGCAAGGCGAGGCCAGCCCGTATGGCGGCCGCGCCGACGCGCCCACAACGCCCGCCGCGGGGATCGAGGGGAAAAAGGCCCAGCACGCTGTCGCGGGCTCCATCGCCGCCGCCTTCCGCGCGCGACTCCAACTCGATGAATTCGAGCCGCGCCGCCATGGCGCGCGACCGGCTCGAAAAATCGTTGAGAACACGGCTTCGCGTCTCCGCCGGAATCGCGAGATAGCTTTCAAACTGCGCCAAGGCTCCGCTCCAGCGCAGGCCAAGCCCGATGTTCGCGTTGGCGACGAAGCCCGCCGCGAACGCGTTGCGAAGCCCGGCTGGAACGTCGAGGCGCGACGGCGCGATGTCGGATTCGGGACGCGGCGGCGCGGCCTCCAGCGCTTCCGCCAATTCCCGCGGCAGCAACAACGCGACGCAATGGGCGGGGCCGCCGACGAAGCGCGAGCCTGACACCAGCGCCATCATGCCGTCGGCGACGGCGGCGGCGATCGCTTCCGGCGCGACGCGGAAATCGCCGGCGTCGAGCAGCGCGAGAACATGATATGGCGCCGCGCGCCGCAACGCGGACGCCGCCGCGCGGCTGACGCCCTCCAGCCCGGTGCGGGACATGGCGAGCGCGTGGACCAGCAGCGGCGCGCCCGCCGCGAGGGGCGCGCGCGCCAGCGCCAGCGCTTCCGCGTCGATGTCGAGGCCATCGCGCGGCGCGCCGTCGCGGTCGCGCAACGCCACGACAATCTGGTTTTTTCTGGCGTCCGGAGGGTCGTCGTTTTCCTCCGTTTCGGCGTAAATCCCGGTTGGCGGCGCGCCGAGAACGGACGCGGCGACAAACCGAGCCAACGCCCGCCCTTCGGACATCGATGGCGCGAACAACACGCCCGTCCGGGGAACGCCAATGGCGTCGGCGAGGCGCGCGCGCAGCGAATTGAACCACAAGGACAGCGGCAGGGGCTCGCCCGAGGCCCCCGCGAGAGCGGCCAGCGCGTCGAGCGCGGCGGCGCGGGCGTGGCGGCCCGGACCGACCGGCGATGTGGACGAGAACCATATTTCGGCGTCTGTCGCGGGGGTGGCGTCGAGCGCCTCCAAATCGAGGCCGGAGCCGAAGCCCAGCGGTCCGCGGGTCGGCGCCGGGCGTCCGCTCGACAAAAGCAGGTCGAGTTGTCGGGCGAGATCGGCGGCGCCCGCCGAATCCAGCAACGCAGGCGACCCGCCATCCCGGCGACGCAACGCGGGCAAGCCCATCACAAACCTCGAACGCAACACGCAACTGCGGACACTGTGCGCCGCGATGGTTAAGGACCGATTGCCGCGGCTCGCCATCTCGCGCGCCAGAACGGAGCGTGTTAGGTTGCGGCCATGTCAGACATCGCCGACGCCCCCGCCAGATCCCCCTCGGATTCGCCGCGCATCTTCGAAAACAACCTTCTCGACAGGTTCTCCCGCATCGATCACCGCGTTCCGATGGTGGTTTACGGGCCAATCGTCGCGGTTTTGGCTGTCTGGTCGCTTCTCCACGCCGGCGCCGCCGTCACATTGGGCGGGCTGCTTGGCGGCTATGTCTTCTGGACGCTGGTCGAATATTTCGGCCACCGCTACATTTTCCACTGGGAACCGCCGGGCAAGCTGGGCGCGCGGCTGCATTTCCTCATCCATGGGGTGCATCACATCTATCCCAGCGACCCTCTGCGTCTGGTCATGCCCTTGCTGATGAGCGTTCCCATCGTGTCGCTGGCGGCGCTGGTGATTTTAAGCGCGTGCGGCGAGGCGGGCGTCGCGGTCCTGGCGGGCTTCATCGCCGGTTACGTCGGCTACGACATGGCGCATTACCATGTCCACCATGGCGTGATCCGCACCGGCTGGGGCCGCTGGCTCAAGCGCGCCCACATGCTGCACCATTTCCGCCAACCCGAGCGCGGCTTTGGCGTCAGCGCGCCGTGGTGGGATTATGTGTTCCGCACGGCGCTCTGATCCCGTCCGCTCTGATCTCGGCATTGCCGTCGCCGCGGGGCTTGTGTAAGCCTCGGGCCGGCTTTCGGGCGCTCCCGCAACACCGGATTTCCATTTGTCGGACCTGTCAAAAACCCCCATGCTTGACCGCGTCGCGACGCCCGCCGACCTGCGGTCGCTGCCCGAATCGGACCTGCGGCAGGTCGCCGACGAACTCCGGCGGGAGACCATCGACGCGGTGTCCGTCACGGGCGGCCATCTTGGCGCCGGGCTTGGCGTGGTCGAGCTTACGGTGGCCCTGCATTATGTGTTCGACACCCCGCGCGACCGGGTGATCTGGGATGTCGGCCACCAGGCCTATCCCCACAAAATCCTCACCGGCCGCCGCGACCGCATCCGCACCCTGCGTCAGGCGGGCGGCCTGTCCGGCTTCACGCGGCGAGCGGAAAGCGACTACGACCCGTTCGGCGCGGCGCATTCCTCGACGTCGATTTCCGCGGGCCTCGGCATGGCCGTGGCGCGCGACCTCGCCGGCGCCCAGAACAATGTCGTCGCGGTGATCGGCGACGGCGCGCTGTCGGCCGGCATGGCCTACGAGGCGATGAACAACGCCGGCGCCATGCAGTCCCGGCTGATCGTCATCCTCAACGACAACGACATGTCGATTGCCCCGCCGACCGGAGCGATGTCGGCCTATCTGGCGCGGCTGGCGTCGAGCCACGCCTACCAGTCCATCCGCGAGACGGCCAAGCAGCTGGCGCGCCGCCTGCCGAAATTCTTCTACGACAAGGCGAAAAAAACCGAGGAATACAGCCGCGGCTACTGGATGGGCGGCACGTTGTTCGAGGAGCTTGGCTTTTATTACGTCGGCCCGATCGACGGCCACAACCTCGACCATCTGCTGCCCGTGCTGAAGAACGTCCGCGACATGCCGACGGGTCCGGTGCTCGTGCATGTGGTGACGAAAAAGGGCAAGGGCTACGCGCCCGCCGAGGCCTCGCTGGACAAGTATCACGGCGTCAACGCCTTCGATGTCGTCACCGGCGCGCAGGCGCGGCCCAAGGCCAACGCGCCCGGCTACACCCGCGTTTTCGCCGAAAGCCTCGCCCAAGAGGCGCGCGACGACGACAAGATCGTCGCCATCACCGCCGCCATGCCGTCGGGCACCGGGCTTGACCTCTTCGGCGTGGAATTTCCGGAACGCACGTTCGATGTCGGCATCGCCGAACAGCACGCGGTGACGTTCGCCGCCGGTCTGGCGACGGAGGGTTACAAGCCGTTTTGCGCGATCTACTCGACATTCCTGCAACGCGGCTACGATCAGCTTGTGCACGATGTGGCGATCCAGAAACTGCCGGTTCGTTTCGCCATCGACCGGGCCGGCCTCGTCGGCTCCGACGGCGCGACGCACGCGGGATCGTTCGACATCGCCTATCTCGCCTGCCTGCCGGGCATGGTCGTGATGGCGGCGGCCGACGAGGCCGAGCTTGTCCACATGGTCGCGACCGCCGCCGCCTACAACGACGGCCCCATCGCCTTCCGGTATCCGCGCGGCGAGGGCGTCGGCGTCGACATGCCGGCGCGGGGAATTCCGCTGGCGATTGGCAAGGGCCGCGTGCTGCGGCAGGGCTCGCGCGTCGCGCTGCTGTCGCTCGGCACGCGTCTGGCCGAGGCGTTGAAGGCGGCGGAGGATCTCGCCGCGAAGGGGATTTCGACGACGGTCGCCGACGCGCGCTTCGCCAAGCCGATCGATCGGGAACTCACGCTCGATCTGGCGCGCAACCACGAAATTCTGATCACCATCGAGGAAGGCTCCAGCGGCGGCTTCGGCGCGGCGGTGCTCGCGCTGCTGTCGGAAGAGGGCCTGCTCGACGCCGGCCTCAAGGTCCGCGCGATGACCTTGCCCGACGTCTTCATGAACCATGACAAGCCCGAGCGCATGTACGCGGCCGCCGGCCTTGACGCGCAGGGCATTGTCGCGAAGGTTTCGGCGGCGCTGGGCCGCGTCGACGCCGCGCCGCTTGGAAGGATCGCCTGACGGGTCCGCGGCGCCGCCAAGGACCGCCGAACACATTAACCAATGGCGCATTGCCAAATCCGCCCGCGCGCGGCATGGTCCGCGCAAACGGAACGCCACGGCGTTCGCCAGCCACGGAGGCAAACCCCATGTCCACAGCAACCGCCACGCTTCGCGTCGTGTCCGATTCCAGCGCGCTGCCGCCGGGCGCGCGGATCTCGCAAATCCGCCCGGTGCTCGGCTCTTTGATTCAGGGCTTCCGCTTCGACGGCAAGCCGCTGAAGGACGATTTCCGCGCCATGCTGCGCGATCTCCTGCACAACCGCGGCCTTGTGGTCTTCGAGGCGGGCACGGTGACAGCCGAAAACTTCACCGCCTTCGCCGGATTTCTCGGCGAGTTCTTCCACTACGCCGGGCCGCACACGCCGCGCGCGCCGGAAAACCCCGACGCCACGACCATCGATTCCGTGCGCGACACGCATTTGCGCAACCACATCTGGCACGCCGACGGCGGCTTCCGCTCCGACGCGCCCGCCTTCACCGCGCTCTACGCGCACCAGCTGCCGGAGGCCGGCGGCGACACGATGTACAGCAACGCGGCCTGGGTCCACGAACAACTCGATCCGCTGTTCGCCGCCTATCTCGACACGCTGTCGGTCATTCAGTCCGCCGACGCGACGGGGCATATCACCGACCGCTATCTCGACGCGGACTCCGCCGCCGCCGCGCGGCAAAAAATGCCTCCCTTCGAGATGCCGCTGGTCCGCGTTCATCCCGTCACCGGGCGCAGGTGGATCGCGGTCAACGAATCCTACGTCGCCTACATCAAGGGCGTCAGCCGCGTCACGAGCCAGAACCTGCTCGGCATTCTGTTCGACATGATCAAGTCGCCGGAGGCGACGGTGCGGTTCACCTGGACGCAGGGCGCGCTGGCGATCTGGGACAACCGCGTCGTGCAGCACAAGGGCATCAAGGACTACGGCGGCGGCCGGCGCGTGCTTTACCGCGCGACGATGACGGCGTGAGGACGGACTCGGTGAGCGACGCGCGGTCGAAGGTCCTGATCTCGGCGCGCGATCTCGCCGCGCGCCGCGAGGCCGGCGAAAAGATCGTCGTGCTCGAAGTGCGCGACGAGCGGGCCACGGAGCCCGCCGAACGCATGTTCGCGCCGATGGCGATCGCGACCTGCCTCGACACGGATTATTCCGGCCCCGCCACCAGGGACGGCGGCAAGCGTCCGTTGCCCGGCATCGCCGGCTTCCAGGCGAAGGTCCGCGAATGGGGCGTCGATAACGACGCGCTGGTTGTCGTCTACGACAACGCCGCCGGCGCGCAGGCGTCGCGGGCGTGGTGGACGTTCCGCTGGGCGGGGTTCGCGAATGTCCGCATCCTCGATGGCGGCTTCGCCGGCTGGCGCGGCGCCGGGTTTCCCGAAGCGAATTCGGCGCTCAAGCCGCCGGGCGGCGGCGACGCGGTCCTGAGCCCCGGCCACATGCCGACGCTCGACGCCGATCAAGCCGCGGCGCTCGCGAAAAGCGGCGGCCTGCTCGACGCGCGCGGCCGCGCCGCCTATGTCGGCGCTCCCGCCGAGGCGGGCAAGCCGAAGACCGGACACATTCCCGGCGCCCTGAGCGCGCCGTCGTCGGACGGCGTCGCCGCCAACGGACACTTCAAGACCGCGGACGAATTGCGCGGATGGTTCGACGCTCTCCAAGGCGACGAAGCGGCGCCCCTCGGGCTCTATTGCGGCAGCGGCAACGCGGCCTCGCATCTGATGGCGGCGCTGCATGTCGCGGGCCGCGAGGCCGCGCTCTACGTCGGCTCGTGGTCGGCGTGGAGCGCCGATCCCGACAGGCCCGCGGCCACCGGCCTCGAACCGGGCTGAACGCCCGCCGCGCGCGAAAAATCAAACCGGAACCGCCATGACCCACGCCCCCGTCGAAACCGCGCCGCTCGACCTGCGCGAACACCTCGCGCGCCTTGAAGCGCGCGGCTTGCTGACGCGCATTGACGAGCCCGTCAACAAGGACACGCAGCTGCATCCGCTCGTGCGCTGGCAGTTCACCGGCGGGTTGCCGGAAAGCGCCCGGCGCGCCTTCATGTTCACCAACGTCCACGGCGCGGACGGGCGCAAATTCGATTCGCCCGTCGTCGTCGGCGCGCTCGCGGCCTCGCCCGCCATCTACGCCTGCGGCATGGGCGTCGAGGTCTCGGACATCGGCGATGTGTGGAACCGCGGCATCGCCTCGCCCATCGCGCCCACGCTGATCGACAATCCGCCCTGCCGCGAGGTGGTGATAACCGGCGAGGATCTGCGCAAGCCCGGCGGCGGGCTGGCGTCGCTGCCGATCCCGGTCTCGACGCCGGGCTTCGATTCCGCGCCCTATCTCACCGCGACGCTGTGCGTGACGAAAGACCCTGAAACCGGCGTGCGCAACATGGGCACCTATCGCGCCGGCCTCAAGGCGACCGACCGCCTGTGCGTGCGCATGGCGACGCGGCTGACGGGCGCGGGCGGCTATGTCCACTGGCTGAAATACAAGGAACTCGGCCAGCCCATGCCCATCGCCATCGTCGTCGGCGCCGCGCCCGTGATCCAGTACACCGGCCCGCAGAAGCTCGCCATCGACCTCGACGAAATGGCCGTCGCGGGCGGCCTCGCCGGCGCGTCTTTGCGCGTGTGCAAGGCGCTGACGGTCGATCTCGAAATCCCCGCCGACGCCGAGCTTGTCGTCGAGGGCTTCATCGACACGGAACTCGTCGAGCCCGAAGGGCCGTTCGGCGAAAGCCACGGCTACATCGCGCTTGAGGAATTCAACATGTCGATGCGGGTGACGGCGATCACGCATCGGAAAAACCCGGTCATCTGCTCGATTGTCAGCCAGGTGACGCCGAGCGAATCGAGCGTCATGAAGAAGGTCGCCTACGAGCCGCTCTATCTGACGCATTTGAAGAAGACGCTGAACGTGAAGGGCCTCGTCGGCGTCGTCATGCACGAGCCCCTGTCGAACCTGCGGCCGATCATTTTCCTGCAATTCGCGCGAAACTCGATTCAGACGGAGGTGTGGCGCGGCTTGCAGGGTGCTTCCACCCTGCAGGCGCAATGCGGCAAGATCGTCATCGCCGTGACGGACGACGTCGATCCGCGCAACGCGGACGCGGTGTTTTGGTCGATGGCCTATCGCTCGAACCCCGTCGACGACCTTCTCGTCGTGCCCTACCGCTCGCGCAGCCACGGGCCGAAGACCGACGGCGGCTCCGCGAATTCAACGCTGCTCATCGACGCCACCGCGAAGAACCCCATGCCGCCGCTCGCCCTGCCGGCGCGCGAATACATGGAGGAGGCGCGCGTCCTATGGGAAAAGATCGGCCTGCCGCGCCTGTCGCCGCAGGCGCCGTGGCATGGCGCGCATCTGGGCGATTGGGGCGACAGCTGGCAGAGCTTCGCCGAAGCCGCGACGCGCGGCGAATGGGAACGCACGGGCGAGATCACCTATCAACGCCGCCGCTCCGACGTGGCGCCGGAAACACCGGTGCGGCGGGTCGAGAAGAACTGAGTTTTCGAGGGGCGGGCGGCGATGAGGATGAAATTCAAGTGGTGCGTCGGCGCGGCGCTCGTGGCGAGCGTTTCCGCGCGCGCGCAAACCGCCGCCTATCCCTCCCAGCCGGTGCGGATCATCAGCGATTCCGCCGCCGGCAGCACGCCCGATGTCAGCCTCCGCCTTCTGGCCGAGGAGCTTGGCAAGACATGGGGCCAGCAGGTCGTCGTCGTGAACCAGCCGGGTGCCGGCGGCGCCATCGCGGCGCGCGCCGCGGCGGCCGCGGCGCCGGACGGCTACACGCTTTTCATGCCCGCGAGTTCCATGTTTCTGCAAATCAAGGGAACGCCCGGCGTCGCCGACAATCTGCCGCTTGAGCTGCCCAGGGATTTCGAGCCCATCGGCTTCGCCACGCTGCTGCCGATGTTCATCGGCGTGTCGCGCGCGAATGGCGCCGCGACCCTGGGCGAGTTGCTGGATCGCGCGCGCGCAAGGCCCGACGATGTCGCCTACGCGACGACGGGCCGCGGCCGCTTCACGCATCTGACGATGGAAAAGCTGCAACAGGCCGCGAACGTGCGGATGCGCCTTGTCGCCTACGCCGGCGGACCGGCCGCGGAGCTTTCGGATGTCGCCACGGGACGCGTGGCGGCGATGATCGAGGGCTACAGCGGCGTCGCCTCGGCCATGCGGAGCGGCGGCGTCCTGCGCGGGCTCGCCGTGTCGACCAAGGCGCGTCTGCCGGGTTTCGAAGACCTGCCGACGATCGCCGAAACGGTTCCCGGCTTCGAGGCCAATGGCTGGAACGTGATGGTGGCGCCGAAGGGCGCGCCCGCCGACATCGTCGACAAGATCGCGGCGGACATGAACAAGGCGCTCGCGGGCAAGGAGCTGAACGCGAAATACAATGCGCTCGGCGCCTTCACGCAACCCATGACACCCGGCGAAACGGCCGCCTTCGCGCGCTCGGAGCAGGCGGCGTGGCGGCCCATTCTCGAAAAGGTGTCGCGCGAGAACCCCTAGCGCGCGGTTGACTCCCGCCGCCCGCCCGCCGACAAACGCGGCGAACACGGAACGCGGGGAAATCGAAATGAAGCGTTGTGCAACGGCGGTTGTCGCGGCGGCGGCCGTTATCGCCATTTCCGCGGCGCGCGCCGACCCGGTGGAGGATTTCTACCGCGGCAAATCCATCGACCTCGTGATCGGCTACTCGCCCGGCGGCAGCTACGACCTTTACGCGCGCCTTGTCGGCCGCTTTCTCGGCGACTTCATCCCCGGCAAGCCGAAGATCGTGATTCGCAACATGCCGGGCGGCGGCAGCCGCGTCGCCGCCAAATACGTGTTCGATATCGGTCTGAAGGATGGAACCGTCATCGGCACGGGCGACCAGTCGCTGGCCGTCGAACAGGCGATGGGGGACAAGTCGCTCCCCGTCGACGTCAACAAGTTTCAGTACATCGGCAGCCCGATCGCCGAAAACAACGTCACGGCGGCTTGGTACACGAGCGGAATCAAAACGCTCGACGACGCCAAGACGCGCGACGTGCCGACCGGCGCCACCGGCGGCAGCACGTCGTCGCAATATCCCAAGGCGATGAACGCGCTGCTCGGCACGAAGTTCAAGCTGATCATGGGCTATCCCGGCGGCAACGACATCAACCTCGCCCTGGAAAAAGGCGAGGTGCAGGTGCGCGGCTCCAACGCCTGGGGCGCGTGGAAAGCGACGCGGCCGGATTGGGTGCGCGACCACAAGCTCAACGTGCTCGTGCAGATCGGCCTGACGAAGGCGCCCGACCTGCCCGACGTGCCGCTGTTGATGGACCTCGCCAAAAACGACGGCGACCGCGCCGTGCTGAAGCTGTTGTCGGCGTCCGGCGGCGTTGGCCGGCCGTTCTTCGTCGCGCCGGGCGTGCCGGCGGCGCGAGTCGCGGCGCTGCGCGAGGCGTTCGACAAAATGGTGAAGGACAAGGCGTTCCTCGACACGGCGGCGGCGGAGAAGTTCGAAATCGTCCCCGTGACCGGCGAGGATTTGCAGCGCATCGTCGCCGACATCGCGTCGACGCCGAAATCGGTGTCGGACCGCTTGACGGAAATCATCGGCGGCATCGAGCAGAACACGAGGTGATGTTTCCACCGCCGCGGGAGGAGCGAATGGTTTGCGCGCGCCGGGGAGCTTTCGTTCTTTTGCTGCTCGCGGCGCCCGCGGGCGCGCAGACGTCGGTCGAGGGTTTCTACCGCGGCAAGACCATCGACCTCGCCATCGGCTTTACGCCCGGCGGCGGCTACGACCTTTACGCGCGCCTGATCGCCCGCTTCATGGGCGACCACATTCCGGGCAAGCCCCGGATCAACGCGCGCAACATGCCCGGCGCCGGCAGCCGCGTCGCCATCGGCTTCATGCAAAACCTCGCGCCGAAGGACGGCACGGCTCTCGCCACCGCGGATCAGGCGATGGCCGTGCAACAGGCGGTCGGCGACCCCGGCGCGACGTTCGACGCCGCCAAATTCGGCTGGGTCGGCACGCCCCTCGTCGACAACAACATCCTCGTCACATGGCGCGCGAGCGGCGTCGCGACCGTCGCCGACGCGACGCGGCGCGAGATCGCCATCGGCGCGACGGGCTACAACACCTCGTCGCAATATCCCTTCGCGCTGAACGCCATCGCCGGCACGAAGTTCAAGGTCATCATGGGGTATCCCGGCGCCAACGAAATCAACCTCGCCATGGAGAACGGCGAGCTGCAGGGCCGCGGCAGCAACACATGGTCGTCCTACAAGGCGTCGAAACCCGAATGGATCGCGGACCACAAGATCAACATTTTGACGCAGGTGGGCCTCGCCAAGGCGCCCGACCTTCCCGATGTTCCCCTGTTGATGGAATTCGCGCGCGACGACCTCGACCGTTCCGCGCTCATGCTGCTGTCGGCGCCGCCGACCATTGGACGGCCGATCTTCACCACGCCCGGCGTCCCGCCCGAGCGGCTCGCGGCGCTGCGCCGCGCCTTCGACGAAACGATGACGGACCCCGCGTTTCTCGCGGAAGCCAAGCGCGCGTCGCTCGATATCGAGCCGGTGCCGGGCGAGCGGCTGGAAGCCATCACGCGCGACATCCTCGCCTCGCCCAAAGCCGTCGCCGAGCGGCTTTCGGCGATCGTCGCCGGGCCGGACGGGACGGCGAAGTAAGGGCTACAGCCGCACCGAATCGAAGAACGTCGGCGCGAGTTCCGGCCCCCATTGGGCGAGGTTTTCCGGCGTCGCCGCGTAATCGCCCGGCTTGACGTCGGAGGTCAGCAGATCGCCGTCGGCGTAGTGCTCGAAGATGTGGCCGTAGGGGCTGCGCCAGTAGTCGAATACCTGGCTGCCGAGGAGGTGGCGGCCGACGCCCCATTCCGACACATAGCCCTTGTTATGCAGCCATTGATTGCCGATGTGGACCGCGTCCGGATCCTGCACCTCGTAGGAGGTGTGGTGGACGTCGATGTCGCCGGGCATCGCCTGCAACGCGAATATGGTGTGGTGGTCGGCGGGGTTTTGCCCGCGGTCGCAGCGCATGAAGGTGCCGAGCGTCGCCTTGCGGTCCTCCGGTTTGTAAAGCCGGTCCGTCGGCAACATGCCAAGCGTCTGGTTGAGCCAGCGCGCGGCGCCTTCGCCATCGGTGAATTTCAGCACGCAATGGCCGAGGCGCACGACGCGCGCGGGCTCGAACGGCGGCCGCTGCAAATCCCTGACGCGCTGCTTTTTGAAGGCGAAGTTGATCGCGAGCGGCTCGCGCAGCGGCAATTGCTTCGCCGGCTCCATGCCATGCACGATGTCGAAACGGTAGTTGTCCGGCGCCTGGAGCCGCACGCGCCGGCCGCCGCCGGGCGCGTCGATGTTTTCAATCGCCGAAGCGCCGGGAAGTTTCGCCGCCGCTTCGAGTTCCGCCGCGGAGCCCGCGCGCATGCCGACGGCGCGGAACGCCGCCGGGCCCTTTTCGAGAATGGTGACATAAGGATAATCACCAGCGCCGCGCATAAAAACGCGGTCGCCCGACCGGCCGTTTTCGACCATGCCGAAGTCGGTCAGAAAGGTTGTCATCGTGTCGAGGTCGGGCGCGCCGAACGCGACGTAGACGATGTCCTGGACTTTGAGCACGTTGTTCCTCCCGGCGAACGACAAGCGAGGGCGAAGATTAGGACGGCGCCAGGCGTTTGGGAAGCGCTTGCGCGCCAGGCGCGCGTCGGCCAGTCTCGGCTGGGCTCGAACGCGGATAATCCGGAGGAAGAACATGCGCGTACGCAATCGGGGGAATTCCGGCCTGTTGGTGACCGCGTGATCGGGCGGCGGGGATTCGCCGCCGCGCTTCCGCTCGCCGCTTTCGCGTCGCCGGCCCGCGCGCAAGACAGCGTCGCCGACTTCTACCGCGCCAAGGGCCTGACGCTGCAAATCGGCGGCGAGTCCGGCGGCGCCTACGATCTCGTTGGGCGGCTGGTCGGGCGCTATCTCGGCAAGTATCTGCCGGGCCAGCCCCAGATTGTCGCGCAGAACGTGCCGGCCGGCGGCGGGGTTCAGGTGATGAACCAGTTCGAGGCCATCGCGCCGCGCGACGGCTCGGTCATCGGCACGGCGCTGGCGAGCGCGCCGCTCGCCGCGTTGCTGACGCCTGTGGTCGCGAAATTCGATCCGCGCAAGTTCGGCTGGATCGGCGGCGCGGGCGCCGAGGTCATCACCGTCGTTGTCGGCGACAAGTCGCCCGTGCGAACCCTCGACGACCTCTACAAGCGCGAATTGATCGTCGGCGCGACCAGCCCCGGCGCCGCGTCGGTCGACTACCCCGTCGCCGCCAACGCGCTTTTCGGCGTGAAGTTCAAGCCGGTGCTCGGCTACAACGGCGCGGGCCTCATCGTTAAAATCGCGATCCCCGCCGGCGAGGTCGACGGCTGCGCCGCCATCGTCTGGACCGCGCTGAAAAGCCAGTACGGAACCGAATTGAAGAGCGGCAAGCTGCGCGTGATCGCGCAATGGGGTTTTTCAAAGGATCCGGATTTGCCGGATGTCCCGCTGTTTCCCGCCGGCGACACCGAGTCCGACCGCGCCCTGTTGCGAATCCTCTACGCGCGGCAGGACTATGGACGCCCCTTCTTCACGCCTCCGGGCGTGCCCGCCGCGCGCCTCGCCGCGCTGCGCGAGGCCTTCGCGATGGTGTTCAAGGACGCCGGGTTTATCGACGAGTTCCAGCGCCAGAAACTCGATCTCGACTATGTGTCGGGCGACACGCTGGCCGCGTTGACCAACCGCCTGATGGCGAGCCCGGCGGAAGCGGTGGCGCGCATCCATGACTTGCTGGGGTTCTAGGTTGGCTGGGATTCGGGGGCGCGGTTGTCACTAGCCTTTGTTTGTGCCCGCGCTGCCCTCGCCATCGGACGCGCGTCTCCCCGGTTTTTTTGATTTGAAAAGGCCCTCTCCCGCCCGGGCGGAAGAGGGCCTTGTTTCGGTGTTTCGGCTTCGCTCGGTGGATTAGTCCAGCGGCTCCACCTTCAGCACTTCGCCGCCGTGGTTCGAGCCGACCCACATCACGGGACGCGCGCCCCTGTCGTCGACATAGACGCGGCGGATGTTGGTCTCGCGCGGCAGCAGATAATCGACTTCGCCGCCGGTCTTGGTGTCGTAGCGGGTGACCATGTCGTTGGCCATGTTGCCCATCCACACCTCGCCGGTCTTGGTCGCGACCACGTCGTAGGGGCTGCCCCACGGCGCGGTGACTTTGTATTCCTTCATTTCCTTCGTCTTGGTGTCGAAGCTGGCGAAGGCGCCGCCGCGGTATTCGGCGAACCACAGCACGCCGTTGTTGTCGACGCGGCCGCGGCGCGGGGCCGAGCCGATGAAGGGCGTGGTGAAGGATTCGGTGATGCCCGTCTTGGGATCGTACCAGCCGATGTGGGTGCCGCTGAACTCAAGCGGCATCGGGCGGTTTTGCAGGTCGGTGGGGATGCCGTAGCCGGGCACTCCCATGCCCTTGGCGTCCTTTTCGACGCCCATGTCCTTGACTTCGCCAGCCTTGACGTCGATGCGAACGAGCGAATGGGTCTGCTGGTCGTTGGTCCAGACATAGCCATCCACATCGGAATGCTGCGGCGACACCATGGATTCCTGCGTGCTGGGCGTCTGCATGGCGTCCGGGAGCTTGTAGGACATGACCTTGCCGGTCGCGCGCTCCCAGCGATAGACGCCGCCCTGGTACATGCCCGAGACCCACACGTCGCCGTTGGGCGCCTCGCCGATTTCAAGCCCCCCCTTGGGCGAGCCGTCGGCTTTCATGATCGGCAGCGCGAATGTCTCGACCTTGCCGGTCGCCGGGTCCATGCGGCCCATGCGCTGGTCGCCAAAGTCGGAGAACCACACCATGCCCTCGTGGTCGAGGATGACGTCGTGGGGCTCCCAGTCCTTCGCCGGCAAGTCGTATTCCGTGATGACGACATGCGTGGCGCGCCCCTTCGGGCGCGGCAGCGTCTTGAGGTCGTAGGAGCGCTGCGGCCCCTGGCTCAGGTTCGCCTTCTCAAGCAGCGCGGCGGCGGACGGCGCCTCCTTGTCGCTCACCGCCGGGCGCTCGCCGCGCGGGCCGGGCAGCAGCGGCTGCGGCTTTGTCGGCACCGAGCCCGGCGAATATGAGCCCATCCGCTTGAAGATCATGTCGCGGAAATCGGCGGCCTCGTAGGTCGAGTTCACGATGCGCTGATAGGTGTGGCAGCTTGAGCAGGCGTCGAGAAACTGCTTCTCCTTGTCCGTGCCCGGCATCGAAATAAGCCATTCGGCGTTCGACAACTGCGCCGCGAGGTTTTTCGTCTTCGCCAGCTTGATGTCGGCGGTCGCGGCGCCGCCATCGGCCACTTCAACGCTTTTTGGGCCGTCGATCACATAGCCGATGGCCCGGATCGAGAGATTGTATTTGCCGGGCGCGACGCGGTCGGCGGGGAAGGCGTATTCGCCTTTTTCGTTGGTGACGACGGTCGTGGCGATCGTCGAGCCTTCTTTCTTGGCGGTGACGAGCACGCCTTCCATGATCGGCTCGGCTTCCGAGGTCACCTTGCCCGACAGGCCCTGCGCCATCGACGGGCTCGCCAGCAGCAGCGCGCCAAGCGCCACGCCGGCGCCAAGGCTGTAAATCGATAGACCCTTCATTTCAGACCCTCCCGAGGCGGCCGCGTGGGGCGCCGCCCATGTTTAATCCTGCCGTGAAAATAGAGCGGGCCGGCCTCGAACACAACTCAATTGTATTGGCCGCGCCGGCGTTTACTATGCGCCCAGGGGTCGTCGAGGGGTCGTTGAACAGGCCAACAGCGCGCGATCCCGGTGGAGGCGCGGCCATGGTGGATATCGTCGATCCCGTCGAACTCAAACTGACCGCCGATTTCGACAACCGCTACGTCGGCGCGGCGGCGCGCTTCGGCGTCAAGCGCGAGGCGGTGCGGGAAATTCCCGTTGTCGATGTCGCGCCCTTCGTCGCGGGCGGCTCAATGTCCGCGCGCCGCGCCGTCGCCGCGCAAATCCACCGCGCCTGCGTCGACATCGGCTTTTTCCAGATCGTCGGACACGGGATTCCGCGCGCCGAGCTCGACGAGGCGCTCGCGTGGGGCAAGCGCTTTTTCCGCCTGCCGCTGGCTGAAAAAATGAGCGTTCACGCGGCCAAAAGCCCGCGGCGGCGCGGCTTCATCGCCGCCGGCGGCGTCAATCCCGACGCCAATCCGGACAAGGCGCCCGACCTGAAGGAGCGCTTCATGATGAGCCGCGAGCCGCTCCCGGGCGAGGACGCGGCCGCCGACTTCACAATCGGCCAAAGCCAGTGGCCCGCGATGTTGCCGGGCTTCGCCGCCTTCATGAAGGCGCACATGGGCAAGCGCGTGACGCTGGCCCAGCGACTGATCCGCGCCTTCGCGCTCAGCCTCGATTTGCCGGAGGATTATTTCGACGCGGTTTACGCGCGGCCCGGCGGCTCGCTGGCGTTGAACTATTACCCGGCCATCGATCCCGCGGCGCTGGCGAGGGCGCAGTGGAGCTTCTCGCCGCACACGGACTACGGCGGCGTCACGCTGTTGACACAGGACGACATCGGCGGCTTGCAGGCGCGCAACTGCGCCGGCGAATGGATCGACGCGCCGCCGCTCGACGGCGCCTTCGTGGTCAACATCGGCGACATGTTCGCGATGTGGACGAACGACCTCTATTCGTCGAATCTGCACCGCGCCATGAACACCGGCGGCGAGGAGCGGCTCTCCATCGCCTTCTTCACCTCGCCCGCGCCCGACACGACGATCGAGTGTCTCGCGACCTGCCGGAACGTCGACAATCCGCCGCGCTACGCGCCGGTCCGCGCCGGCGACTACAACAACGCCATGATCGCCCAATCGCACCGCACCGGCAGGCCGGGCGTGTCGCGCGACACGGCGAACCGGCTGAAGGCCGGGTAGCCTCAGCCGAGTTCCACCACGTCGGCGCCGTCGCCCAGAACGCGGCGCGCGATGTCGACGACGTGGCGATGGTGGGTGAAGACGATGGGCTGCGCGAGGACGCTCAGGTCGCCCAGCGTTTTCAGGGCGAAGCTGGCGCGCGCGTCGTCGAAGCTGGCGAAAATGTCGTCGGCGACGAAGGGCGCGGGCTCGGCGCGCGACGCGTAGTCCTCGATATAGGCGAGGCGAAGCGCCAGGTAGAGTTGATCCCGCGTCGCCTCGCTCAACCCGCTGAATTCGACGGGCTCGCCGTTGGCGCGCAGCGCGACGTGGTATTCGGCGTCGTTGTCGCCAAAGCGTTGTTCGATGGCCGAGAATCCGCCGCCGGTCAGCGTGGCGAAATGCGCGCCGGCGCGCGCCAGCCAGGGGTCGGCGCGTTCGGCGCGGTGTTTTTCGAGCGCGGCGTCGAGCATGAGGCCGGCGAGCTTCAGCGTCACCCACCGCCGCGCCAGCCCGCGCATTTCCGCCTCCGCGCCGAGCTTTTGCTGCGCGGCGAACTCGGCGCCTTCGGCGTTTCCCCGCGCGTCGCGCTCGGCGACCGCCGCGACCCTGTCGGCGTAGGCGCGGTTCTCGTCTTCGTGAAGGGCGGCGATGTCGCGTTGAAGTTCCGCGACATCGTCGGCGGCGCGGCCGGCGTCGAAGCCCTCGATGTCGGCGCGGGCCGCGGCCTCGTCGGCGCCGTCGGCGACGAGATTGAAATTTTCGCGGGCGCGGACGAGCGCGTCGACGGCCTTGTCGCGCGCGTCGGCGCGGTCGCGCAATTCCGCGAGGTTCGCGTTGTCGGGCGCGCGCGCGGCCAGCGAGGTCAGTTTGTCGCGCGCCGCGTCAAACGCCGCGTCCGCCGCTTTCGCCTCGCCCGCGCGTTCGGCCACGCGGCGCGCGACCTCCTTGCGCCGCGTGTCGGCGTCGCGCGCGAGCCCGAGCCTTTTTTGCAATTGGCTCGTCGCTTCGCCCGGCGGGAAGTCCGCGAGGTCGGGCGCGAGTTCCGTCGCGAGCGCGGCGGTTTTTTCCTCGAAAGCCTCCATGTCGCGGGTCATGCCTTCGACGCGGCCGCGGCGGTTTTCGTGCGCCCGCGTCAACTCCGGCGCGTGTCCCCACGCCTCGATGGCGGCCGCGGCGGCGTCGCGCGGCGCGTTCGGCCTCAACCCCAGCGCGGCCATGGCGCCGCGCCACTTTTCCTCCCACGCCACGCGCCGCTCGGCGATGGCGTCGCGTTTCGGCGCGAGGTCGTCGCGGCGTTTGCGCGCGGCGGCGCGCAGCGTCTGGGCGTCGCGCGCGGAAGCCCAGCGTTGCTCCAAGGTTTTGAGCCGGTCGCGCAGGCTCGCCGCCGCGCGGCCCGCGTCGAGCCCCGGCATCGCCGGCAGGCCGGTTTCCCGCGCGAGCGCCGCGAGCGGCGCGGCGAGACGCGCGAGGTCGCGGTCGAGCGCCTCCACCGCGGCGCGCCGCGCCGCGATTTTGTTCCGCCGTTCGAGCAGGGCGGGCAGGGCGCCAAGCCACAGGCTCATCTCCGCCGGCGCTGTGGGCGCGATCCCGGCCGGCGCCCAGGTTTCCCGCCAGCGCGCGCGCATGTCGTCTCGCCGCGCGTCGCGTTCCGCCACCGCGGCGTTCAACTCGTCGATCTTCTCGTTGAAGCTCGAAAACTCCTCGGCGCGGGCGCGGTGCTCGGAGACGCGGCCGGCGTCGCGCGCGGCGTCGTCGGCGAGCCTGTCGGCCTCCGCCGTCGCGGCCTCGAAGTTGGCGGCGGCTTCGACAAGCGCGGCGCCGGCGAGGGGCTCGCCGCCCAACAGCGCCGCGCGCAGGCGCGACCAGAGCGCGGCGCGGTGGC
>CAIKAR010000019.1 GCA_903825465.1 uncultured Hyphomicrobiales bacterium | reverse complement strand
CGCCTTTGAGACGGCGGAATTCCTCGGCGGAAATCACAACCACCGCGTCGCGGCCATGCACCGTGACGTGTTGCGGGCCTTCGCTGCGGACGCGACGGACCAACTCGCTGAAACGCGCCTTGGCGTCTTGCAGCAGCCAGTGGCCGGGTTGGCGGGGCGGCTTGGAGGAGGATTTGGATAAACTAGTCATGCTGACTAGAATATCAAATTGAAGCTGCGCAACTCAAGGACATTAAGTGCGACCTAGATGTGGTGATATTGTCTTCAGATATTGGAATCTGCTCTGATGCGTATCAGTTTTGATAGCAATGCTTGGGGGCAGGTTTTTCGGTCTGACGCACATGAATGCGTCGCCATCCGCGATGCGTTCGCCACGCAGAAAGTCAAAGGGTTGATTTGCGAAACGGCTTTCCGAATAGAGGCTGTCCGCAAGAAAGATCGCGCTGCGTATTTTGCTCAGCCTCACATGGAGACGTTGTTTCCATGGAACATTGTCCAAATTGACGGCAAGCCGCATGTTCGTTTGATGTCGATTGGGCCGGACGATCGCAAGCATCCAGGGTTGCCGAAAGTTCAAGTCGCTCGTTTAAGGGCGGCAGCATCAGCGGGAATACGCTTGATGCGGGGCCTAGCGTGGATGGGCCTGCCGTCTTCAGGAGAAATCCGCGATCTGCTTGCTTTCGTCCAAGAAACCGAGAGCGAAAGAAGCGAGCGCGAACAACGGCAGACGACGGTAAGCGCAGCTATGTGGGAGCGCGGTGTCGGCAAACAAGCGTTTGATGACGCCGGAGGCTGGCAAGGTATCAATGACGGTCAGCTTTACGAAAATAAGTTCGCGAAGGCTTGCGCTGAATGGGCCGATGGAGAGCTTGTTGCGGCTCATATCGGGTATCGCAACGATTACCTATGCACGGAGGATCATGGAATCTCCGCGGGCACATCCATTTTTGACATGTCAAATCGCGCTTGGCTGGAGGCGGATTATGGAGTGCGTTTCGCGACTTTAGCGGATGTTGCTAAGATGGCGACGGCATGAGCCAGCTTGTCCCTATTACCGGGCCGCAAGCGCGCAAATTTGACCGGCAAGCGCGCGGAAGTGCGATTTTGCAAATTTTCGCGCGGCGTATTCGAAACACCAACATGCGCCGCTTCGACGCCTAGATTTTCGATCACCTTGGCGACGGCAATCGCCGTCGCCACTCCCCTCCCCCTAATGCAAAATCGTCACGTCGCTCGCCTTCGCGGGGCCGGGCAGGCTTTTCACGTAGGCGTAGACGTCGGCGAGTTGCGAGTCCGTCAACACCACTGTCGTGTAGGGCGGCATGATGTCGCGCGGGGTTCGCAACTGCGCGGCGAAGGCCTCGTAGGGAATCGTGTTGGGCGCGAGCCTTGGGCCGGTGCCGCGCGAGCCCTGCGCGACGGTGCCGTGGCACTGGTAGCAGCCGTCGGCCATGAACAGCATTTCGCCGTGCTTGGCGTCGCCGGGCGGCGGCGCGGCGTTTTGCGCGAGCGCGGGGCCGGCGGCGAACAGGGCGCAGGCGAGAAGCAGCGGATGTTTCATCTTGTTTCTCCTCAACGTCCCTGGGTGACGACATCGACGAGGCAGGGCTCGCCCTTCTTGACGATCTCGACGGCTTTCTTCAGCGCCGGACCCAATTCCTTCGGATCGGTGATGGGGCCGAAGGAGGCGACGCCGAGCCCCTTGGCCATCGTCGCGTAGTCGATGAAGGGGTCGCGCAGCGCGATGCCGATATGCGTGCGGTCGATGCCGCGCTGGCGGCGGTTGGCCATGCGCTGGACGCCCATGATCTCCTGATGATAGGCGCGGTTGTTGTGCATCACATAGAGGATCGGCAGGCGGCTGCTCGCCGCCGTCCACAGCACGCCGGGCGAATACATCAGGTCGCCGTCGGGGTTGATCGACACGGTGATGCGCCCGTGCTTCTTGTTGGCGGCGGCGGCGCCCGCGGCCGCCGGCGCGCAATAGCCGATGCCCGAGCCGCCGGCGGCGCCGGTGTTGTGGTAGTGCTTGCTCATGTCCCACAGCCGCTGCGGCCAGGCGCTGACGAAGTTGCCGGTGGTGGAGGCGAGCGACCAGTCCTCCTGGCGGATCGCCTCGTAAACCTCGGCGCACAGGCGCGACGTGGCGATGGGGCTCGCGTCCCACCCGTAGAGCGCGTCGGCGCGGGCGCCGGCGAGCGCCGCCGCGTGATCCTCGGCGATCTTGGCGCCGCGCGCCTCGAACTTCGATTTGGTGGCGGGGTCGATGATCTTGCGCAGGGCGTCGGTGAGATAGGGCAGCGACGCCTCCGCGTCCGCCGGGATCGACAGGTCGAACGGCTGGTAGCGCATGAAGTCCTGGTAGTTGGCGTGGTTGAACAGCTCCGCCGAACTGATGCTGACGATCTTCGCGTCCTTCTTGATGTTGGAGCCGGTCCACGACTCGATGTTGTCGTGGAACGTGTGCGTGGCGCCATAGAAGTCGAGCAGTTCGAGGCCCAGCACCACGTCGGCCTGGGCGATCAGCCCCCGCGCGCGCTCGCTCATGTTGTATTTGTGCCGCGTGGGGAAGTTCATGCGGCTGCCCATGTCGCAGATCGGCGCGTGCAGGGTTTCGGCCAGCTCGACGAGGCGGTCGATGCCCGCCTGCGTGCGCGTGTTGCGGTCGGCGAGGATGACCGGATTCTGCGCGCCAACGAGCATTTTCGCGGCTTCGGCGAGGCCGTTCGGGTCGCCGGAGACGGGCGCGAGGCGCGACAGCTTCGGAATCGCGGGCGCCTTGCCGCTGGCGATGGGCTGGTCCTGCAATTCGCTGTCGAGGATGATCAGCGTCGGCGCCATCGGCGGCGTCATGGCGATCTTGTAGGCGCGCACGGCGCTCTCGCCGAAATGCTCCAGCGACGCCGGGGCGTCGTCCCATTTGACGAAGTCGCGCACCAGCCCGGCGGCGTCCTGCACCGAATGCGCCCACACCGCGTTGCTGCCGCGCTTGGGCGCGTCGACCGTGTTGCCCGCCATGATGTAGACCGGCACGCGGTCGCACCAGGCGTTGTAGATCGCCATCGAGGCGTGTTGCAGGCCGACGGTGCCGTGCGCCAGCACCAGCATCGGCTTGCCCTCGATCTTGGCGTAGCCATGCGCCATCGCCACCGAGGCTTCCTCGTGCGTGCAGGTGTGCCATTCGAGGGTGGAGTAGTTGACCATCGATTCATGCAGGCCGCGGAAGCTCGTGCCGGGGTTGGCGGCGATCTGCGTGATGCCGAGGCTTTCGATGACATCGACCATGTAGTCGGAACTGGCCGTGCCCTGAAGGATCGGCATTTCCGGCGGCGTGCCCGATTCCATGCGCGGATTCGGCGCCGGCGTCACCGGCCCCACCGGGCGCGGCGGGCCATCGGGCTGGCCGGGCGTTTGCGCGCTCGCGGCGAGCGGGGCGACCATCGAAGCGCTGGCGACGCCCGCGCCCCTCAACAATCCGCGGCGGCTGAGGCCGGGTTCTTTTTTGCCACGCGACATGGCGTCCTCCCTGAAGGCGTCGTCCGCGTCCGCGGCTCGTCTTGAGCGGAGTGGAGCACGGTCGCGCGCGGGAGGCAAGCCGGCGGCCGCTTCGTGGTTAGCGCGCCGCGCCCCGAATTGACGCGCGCGGGCGCGTCCATCAAACTCCGCCGCGGCCGAAACCACAAACGCGAAACGCCGCCGTCGCCTCGCATCGGAGCCATGGGACAATGATCGCGCGCGCGTTTGAACGGATGCTCCTCGCCAGCCGCTGGGTTCTGGCGCCGTTCTTCGTCGGGCTCGGGCTTGGCCTGTTGGCGCTGCTCGTCAAGGCGGGACAGGATGTTTTCCATATGGCCGAGACAATCCTGTCCGCCTCCGAGCACGAGGTGGTGTTGTCGACGCTGGGGCTGGTCGAACTCACGCTGGCGGCGAGCCTTGTGCTGATCATCATGTTTTCGGGCTACGAGAACTTCATCGGCGCCATCGCCGTCGAGGAAGAGGCGGCGTGGCCCGCGTGGCTGGCGAAAATCGACTTCACGGGCATGAAGCTGAAGGTGCTGGCGTCGGTCGTCACGATTTCGGCGATCGAGCTTCTGCGCGACGTGATGTCGGTCGGCGACCAGTCCGACCGCGAAATGGCGTGGGCCGCCGGCTCGCTGCTGGTCTTCGTCGTGTCGGGACTATTGCTGGCGCTGACCGACAAAATGGCGGGACGCGCGGATCATTAGCCCCGGCCCTTGCGGCCCGCCGCGGAAAAGCGCAATTTGCCTTTAACGCTCCGCGGCTTGCCTGGCGCGGCGATATCTCCGGGGAGGACGAATGACGGATCTCAGATATGAAGCGCCCGCCACGCTGGAGGCGGCTGTCGCGCTGCTTGGCGGCGCGGGCGGCGTCGCGCGCGTGCTCGCCGGCGGCACCGATGTCATCGTGCAAATGGAGACGGAGCTCGTCGAGCCCGAGCTCGTCGTGGACATCAAGAAAATCCCCGGCCTGCGCGCCATCGCGCCGGAGAACGGCGGCTTCCGCGTCGGCGCGGCGACGCCGGCCATGGAGATGGTCGAGCACGCCGGCTTGTGCCGCGCCTGGCCCGGCGTCATCGACGGCGTGAAGCTGATCGGCTCCATTCAGGTGAAGGGCCGCGCCACCATCGCCGGCAATCTCTGCAACGCCTCGCCCGCCGCCGACAGCGTGCCGCCGCTCGCCGCGGCCGGCGCCGTCGCGCGCGTCGTCGGACCCGCTGGCCGGCGCGAGGTCGAGGTCGCGAAAATCCCGGTTTCGCCGGGCAAGACCTCGCTCGCCAAGGGCGAGATCATCGAGTCGATTTTCCTCCCCGCGCGCGCGAAAAACTCGGGCGACGCCTACGAGCGCTTCACGCCGCGCACGGAAATGGACATCGCCGTGGTCGGCGTCGCGATCAACCTGACCATCGACGGCTCGGGTGTTTGCGTCGCGGCGCGCGTGGTGCTGGGCGCGGTCGCGCCCACCATCGTCGTTTCCGAGGAATGCGCGAAGGCGATCGTCGGCACGCGGCTCGACGAAGCCGCGCTTGAAAAACTCGCGGCGGCGGCGAGCGCTGCCTGCCGTCCCATCGACGACAAGCGCGGCACAATTGAATTCCGCGTCAAGGTCGCCGGCGTGCTCGCGAGACGCGTCGCCCTCAAGGCGCTCGAACGGGCGAGGCACATCGTATGAGCAAGCGTCATCACATATCGGTCGCGGTGAACGGCGACGACTACGACTTCCTGTGCGAGCCGGCGCAGACGCTGCTCGACGTCCTGCGCGACGAACTGATGCTGACCGGCACGAAGGAAGGCTGCGCCACCGGCGACTGCGGCGCCTGCTCGGTGATGCTCGACGGGCGGCTCGTCTGCTCATGCCTTGTCCTCGCGGTGGAAACCGAGGGCAAGCGCGTCGACACCATCGAGGGCATGGCGAAGGACGATCAACTGCATCCCTTGCAGCGCAGCTTCCTGGAGTTGAACGGCCTGCAATGCGGCATCTGCACGCCCGGCATTCTCGTGGCGGCGCGCGCGCTGCTGGAGAAGAACCCCGACCCCACCGAAACGGAAGTCCGCTACTGGCTCGCCGGCAACCTCTGCCGCTGCACCGGCTATGACAAGGTCGTCCGCTCCGTTCTCGCCGCCGCCGCCGAAATGAGAGGGGCCTGACATGACCACGATTCTCGAAAAACCCGGCTTCAACGCCGACCGCAAATACAAGGTCATCGGCACCTCGCCTGTGAAGCACGACGGCTTCGACAAGGTGACGGGCCGCGCCAAGTTCTCGGCGGACGCGTTCTTGCCCGGCATGCTCGTCGGCAAGTTCCTGCGCTCGCCGCATCCGCACGCGGTGCTCAGGAAGATCGACGTTTCGAAGGCGTTGAAGGTGCCCGGCGTGAAGGCCGTCGTCACCCGCGACGACTTCCCCGAGATCAAGCAGGGCACCGGCGGCGGCGACATGACGCGCATGGTCATGGCGCGCGAAAAAGTCTTGTGGGAAGGCCACCCCGTCGCCGCCGTCGCCGCGACAAGCGAGTCCATCGCGCGCAAGGCGCTGCGGCTCATCGAAGTTGAATACGAAAAGCTGCCGCATGTCATCGACCCCGTCGAGGCGATGAAGCCGGACGCGCCGGTTCTGCACGACTACATGCGCACCAAGGGCGTCAAGGGCCCCGACGCCGAGCGCCCCACCAATGTCGTCGAGCGCCTCGTGCTGAGCGTCGGCGACGCCGACGAGGGCTTCAAGGGCGCCGACGTGGTCGTCGAGCATGTCTATGACACCAAGCCCATGCACCAGGGCTACATCGAGCCGCAGTCCTGCATCGCCAACGTGTCCGAGGACGGGCAGGTCGATCTGTGGTGCTCGACGCAGGCGCCGTGGGTCTATCGCGACCGCCTCACCGACATCCTCAAGCTCGACTCGGCGAAAATCCGCGTCACGCCGTCGGAACTCGGCGGCGGCTTCGGCGGCAAGACCACCTTCTACGCCGAGCCGGTGGCGATCGCGCTGTCGCGCAAGGCGAAGTGCCCCGTGAAGATGACGCTCACGCGCATCGAGGTGCTCAAGGGCACCGGCCCCGTGTCGGGCACGTGGTCGCGGATCAAGATGGGTTGCAAGAAGGACGGAACGATCGTCGCCGCCGACGCGGAACTGGTCTTCCAGACCGGCCCGTACACCGGCTCCGCCTTCACCAACGCGCCGCAGGCGATGTTCACGCGCTACGATTTGAAGAACGTGAAGACCGTTTCCTACGAAGTCGTGTCGAACCGTCCGAAGGTGTCGTCGTTCCGCGCGCCCTGCGTGCCGCAGGTGGTGTTCGGCGTCGAGCACGTCGTCAGCGAGCTCGCCGCGAAGATCGGCATGGACCCCATCGATTTCCGGCTGAAGAACGCCATCGCCAAGGGCCACAAGACGATCTACGGCGAGGTCTTCAACGAGATCGGCTTTGTCGAGACGCTTGAGGCGGCGAAGCGCTGCGAGCACTACAATTCGCCGCTGCCGAAGGGCTGGGGCCGCGGCGTCGCCTGCGGCTTCTGGTTCAACCGCGGCGGCGAGACGGCCGGCACGGTCAACCTCGCGCCCGACGGCACGCTGACGATCATCCTGGGCACCGCCGACGTGGCGGGCTCGCGCATGTCGATGTCGATGATGGCGGCGGAGGAGTTCGGCATTCCCGTCGACCGCGTCCGCTCGGTGCTCGCCGACACCCATTCGCTCGGCTACAACCGCGTGACCGCCGGCAGCCGCACGACGTTTTCGAGCGGCATGATCGTGGTGGACGCCTCGCGGAAAATCATCTCCGAGCTGTGCCGCCGCGCCGCCAAGACATGGGGCGTGCCGGAGGACGCCGTCGTCTTCGAAGACGGGCATTGCAAGCCCGCGAGCTCGAACGTCGGCGACTTCGCGCCGCTGTCGATGAAGGACATCGCCTCGAAGACGACCTACACGATGGGCGCCATCTCCGGCCATTCCGAGATGAACGTCATCGGCGCCGGCCCGGGCTTTGGCCTGCACATCGTCGATGTCGAAGTCGACAAGCAGACCGGCCTTGTCGCCATCAAGCGCTACACGGTGGTCGAGGACGCGGGCAAGGCGATCAGCCCGGTCCAGGTCGAGGGCCAGTATCAGGGCGGCGCGGTGCAGGGCATCGGCTGGGCGCTGAACGAGGAATACATCTACGGCGCCGACGGCAAGCTTCAGAACGCGGGCTTCCTCGACTACCGCATGCCTGTCGCCTCCGACGTGCCGATGATCGACACGGTGATCGTCGAAGTGCCGAACCCGAAGCATCCCTTCGGCCTGCGCGGCGTCGGCGAAGTGCCGGTCACGCCGACGATGGCGGCGATTGGAAACGCCATTGGCGAGGCCATCGGCATCAGGCCGCGGTCGCTGCCGATGTCGCCGCCGAAAGTGCTGAAGCTGATCGAAGAGGCGGCGGCGCGGGGACTGTTGCCCTGATTCGCGCGGCATGGCGGATTACTTCCCGCCAAGCCGCGCCAGCAACGCGTCTTCCAGCGCTTTGGCCGATTGGCGCAGATGCGGGTTCGAAGCCTCGCTGCCCGCGAGCCCGTCGTCGAGATCGCCCTGAAAACCGTCGCGCTGCGGCCAGTGGACTTGGAGCGCCTCGAAACCCGCCTCCTCGATGACCCGCGCGGCGTTGTCGAGCAGCCGCTCCGAGCGTCCGACGCGCGACAGCACAATCACGATCCGGTCGGCGATGCCGTGCCGGGCGAGCCGGCGCGCGAGGTCCAGCGTCGGCCCGAGATCGTCGAGCGACGCGCTGGTCGGCAAAAACACGACGTCGCTTTCGTCGGCCACGTCCTTGGTGAGTTCGTCGGCGTGGCCGCGCGTGTCGACCACCACAACGTCGTAGCCATCCACGTTCTTGCGCAGCTTCTTCAGCGTTTTGAATTCGCGCGCCTCGACGTCGGGCTTGCGGCCGGCGCGCTTCCGGCGTCCGGCCCATTCGACGCAGGTCAGTTGCTCGCGGTCGAAGTCGGCGATCAGCGTTTTGCGGCCCTTGCGCGCCGCGGCCACGGCCAGCACGCGCGCCAGCGCGCTTTTGCCGACGCCGCCCTTTTGTCCAACGAATGACGCGACCCGCATGGAACGCTCCCGCTGCCGTGATTCGGCGAAACTAGCAGCGAAACGCGACAATTGAAAAGCCGTCGCCCGCCATTGCGCCGGCTCCCCCAAACCCGCTAATCCTTCGGCTTGGGGAGAGACAACATGCACGTCCAGATCTGCATCATCGGCGCCGGCCCCGCGGGGCTCATGCTCGCGCGGCTGCTGCATCTGGCCGGCGTGTCGAGCGTGGTGCTCGAATCCCGCGCCCGCGCCTATGTCGAAACGCGCGTGCGCGCCGGGCTGCTCGAACAGGGCTCCGTCGATCTGATGGCCGCCACCGGCATGGACGAGCGGCTGCGGCGCGAAGCCATGGTTCACGACGGCACCGAATACATCGCCGGCGGCCAGCTTTTTCACGTCGACATGTGGGATCTCATCCAGCGCCGCATCTACATCTACGGCCAGCAGGAGGTCGTGAAGGACATGATAGCGGCGAACCTCGCCGCCGGCGTGCCCGTGATCTTCGAGGCCGAGGCGCGCAAGGTCGGCGGCCTCGACACGGAAAAGCCGTTCGTCGAATACGCGCACAATGGCGCGGAGACGACCGTGACCTGCGATTTCATCGCGGGTTGCGACGGTTTTCACGGCGTTTCCCGCGCGGCGCTTCCCGACGCGGTTCGGCGCGACTACGCGCGCGACTATCCGTTTGGCTGGCTGGGCATTCTCGCCGACGCCGCGCCGACGCTGCCCGAGCTCATCTACTGCCAGAACGAGGAGCGCGGCTTCGCGCTCTTCACGATGAGATCGCCGAAGATTTCGCGCTGCTATTTGCAGGTGGCGCCGGACGAAAGCGAGGACAACTGGTCCGACGACCGCATCTGGACGGAGCTCGCCCTGCGCCTCGGCGACCACGAGGGCGTCACGCTTTCGACGGGCGCGATCACCCAGAAATCGGTGACGCCGATGCGCAGCTTCGTCTCCGAGCCGATGCGCCACGGCAGGCTTTTCATCGCCGGCGACGCCGCCCATATCGTGCCGCCGACGGGCGCGAAGGGCATGAACCTCGCCATCTCCGACGTTTACGTGTTGTCGCGCGCGATGACCGAGTTTTACAAGACCGGCGCGACGGCGCGCTTTGACGCCTACACCGAGACCTGCCTGCGCCGCGTCTGGGGCGCGCAGCATTTTTCGTGGTGGATGACCTCGATGATGCACAACCTGCCCGGCGAGAACGCGTTCGACCGCAAGCGGCAATTGGCGGAATTGCGGACGGTGCTGGGCTCGCGGGCCGGCCAAACCCTGCTGGCGGAGAACTACGCCGGCCTGCCGATGGAGATGTGAGCGAAGCGGCGCCGCCCGCGTCCGCGCGGCGGCCGCCTTGCGCACGCGTTCGCGTTGCCGCATAGACTTTTCAAAACCTCGCTGGACCACGCGTCGCGAATTCGGGAGTTGAATGGATGTCCTACGCCGTCGCCGTGGATATCGGCGGTACTTTCACGGATTTGGTCGGCTACGACCGCGAGACCCGCCGCATCGCGTTGACGAAGAGCGCGACGACCTATGGAAACTTCGTCGACGGCATCCTCGATTGCTTCGCCAAGGCCGGCCTGACGCCCGAGCAGGCGCGGTTCCTGAACCACGGCACGACGCTCGTCATCAATTCCTACATTCAGCGCCGCGGCGCGAAGGCCGCGCTGGTGACGACCGAGGGTTTTCGCGACGTGCTGGAGATCGCGCGCGCCAACCGCCCCGACCCCTTCGATCTGCACTACCAGCGCGACCCGCCGCTCATTCCGCGTTCGCTGCGCTTCGAGGCGCCGGAGCGCGTCGACACCTTCGGCGCGGTCGTCAAGCCGCTCGATCTGGAGGCGCTCGACCGCCTCGCCGAGCGGCTCGCGGCGCTTGAGGTCGAGGCGGTCGCCGTCTTTTTCATGAATTCCTTCGCCAACCCGGAGCACGAGGAAACGGCGGCGCGGCGCCTGCGCGAGCGGCTTCCCGGCGTCTATGTGACGTGCAGCGTGGATCTGACGCGCGAGTGGTACGAGTACGAGCGCTCGTCGACCGTCGCCGCGAACGCCTATGTGGGGCCGCAGGTCAACACCTACATCCGCCGCCTGGAAGACGACATGAAGGCGCGCGGCTTCGCGGGCTCGCTGTTCATGATGGGCTCGAACGGCGGCCTGCTCTCCGTCGAGCGCACCTGCCGGCAACCGGTGAGCCTCGTGGAATCCGGACCGATCGGCGGCTGCATCGGCGCCGGCGCCTACGCCGAGGAACTCGGCTTCAAGAATGTCGTCGCCTTCGACATGGGCGGCACCACCGCGAAATGCGCGCTCGTCGAAGACGGGCGCTTCAACGTGGAGACGATCTATTACGCCGGCGGCTACGTCCATGGGTTCCCGATAAAGTCGCCGGTCATCGACATTGTCGAAGTCGGGTCGGGCGGCGGTTCGGTGGCGTGGCTCGATTCGCAAAACCGGCTTCACGTCGGCCCGCGCAGCGCGGGATCGACGCCCGGCCCCGTGTGTTATGGCCGCGGCGGAACCAAGCCCACCGTCACCGACGCCAACCTCGCGCTGGGGCGCCTGAACGCGGAGCGATTCCTCGGCGGCGAGTTGAAGCTCGACGCCGACGGCGCGCTGCGCGCCATCGCGGCGCTCGCCGGACCTCTGGGCTACGCGGGCGAGGACGGCGCGCTCCGCCTCGCCGACGGCATCCTGTCGCTGGCGACGGTGACGATGGCCGGCGCGATACGGCAAGTGTCGGTCGAGCATGGCCTCGATCCCCGCGATTTCGTCCTGTTCTGCTACGGCGGCGGCGGTCCCCTGCACGCCTCGGCGCTGGCGCGGGAACTGTCGATACCGACGGTCGTTGTGCCGCCGGCGCCGGGAAATTTCTCGGCGATCGGCATGTTGCTCGCCGACGCGCGCATCGACCTGTCGAAGACCTACACCGGCGTCCTCACGGAAGACGCGATCAAGCCGGTTCAGGACGCCTTCGCGTCGATGGAGGCGGAAGCGGCGGCGTCGCTGCGCGCGGAATTCGGCGCGCGGGAAATCCTCTTCGAGCGACACGCCGAGATGCGCTATCTGGGCCAGCGTCACAACATCAAGGTGCCTGTCGGCGGCGCCGGCGACCACGCCTCGGTCCGCCAGGCTTTCGAGCGCGACTACAAGCGCCGCTATGGGCATTCCGACCCGGCCAATCCAGCCGAATTGCAGGCGCTTCATATCTCCGCGTTCGCCCGGCAGCAGCGCCCGGACCTGTCGGCCCTCGCGCCGGCTGTGGAGGCGGCGTCGGCGCCAACGACGCGGCGAGTCCACTTTCAGGAAGAGGGCGGCTTTGTCGACGCCGCCGTTTATCAGCGGGCGGGGCTCGCCCCGGGCTTCGCGGCTTCCGGGCCGGCGGTGATCGAGGAATACGGCTCGACCACGCTCGTCGGGCCATCCGACCGCTTCGAAATCGGACGGCTGCGGGAAATCCGCATTCACTGTGGCGCGCGGCGGGCGGACTCCAAATGAGCGACAACGCGACAGGTCGGGGCGCGATGGACCCCATCACGCTCGAAGTGCTTCGCTACGGCTTGATCTCGACGACCAATCAGATCGACGCGAACATCAAGCGCACGGCGTTCAGCCCCTATATCTACGAGTACAACGACTTCGCCGTCGGCGTCACCGACATCAAGGGGCGCCTCGTGGCGCAATGCACCGGCGGCATGCCGCCCTTCGTGGCGGATTCCGTCGGCACCGCGGTGCGCGACGGAATCAAGACCTATGGCATGGAGCGGCTGCATTTCGGCGACGTGCTGGTCTGCAACCACGCCGCGGTGCAGGGCCAGCACCTCAACAACACCGTGATGTACACGCCAATCGCGGAAAACATCGACGGCTCGGGGGCGCTTGTCGGCTTCTTCGCGATCAACGTGCACTGGATCGACATCGGCGGCACGATGAACAACTCGCACGACATCTTCATGGAAGGGCTGCAACTGCGCTCCATCAAGATGTGGTCGAAGGGCGAGCCAATCGAGGAAGTCTACCGCATCATCGAGAACAACACCCGCCTGCCCACCGAGCTTCTCGGCGACATCAGGGCGCAACTCGCCGGCTGTTTCCTGGGACGCGACCTTGTCGCCGCCCTCGTCGTGAAATACGGAACATCGACGTTCGAGCGCGCGATTGAAATCATTCTCGATCAGGCGGAAGCGGCGGCCCGGCAGCATATCCGCGCCCTGCCCGACGGCGAATACACCCACGAGACATGGCTCGACAACGACGGGCAGGGCGACGCGCCAATTCCGATCAAGGTCCGTGTGATCATCAAGGGCGAGGAAATCACCGTCGACTACACGGGCATCGCCGAACAGGCGAAGGGCTCGATCAATTCCGGCTACCATGGCGGCGGCCTGACGACGGCGCGCGTCGCCTTCCGTTATCTGGTGGCTCCCGACGAGCCCGCCAACGAGGGGCTGTTTCGCCCGCTGAAGCTGATTTTGCCGGAAGGCACGATTCTCAGCGCCGATCCGACGGCGCCGATGGCGAACTATCCGATGCCGTTTCCAACCGTCATCGACGCGGTGATCAAAGCGCTGGAAAAAGCGCTCCCCGAGCGCGTCACCGGCGGCCATTTCGCGACGCATTCCGGCTTCCGCCTGTTTGGCCGGCGCGCCAACGGCCGTCCTTTCAACGGCCACGACAGCGGCCACGGCGGCTGGGGCGCCTGCGCGACGCACGACGGCGCCGGCCCCTTCCGGACGATGGCGCACGGCGACACGCGCCTGATCCCCATCGAACTGCAGGAGCGCCTGCTGCCGTTCCGCGTCGAGTCGATCGCGCTTCGCGCGGATTCGGGCGGACCGGGCAAGTTCCGCGGCGGGCTCGGCTTCGCGAAAAAATACCGCATCCTCGAAGACTGCCTGTTGCAGACAAACCTCGACCGCACGAACCATCCCGCGTGGGGCGTTCTCGGCGGCGGCGAGGCGCGCCCCGGCCGCGTTCTCGTCATCGACGAAAAGGCGGGGACGGCGACGCCAAAATACAAGGCGCATGGCGAGCCGCTCGCCGCGGGCAGCGTCGTCGTTCTCGAAACCGGCGGCGGCGGTGGCTACGGCCCGCCCGCCGAGCGCGACCTGGCGTCCGTCCAGCGCGACCTCGACGAAGGCTACATCACCGTCGAGAGGGCGCGCGCGGACTACAACGTGACGGTCGACGACAAGGGCCGCGCGGCGCGCGCGACGTAGCGGGCGCCTTCGTTAACCTTGTTCCCGGGTTTTTCGCGAAACCGTTCGCGACAGCTTGACCGCGACGCCCGTTGGAACCGGAGCGCCAGCGACTTTCACGGAATTTTAAAGGAACTCGCCGATGTTTTCGGCGTCTAAGGGAGTCATTCCATGAAAGCTTTGCTTATCGAGTTCCTGCGCGACGAATCGGGCGCGACCGCTATCGAATACGGGCTGATCGCGGGCCTTATCGCGGTGGTGATCATCAGGGCCGCGACAACGCTTGGAACGAAGGTGTCGGGCGACTTTTCCAAAATAGCGGCGAATATCTAGCGTCGAGGGAGCCCGACGCCGATCCGCGTCGCGGCCAGGCCTCCGGAAACGGGAAATCGAAGTGGCGATTGCAATGAGACCGGGAAATCTCGCCGCCGCGCTCGCCGCGGCTTTCGCGACGTATGCCGGGCTCTTGTGTCTTCTCGCGTTGCGGCATTTTTTCTCGTCTTATGGCGACGTCGTTCTGGGCGTCGGGCTGTCCATTCTGGCGGCCTACGCCGCGCGCCGGGCGGCGCGGGAACAGGGATCGCACGCTCTGACCGCGCGCTGGCTCAGGGTTTGCCGGACCGCGTCGGCGTGGACGCGCTTCCCGGGGGCCGTCGCTCTTGTGCTGCTCGCGGTTGTGTTCGACCGCTACCTCGATGGCGATCCCGACCATTTCCGGCTTTCGACTTTCGTCGTCCCGGTGATCGTCAGCGTCATTGTTTTCGATCTCCGCGCAACGGTGTTCGCCATCGCCACGAGCGTCCTGGCGCTCGACTTCTGCATGATGCGACCCATTTACCAGATGGAGCTGAGCTCGCTTTCGGACGCGCTTGATCTGGCGCTTTATCTCTTCATTTTCGCGCAAATCGCCATCGCCGTGGAGCGTTTCGTCGGCGCGGAAAACGCGTCCAGTCCCCGAAACGCGATCAAATTCAAAGGCGGTTGATCATCATGCGGGACTTGAACCAGTGGATGTCCAGTTCCCTTCGCGGCGAGTTGGACCGCGTTCGCGCGGACGGCTACTTCAATAATCTGGACATCGTGTGCCAGGTCGTTGGAACGGCGATCGTCCTGCTTCGGTTGTGGAAGGGCTGGGATTTCACCCTCCATGCGCTGTTATGGATCGCCGTGTCGGGCGTTTACGCGGCGCCGGCCTGGCTTGCGTTCAGCCGCCGTCATCCCCGCCGCTGGCTCGTCGCCGCGGGCTCGCTGGCGTTTGGATGGACTGTGCTCGCGTGGTTCCTCGCGCTGGCCTGCGCGCTCGGCCGGGGCGCCGGGCCCGCCGCCGCGAAAGCCGGGACGCGGCCCTGAGCGGCGTCTTGCCAACCGGGCGGGTTGCTATAGTTTCCATGGCCAACAGGCCATCGGGGACGGAACTTGCCAGCGCTCAAGGTAGCGAAAATCACATCGGCGACGCCGCGCGTTCGGCGCGTTGAACTGGTTGGCCTGGACGGCGGCGACTTGCCGGCCTTCGCGGCGGGCGCGCATATCGACATCGATTTGCCGATCGGCGAGGCCCGGTCCTACTCGCTGATGAACGACCCCGGCGAGACCAGCCGTTATGTGCTCGGCGTGCTGCGAGAGGCGGACAGCGCCGGCGGCTCGGCCTGGGTCCACGATCAGATCAAGGTGGGCGACGTCGTCCACGCCTCGGCGCCGATCAATCATTTTCCCCTCAACGAGGCGGGCGACGTCAACATTCTGATCGCCGGCGGCATCGGCGTCACGCCGATCATGGCGATGGCCTCGCGGCTCAAGGCGCTCGGCAAGGATTACACGCTGCGCTATTGCGCGCGCTCGGCGGAGGACGCGGCGTTTCTGGAGGAAATCGTCCAGGCGCACGGCGAACGCGTCAAAACGCATTTCGACGGCGGCGATATTTCGCGCGGCGTCGATTTGACAGCCCTGCTGTCGAAGCGCGCGCCCGCCGCGCATGTCTATGTCTGCGGGCCGCTCGGCCTGATCAAGGCGGTCAACGCCGCCGCGGCCGACTGGCCGAAGGGCTCCGTCCACTACGAATTGTTCAAGGGAAGCGAGGCCGACCTCGCGCCTGAAAACAACGACCAGCCCTTCGAGATCACGCTGAGAAAATCGGGGAAGACGCTGACCGTGCCCGCCGACAAAAGCATCCTCGCGACGCTGAAGGCGGAGGGCGTCCGCGTCAAGACGCTGTGCGTGACGGGCCGCTGCGGCACGTGCCGCGTGACCTATCTCTCGGGCAAGGTCGACCACCGCGACGACGTGCTCGACGACGACGAGAAAGACACCGTGCTGCAGGTGTGCGTGTCGCGCGCCATGCCCGGCGAAACGCTTGTGCTCGATCTCTGAACGAACCCGGAGGAAACGCCATGAACACCCATGTGAAGCCCGCCGCGCACGTGAAATCGCAATCGCTGATTTCGGGGACGCTCGTCACCACCGACATGAAGCGGGCGCGCCGCATGTACGAGGAGGCGATGGACATGGAATGCGTCGAGCCCGCGAAGGGCCTGATGTACGTGCGCGAAAAGGGCCACCGCGCCGGCGGGCGCAAGCACGGCTCGCCCTACTGGGTTCTGGAAGTGCGCGAGGTCGCCGAGGTGCCGGTCGCGCAGGAAATGCTCAATCACTGGGGCTTCGAGGCGCCGAGCCAGGCGGCCGTCGACGACGCCTACGAAAAACTGTCGGCCAACAAGGCCGAATACGGAATCACGCGCGTGCAGAAGCCGTTCTTCCGCAACGGCTCCTACGCCATCTATTTCGTCGACAAGGACACCAACTGGTGGGAGGTCGAGTACCGCGCGCCCGAGCTTCTCTACTCGGCGCTGCGCGAAAAGGGCGACCAGTTCGTCGATCCCGCCGAGTGACCACCGCCGCCGCGAACGATTTTTGACACGGAGATTTCCATGCCCGCCGCCGCCCCGCTCATCAAGAACGATTTTTTCTCGCATGGCACCATCGAGTGCACCGACATGGCAGCGACGCGGCGCTTCCTCGTCGACTTTCTCGGGCTCGACATCATCCGCCCGCTGAAAGAGGCGCAGTACATGTTCAAGGGCGGCCCGTGGTCCGTCGTCTGCGTTCACATTCAGGATGGCGAATGCAAGGAGCAGCCCGTCGACAACCGCTTCGTGCTGTCGGTGGCGGGCGACGCCGAGGTCGAATCCGCGCACGCCGCCGCGCTCGCCCACAAGGGCGACTACGGCATCAAGGAGGTGCGCGGCGTCGAGACGAAGGACGGCAAGCGCTCGTTCCTGTTGCTCGACCTCAACAACACCTGGTGGGAAATCGGCGTGGTGTCGCAGGCCTTTTTCGACGCGGCCTTCGAGAAGGGCGACTACAAGCATTGACGCGCGCGGCTTGAAAACAAGACGCGGAATAAAACAGGGTTGGGAGGGGAATATGTTCAAGACAACGCTCGGCGTCCTCGCCGCGATCGCCGCCTTCGCGCCGCTGGCGCGCGCCGAGCCCGTGAAGGTCGCGATCGGCTATGTCACGGCGTCGGACTTCACGCCCATTTTCTTCGCCAAGGAAAAGGGCATCTTCGCCAAACACGACCTCGACGTCGATCCCAAGCGGATTCCGATCATCGTCAACATCCCGACGGGCCTGATGTCCGGCGATCTCCAGATCGGCGCCTCGACCATGCCCGGCCTGTTGCAGGCGGTCGACGCCGGCCTCGATCTGCGGTTGATTTCCGGCGCCGCCCGACAGGACCGCGAACACTCGAAGATCGCGTTGATGGTGCGCAGCGGGCTCAAGATCGAGAAGCCGGAAGACCTCAAGGGCAAGAAGATCGGCGTCGCCGGCTTCAATTCGATGATGGACGTGTTTTTGCGGAAATGGCTGCGCGTCAAGGGCCTGGGCGACAACGATGTCACGCGCGTCGAGGCGATTTTCCCGCAAATGCCGGACCTGCTCAAGGCCGGCACGCTCGACGCCGTGACGATCACCGACCCGCTGCGCGCGGCCGCGGAAAAATCCGGCGTCGGCTACGTCTACGCGGAATTCGTGGCCGACTTGCAGGCCGACACGCTGGCGGTCGGCTATATCGCGAAGAGCGACTGGGTGGCCAAATACCCCGCGGCGGTCAAGAACTTCCGGGCGAGCCTCGACGAGGCGGCGGACTATATGCGCGCCCACCCCGATGAAATCGGCCCGATGGAAACGAAATACCTCGGTTTCACCGCGCCAAGCCGCTTCCCTGGCCTGAGCGATTTTTCCACCGCGATCAAGCCCGGCGACCTCGACTATTACATCGCCATGGGCAAGGAATTCGGGCTTTACAAATCGGCGCTGGATCCGGCGAAGCTGATCGTCCGGTGATCACGCCGTCCAGCCACAAGGGCGGGACGCCATGAACCCCGGCGCCGCCATCGCGAGGCCTGTTTTCGCGAGCCGCTCCGAGGCTGTTTCGCGCGCGCGCGAATTGATTCCCCTGCTGCGTGAAAAAGCCGGCTCCGCCGACGCCAACCGCGACGTGGCCGCCGAAACGATCGCCGCGATTTCGTCCGCCGGACTGTTCAGACTCATGGCGCCGAAGGAATTCGGCGGCTCGCAACTCGGCCTCGCCGCGTTGGTTGAAGTCGGCGCCGAACTCGCCTCCGGCTGCGGTTCGACAGGTTGGCTCTATTCGGTGCTCGGCGGCCACAACTGGCTGACGAGCCTGTTTCCCGTCGAGACCCAGCGCGAGGTGTTCGACGATCCCGACAGCCTGGTCGCCTCGGTTGTGCGGCTCGGCGGCGAACGGCCAAAACCTTGCGACGGCGGCTTTCGCGTCCGCAACGCCGTCGGCAAATATTGCAGCGGCGTCGCCCACGCCAGTTGGATCGTGCTCGGCGCCGGCGTCGAACGCGCCGACGGTTCGGTCACGCCGACGTATCTGCTCGCGCCCAAGAGCGATGTCGAAGTGGTGGACGACTGGTTCACGGTTGGGCTGCGCGGCACGGGCAGTCGCACGCTGCGCGTCAAGGACGCGTTTGTGCCGGCGCGGCGCGCCCTCGCCATCGCCGATCTGTCGCGGGGCCTCTCGCCGGGCGCTAGGCATCACGACGCGCCGCTCTATCGCGCGCCGTTTCCGCAAATCCTCGCGATATCCCTCGCGGGCGCGCCCATAGGGGTCGCGCGCGCGGGCCTGGACGCGTTCAAGGAGGCGTTCCGCGCGCGAATGGAAGGTTGGCCCGCGGCGCAAATCGGCGAGCAGGCGGGATTTTTCATGCGTGTCGCGGAGGCGGGCGCGGACATCGACGCGGCCTTCGCGCTCCTGCTGAAGGATGGACTCGAAATCGACGCGGCCGACAACGGCAACGCCGCGGCCGCGATCGACCGCGCGCGCTGGATGCGCGACATTTCGCACGCCGCGTGGCGTTGCCGCCTCGCGGTCAACAGCTTGTTCGAGGCCGGCGGCGGCAGCGCCGTTTACGACACGCACGCGCTGCAACGCGTCTGGCGCGACATCAACGCCGCGGCCGCGCACAATTCGTTCGCGCGCGAGCGCGCCGGCGGAATGTACGGCCGCGCGGCGCTCGGAATCGAACCCAGCGTTTTCGACAGGATTGGACATTGACGAAGCGCGCGAGGGAAAAAGGCGCATGAAGATCAGTTCGGACAGGATTCTCTCCACGCATTGCGGCAGCCTGCCGCGGCCCGCGGCGATGATGGCGCCGCTTGTCGCCAAAGACGCGGGCCGGGCTTACGACCACGGCGAATTCGAAGCCGATGTCAAAGCCTCGGTCGCCGACGTCGTGGCGCGGCAGGCGCGGCTCGGCGTCGATGTCGTCAACGACGGCGAGCATTCGAAGTCGAGTTTCGCCGCCTATGGACGGATGCGTCTCAGCGGCATCGAGGAAGTGTCGAAGCCCTTGACCTACAAAGGGCCGACGCGCGATTCCCTCGCGTTTCCCGGCGCCTACGAAGACCTCGTCAAAATGAACGAAGGCCGCCGCGCCGGCGTCGATTCGCCGAAGCAGCGCCGCGGCGCCGCCACCGTTTGCGCCGGGCCCGTCGCCTACATCGGCCAGGCCGAGGTGGCGCGCGACATCGCCAATCTCAAGGCGGCGATGGCGGGGCAAAACGCCGCCGAGGGCTTCGTCACCGCCATCTCGCCGACCAATCTCGAAATGTACCACCCCAACGAATACTACAAGACGGACGAAGACTATCTCGAAGCCCTCGCCAACGCGATCAACGTCGAATACCGCGCGATCGTCGACGCCGGATTCATCCTGCAAATCGACGATCCCCGCCTCGCCACGCACTACAACCGCGTGCCGGCGTCGAGCGTCGAGGAATGCCGCGGGTTCATGGCGCCGCGCGTCGAGGCGGTGAACCTCGCGCTCAAGGGAATCCCGCGCGAAAAAGTCCGTTTCCACACCTGCTACAGCGTCAATGTCGCGCCGCGCGTTCACGACTGGGAACTCAGGCACTACATCGACCTGATGCTGCGCGTCAACGCGCAAGCCTTCACGTTCGAGGCGGCCAACCCCCGTCACGAGCACGAATGGACGGTTTGGAAAGAGGCGAAGCTGCCCGACGACATCGTGCTGCTGCCGGGCGTCGTTTCGCATTGCTCGCATCTGGTCGAACATCCCGAGCTCGTCGCGCAGCGCATCGAGCGCTACGCGGATATCGTGGGGCGCGAACGCGTGATGGCCAGCAACGATTGCGGCTTCGCCACGTCGGCGGCGGGCGACGAGGTGCATCCGGACGTGGCGTGGGCCAAGATGGAGGCGATGACCGAGGGCGCGCGCATCGCCTCGAAGCGGTTGTGGGGAAAATAGCGAAGGGATTTCGGCGGCTTCAAAACGAAGCGCTCGCGAAACAACGGGGAGGGGAGCCATGGCGACGCAGAGGTTCGATATCGGCGAGGCGCTCGACGAGGGCGCGTTCACCGGCTACCGCGTGTTTGTGTTCGCGCTGTGCTTCGCGCTGGCGCTGATGGACGGCTACGACGCGCAGTCGCTTGGCGCGATCGGGCCCGCGGTGATCCAGAGCCTGGGCCTGAGCCCGCGGGATTTCGGATTCGTGTTCAGCGTCGGCGGCGTCGGCGTGCTGGTCGGCACGCTCGCGTTCGGCATGTTGGCCGACCGCTTCGGCCGCCGGTCGATGCTGCTGGCCTCGGCGCTGATTTTCGGAGTGTTCTCCATCGCGATGGCGTGGTCCCAAAGCGGGCGGGAGCTGACCATCTTCCGTTTCATCTCGTCGATTGGCCTGGGTGGCGCGGTGCCGAACGCGCTGGCGCTGGCCGCCGAGTACGCGCCCCGCCGCAGGCGCGCGGCGGTCGTGACGCTTCTGTGGGCCGCGCTGCCGGCGGGCGGCATGATCGGCAGTTTCGCCGGCGCGTTTTTCGTCACCAACTATGGCTGGCCGTCGGTCTATGCGCTTGGCGGCGCGCTGCCGCTGGCGATCATGGCGATCATGTGGTTCGCGCTGCCGGAATCGCTGGCGTTTCTCGCGGCCACGGGCGGCGAGCGCGGAAAAATCGCGGCGATTCTCGCGCGCGTGAAGCCCGGGATCGCCGTCGCGCCCGACGCGGAGTTTCATTTCGGCGAGAAGAAGCCGCCGGGCGCGCCGTTCAAGCACCTCTTCACCGAGGGGCGCGCGGCGGGCACCGCGCTCATCTGGACGCTGTTCTTCATGAGCTTTTGCTCGATGCTGACCATCGTCGCGTGGTCGTCGAACATGGTGCGCTCCGCCGGCTTTGGCCTCGGCGAGGCGAGCGCGGCGCTGGGCTGGTTCAACCTCGGCAGCCTCGTTTCGTCGGTCACCGTCGGCGCCCTGATCGACCGGTTCGGCCCGTTCCGGGTGTTGACGTTTTATTTCGCCGCGATGGCCTGCGTCATCGGAGCGGCGGGGTTCGCGTTGACGGCGCCCTTCGCCGTGGTCTGCGTCGCGTTCGTCGCCGTGGGGTTTTTCACAGGCGGCAGCAATTCCGGCATCATGGCTCTCGGCACGCTGTTCTACCCGGTGCCAACGCGTGGCACCGGCCTCGGCTGGGCCTACGCGTGGGGCCGCGTTGGCGCGACGGTCGGGCCGTTGATCGGCGGCGCGCTGGTGCAGGGCAAGTGGGACGCGCAATCGATCTATCTGATGATCGGCCTGCCGGCCGTCGTCGCGGCGGTCGTCACGCTGGTTCTCCGCGCGGCCCGCGGCGGCGACATCGAAGCCCGCGCCCCCGCCGCGGTTTGACGATGACCGCGACGCGCGTTGTCGTGGCCGCCGCGGCCTGCGCCTGTCTGGTCGCGACAGGCGCGCGCGGGGCGGATTTCTACGCCGGCAAAACCATCACGCTCACAACCTATGGCGCGCCGGGCGACAGCTATGATCTCTACGCGCGCCTGTTGAGCCGCCATTACGCGAGGCATATTCCCGGCGCGCCGCTGTTCATTGTGATCAACGAACCCGGCGGCGGCGGCTTGCGCGCCATCAACCACGCGGGCGTCACGGCGCCGCGCGACGGCGCGTTCCTCACGGTCGCCAGTCAGGCGCTGTTGATCCTGGAGGCGACTGGACAGCCGGGTCTGCAAACATCGATCGGACAGTTCAATTGGCTCGGCAGCTTCACGCAATCGAACAACGTCACCGTCACGTGGCGGACATCGCGGGTCAAAACGCTGCGCGACGCCATCGCGCGGGAAACCATCGTCGGCGCGACCGGCGCGGGCGGCGGCTCGTCGGCCGGCCCGCTGATCTACAACGCCACGCTCGGCACGAAATTCAAGCTCGTTTACGGATACGAGGGCGGCGTCGACATCGATCTGGCGATGCGACGCGGCGAAGTCGATGGCCGCGGCAACAACACCTGGGCCGGCTACAAGGCGACCGCGAAGGACGCGATTCGAAACGGCGACCTCAACGTGTTGATCCAGACCGGCCTGCGCAAAGAGCCCGACCTGCCCGACACGCCGCTGTTCCTCGACCTCGTGAAAGGCGACGCCGCGCGCGAGCCCGTCGCGGCGTTCATGTCCTACGCCGTCTCCATCGCGCGCCCGCTGGCCGCGCCGCCCGGCGTGCCCGCGGAGCGGGTCGCGCTGTTGAGGCGGGCGTTCGATGAAACGATGAAAGACCCGGAGTTTCTCGCCGAAGCCGCGAAGCTCGGCGCGGAGATCGACCCGATGAGCGGCGAACGGGTTCAGGACGTGGTGGCGCGCGTGCTGGCGACGCCGCGGCCCGTCGTCAACCAGATTCAGGCGACCCTTGGCCTTCCGGTGAAGTGAAATTCCGCAAGCGGCGGTTTATTGACCCTTGCGGGGCACGGGTTTACGCCTGAAACGGGCGCTTGCGAGGCGCCTCGAAAAAAAAATGGGGCGTCAATGAATCGCAGGTCGCTTCTGGGGCGGTTGAGCGCGCTCTTCACGCTCGGCCCGGGCTCGGAGCCCCTGTTCGCCGCGCCAGCGGAGACGTCCATCGCCGCTCCGAAAGAGCCGTGGGCGGCGACGACGTTCGACTATTCCAGCCAGAGCCGGACGTTTCCAGGCGTCGCCGTCCGGCTGCCGGATCAGGGTCTCTATGTCGCGTGTCGCATTTGTCCGCATCAGGGCTGCGCGTTCGACTATCAGACGGATTTCGAAACCGTGGGGGATATTGTCGGCGAGGAATTTTCAAACCCCGTGATGTTTTGCCGATGTCACATGTCGGTCTTCGATCCGGCGAACGGCGGCCGCGTTTTGAATGGCCCCGCGCCGCGTCCTCCGTGGACTTTCACGACGCGGGAACTTGACGGAAACATTGTCATAACGTCGATAGAGCCCGGCGCGGGCGATATTCGGTAAGCGTCCACAAACATTCGAGCGAGGAAAACATGCAAACGAGACGCGCGGCGTTGACGACCTTCGCGACCATGGCCGCGGCCGCTCCAGCGGTGGCTCAAACAGGCGGAAAAGCCACGGCGGTCGCCACGCCGGTTCCCGGGCCGCTGCCGAAAGTGCCACCCTTGGACAAGACCTTGAAGCCTTCGGAAATCGCGTTGGTCTTCGTCGATTTTCAGAACACGTTCGCGGCGCCCGGTGGAGAGACATATCCGCACTACGAAGCCATCCTCAAGAAATCCGGAATGATTGAAAAGTCGGTCGCGCTCGCCAAGCAGGCGCGGGCGATCGGGATTCAGGTGGTGCAGGTGACGGAAGGCTACACCGACGACTATCGCGAGTTGGATTGGGGAAACGGCGCGGGTTTTCACCGCGCCCAAATTCTTCGGCAGGCGTGGAAGACGGGCACTTGGCCGGTCGAATTGGTCGACGCGATGAAGCCCGGCCCGAACGACAAGGACATTCTGCTTCCCAACCGGATCACGGTGAACGGGTTTGGCAACAACGGCCTCGACACCATCCTGCGCAACAGGGGAATCAAGAACATAGGCCTGGGTGGATTTTCGACGGAAGGCTGCGTTTACGCCACGATGCTGGCCGGGTACGATCTCGGATACCGGATATTCGCGATCAAGGACGCGATGTCTTCCACGCGCGAAGACTTGTCGCGGCTCATGCTGGAGGACCGGTATCCTCAATATTCCCGTGTCGTCGACGCGGCGGCTTTTATCGCGATGGCCTCTCCCCAGGACAAAAATTAAGCGGGAAGCCCGCCCGCGGTCGATGGGCGCGATTTCACGTTTTGAGCGCGCTTCGCTAAGGTAACGCGCGGAACGCCGCGTGGGCGGACGCAACCGCGAATGGAGATGCCGCGTGAAAATTTCGACATGGGGCGTATTGGCGCTGGCTCTCTCGGCTGGCGGCGCGCGGGCGGCCGAACCCGTGCGGATTGGCGTCACGACGGTTCTCAGCGGCGCCAATTACGATCGTGGCCAGAGCGAGCAATATGGCGCTGAACTGGCGCTGCAGGCGATCAACGAGGCGGGCGGCGTGCTGGGCCGCCCCGTCGAGGCGTTTTACGGGGACAACGCGGGCAAGCCGCCCGTAGGCGTCGAGGCCATGCGTCGTTTGATCGATCAGGTCCATGTTTCCGCGGTCATCGGCGCGCTGGCGACGCCGGTGACACACGCGATCATGCCGATCGCGCTGGAAGCGAAAGTTCCTTTGATCATCGCGACATCGGCGGGGCAGGATTTTGTCGACGCGTCGGGCGTGGGCGGCAACGCCTACACATTCAAGACGATTCCTTCCGATCTCGATATCGCGCGCGGGATTCTCAACAACCTGCGCGAGCGCGGCCTCGCCCGCGTTGTTCTTGTGGCCGACGAGGCGCCCTTCAACCAAATGAACGCCAACAGCGTCGCCGCCTCCGTGGAGGCCGCGCGCGTCACGCTTCTTGACCGGATCACGCTCGCCAAGGGCGAAAACATGCCCGCGGTGTTCGAGCGGATCAAGGGGAAGCCGGTTGACGCGATTGTTGTCATTCTAGGCGCGTCGACCGAGGCCTTCTTCAAGGCTTTCGAGGAAACGGGCGCGTCGCTTCCCGTCGCGGGACGCGTCGATTTGCCCGGCGCTCTCAAGGCGGTTTCGCCGGAATTCGCGGCGAAGGGCGGCCTCGCCAACGTCACCAGCATCGCGTCGTTCACGCCGGCGCTTGAAATTCCGGCTGTGCGGGCGTTCGTCGGCGCCTATCGCGCGAAATACGGATTGACGCCAACCCAGCGCTCATACTTCGTCCACGAGGCGATGAAGCTCGTTGTGGACGCGATCGGCGACGCCAAGTCCGACCGCCCCGCCGATGTGGAGGCGGCGCTTCTGAAAACAAAGATGCCGTCGATGCTGGGCGGCACATATGAAATGGACGATCACAATCATCCGCATTTCCCGCTGCTCATCACCGGACTGCGGGACGGCGCCGTGCGCGTGATTTCGAGCGTGTCGGGAAAGCCCTGATCTCGACGCAACGCTGAAAACCCACGCGCGTCCGCGGCGCGCGCTATCGGAGATCTCAAGCGTGTTGCGTCACGTCGATGAAATCGAGGTGTTTTATCGCCTCCCACTGCTGGGAAGGACGAGAGCCGTCCTCGAAGTATTTTTCGCGAAACGCGAACTCCGGCTTGAGAACTATATCGTCGATTCCCAGCAAATCGTCGCGAACGAAAAAAGCGCTGACTCCATTGCTGCTTATCTCCAAAAGAGAATAGCCATTCTTGGTCGCCAAGTGATTCAACGCCGTCAGGGACGCGCCAAAATAGGTGTGACTTTCGTGTTTCTTGAGACGGTCGAAAAGGGGATCGTAGGGCACCGTCACGGGCTTTAAACCAAACGAGGAATTATACTCCGCTATGATAATAGAGGGTTTCAAACCAATAAGTTTTTCCAGAAACCAATAATCATTTCCGTCAATATCCACCGACAACACGCCAAGTTTTTCCTTATTTACAAATTTATATATGTAGTCCATGCCCTCCAGCGTCAGCCACATTTTTTCAACGTGAATTTCTTTTCTAAGAATTATCTTTCCAATTTTGACGTTATAATCATCGCCATCGATCAGCAGTCCACGCCAGTCGTTGATCAGCGACGAACAGTTGAACTCCCAACCTGAAAAACCAAATTCCACAAAGAATTTGGGCGCGTTGAAACGCCGCGCCAACTTTTTTATAATTTGGGCTTCATCAGTCTGGGAGTTTGGCGACGCCCATAGGGATTTAAGTTTAATCAGCCCATCGATGAAAACGCTTCTTTTGGCCATCCGCTTACAAAATTCGATCATTTAACATCGCCTTTAGGATGGAGCGTCGAAGCCGAGTGCGAACCATCGTCGCAGGTTTTATCGGCGGGCTCAACCTGAGAGCCCATCCGGATAAATCTTGTATCTCCTGAATCGCTTGTGATTCATGGAAGGCGATTTGAGTCTCGAAGAGATCGAGCCGGCCTCGCGCGAGGCGAGACAACCGCCGTTGTCATCGACCTCGTGGCGCTCCCGCGCCGCGTTCGCGCATGTCTTCGCCGACCTGAGCGCGCAACCGCGCGAAAATGAAAATCGACAGGAAGGAGGCGGCGCCGATCGCCCAATAGGCCGGCGCGATGTCGGCGGCGGTCAGGGTATCGCGCCCGTGCGCCGCGACGCTGAAATGCACGATGAACGCGGTGAGCCCGACGCCGAGGCTTTGCGCGAACTGCTGTGTCATCGCGGACAGGCTTGTGGCGCGGCTCATCAGGTCGCGCGGAATTTCGGCGTAGGACAGCGATGAAATAGCGGTGAATTGGAGCGCGCGGGACAGGCCGCCGACAAACAGCACGGCGACGAGCAACAGGTAGGGCGTGTCGGCGCGGAAAAATCCGCAGGCGACGAGATAAACGCCAGTGACAGCGGCGTTCACGATGAGAAATTCGCGAAAGCGGACGAGCCGCAGGATTGGCCGCAGCGCGAAGCGCGCGAGGGTGGTGCCGCCGGCGACCGCCAGCGTCATCAAGCCCGCGTGAAACGCGGAAAGGCCAAAACCGATCTGAAAGAGGATCGACAGCAGGAAAACCGAGGACGTCGTGGTCATGTAAAACAGAGCGCCGCCGGTCAAGGATTCGGAATAGGTCGCGATCCGCGCCAGGCTTAGGTCAATGACGGGGTTGGCCGCGCGCCGGGCGTGAAAGAAGTAGCCGACGGCGCAACCGGCGCCGGCGATCAACAACGCGGCGATGACTGTGCCCGGCAGCAGGCCACGCCCCGCCGACTCGAAGCCGAAGGTCAGGGCCGCGAGCGCGATCCCGGCGAGAACAAATCCGCCGAGATCGAACGCCGGCGGACGCTCGTCCTCGATATCGGGAATGAAGCGGCGCGCGAGCAAAACGCCCGCGACGCCAATCGGCACGTTGAGAAAGAAAATCCACGGCCAGGACAAATAGGAGACAATGAAGCCGCCGACGGAAGGACCGAGCACGGGCGCGAGGCCCGCCGGCAGGGTGATATAGTTGATCGCCTTCACGAGGGCCTCGCGGGGCGCGGTTCTGACGACGATGAAACGCCCCACGGGCGTCATCATCGCGCCGCCGATTCCCTGCAACGTCCGCGCGACGACGAGTTGCGCCAACGTATGGGACAGTCCGCACAGGACCGAGCTGGCCGTGAAGACGACGATGGCGATGGTGAACACGCGCTTGGCGCCGTAGCGGCTGGCCATCCAGCCGCTCACGGGCACGAAAACCGCGAGCGCCAGAAGATAGCAGGAGATCGCCAGGTTCAACCGCAGGGGATCGTCGTGGAGGGTCTCCGCCATCGAGGGGAGCGCCGTCGCGATCGCCGATCCGTCGAATTGATGCATGAATTGCGCGCAGCCGACGATGATCGGGATGGCGAAGGAATAGCGGGTGGACATGGGTTCCCTTGCTGGCGGCCGCGGGCGTTTCGCCGGGCGGGGCGGCGAACGCCGGCCCCTTCAACCACAAAGCCCGCCGAACAGCGAGCGCCGAGTCATTTGCGGCCGTGACGGCTCGGGGAACCGCGCTCGCCTCATGGCTCCGTCCTCTGAAAGGCCGAAGTCTAAATCCCATTGGAGGAAAAACTCGGGGGCGGGTCGGAAATCGCGGCTCCGCGATCTTCCACCACACGGCGTCAGGACGTCGGTGGATGCGGAATCGCGGCGACGAGTTCGCGTGTGTAGGCGTGCCGCGGCGTGTCGATGACGTCCGCGGCGCTTCCCTGCTCGACGATCTGGCCCGTCTTCATGACGATCACCCGGTCGCACAGCAACCGCACGACATGCAGATCGTGACTGACGAAGAGGTAGCTCATGCCGAGCTTCGCCTTGAGGTCCGCGAGCAGGTTCAGCACGATCGCCTGCACCGACACGTCGAGAGCCGCGGTCGGCTCGTCCAGGATCACCAGGTCTGGATCAAGCGCGATGGCGCGGGCGATGCCGACGCGCGCCTTCTGGCCCCCGGACAGCTGATGCGGGAACCGGTCGAGCAAGTCCGTGGGCAGGCCGACCAGGGTCGCCAAATCCTCGCAACGCGTCCGCACCGTCCGCCCGCCGCGCAAGCCGCCAAGGCGGAGGATGGGATCGGCGATGGCGCGGCCCGCGGTGTGACGCGGATTGAGGCTGTCCGTGGGATCCTGGAACACCATCTGGATCTTCGCGCGCAGCGGATGACGCGCGAAATCGCGCGCCGGAATGGCGCCGATGTCTTGCCCGCCGAACAGAATGCGGCCCGCCGTCGGGTCGAGCAGCCGCATGACAATCGTCGAGGTGGTGGACTTGCCGCAACCGGATTCCCCCACGAGCCCGACGCTCTCGCCACGCCGCACCTCGAAGGATAAACCGTCAACGGCGCGGAAGGGGGCGGCGTCGGCCACGTCCTTGCGAAACAGCTTCGCCATGAACCGGCTGGCGCCCTGTCGCGGATATTCCTTCACGAGACCCTCGACCGAGAGCAGCGCCTCGCCAGCGGGAACGGGCGGCGGCAACGGCGTCGCCTCGCCCTCGGGCAGGAGATCGCGCAGCGTGATTCCGGGCCTTGGCGTCGCCCGCATCAGCTTGCGCGTGTAGGCGTGCGACGGATTGCCGAAGATCGTCGACGACAGGGCGCTCTCGACCACCTCGCCCTTTTCCATGACGATGACGCGGTCGCAATAGGCCGCGGCGAGGCCGAGATCGTGGGTGATGAGGATCGTCGACATGCCGCGCTCGCGGGTCAGATCGACGATGAGATCCATCACCGCCTTCTGCGTGGTGACGTCGAGGCCGGTCGTCGGCTCATCCGCGATCAGCAAGCGCGGCTGACAGGCGAGCGCCAGCGCGATGACGACGCGTTGACACATGCCGCCGGACAGTTCGAAGGGATAGGCGTTGTAGCGCTCCTCCGGCCGCGCGATCCGCACCTGCGTCAACGCCTCGATCGCCTTGCGGCGCGCGTCGTCGGAGCCCGCCTGCGCGTGCTGGCGCAACACATCCTCGATCTGCCGGCCGACGCCGCGGATCGGATTGAGCGCGGCGCGCGGATTCTGGAAGATCATCGACATCTCCCGGCCGCGCAGATCGCGCATGTCGGCCTCGGACGCCGTCAATAGGTCCAGGCCGGAGAAGCTGACGCTGCCGCCGGCGACGCGCCCCGCGCGATCGAGAATGCGCATGACGGCGTAGGACGTCACCGATTTTCCCGACCCGGATTCGCCGACGACGCCAATGGTCTCGCCCTTGCCGACCGAGAGGTCGACCTTGCGAACCGCCTGAACGACGCCGCGCCGGGTGGCGAACTCGACCGTGAGATCGCGAACGTCGAGGAGTTGAACGGCTGACATGGCCAGGCTCCTATGTGCGTCGCAGCGGATCGACGATGTCGCGCAGGCCGTCGCCGACGAGGTTGAAGCAGAACACCGCGAGCATGAGCGCGAGGCCCGGAAACAGCGCGATCCACCATTCGCCGGAAACGATGAAGGCGGAGCCCTCGGCCACCATGATTCCCCATTCGGCCGCCGGCGGCCGAACGCCCAGCCCGATGAACGACAACCCCGCCGCGTTGAGAATGGCGTAGCCCATCGTCAACGACATCTGCACAACCATGATCGGCAGGATGTTGGGCAGGATCGTCGTCAGCGCGATGCGCGTGTCGCTGTTGCCCGTCAGTCGGGCGGCGAGCACGTAGCCGGCGTTGCGCCGGACGTTGGCCTCGGCGCGGACGATGCGCGTGTAGAGCGGAAAATTGATGATCGCGGTGGTGATGACGATGTTGGTCACGGTGTTGCCGAGCGCCGCGACGATGCCCATGGCGAGAACGAACAGCGGAAACGCCATGATCGTGTCGGAGACGCGCCCGACGATCCGGTCGGTCCAACCGCCAAAGAAACCCGCCGCGACGCCCGCGACGCCCGCGAGGCCGCCGGCGAAAAAAACCAGCGCGACGGACAGGATGGCGATCAACATGTCGAGACGCGTGGCGACGAGCACGCGGCTGAGAATATCGCGGCCCAGTTGGTCGGTGCCAAACCAATGGTGGGCCGACGGCGGCTTCAGCGCCGCCACCGTGTCGCTCGCCAGCGGATCATAAGGCGACAGCAGCGGCCCGAACACAGCGCACAACAACAGCAGCGCGAACAGCGCGAAGGACAGGCCCGTCACCGGGTTTTCGCCGATGATATGGCGCGCGTGCGAGAGGGTTTCGGCGAACCGTCCCTTCGGACGCTGTTGGCCCGATGGCGCGCCATCGGCCGCGGCGGGGGCGCTCATGAGGACATCCTGACGCGGGGATCGATGACACCATAGGCGAGATCGATCAGGAGATTGAGAACGACGTAGATGATCGCCATCGCCAGCACGAAGCCCTGCACCGGCGCGAAATCCGACGCGATCAACGCCTCCACCGCGTAGGAGCCGACGCCGGGCCAGGCGAACACCTTCTCGACGAGCACGTTGGCGCCCAGCAGGAACGAAAACACCATGCCCAGCGTCGTCACCACGGGCAGCAGGGCGTTGCGCAGCGCGTAGGTCACGATCACCCGCCGCGGACTGAGCCCCGACGCCTTCGCGGTGCGCGTGAATTCCGCCGACAGCGCCGAGATCATCGAAGCGCGCGTGATCCGCGCGATGGGCGCGAGCGAAAAAATCGCCAGGGTGACGCCGGGCAGCAGCATCTGCGACAGCGCCGAGCGGAACGCCTCGTAGTCGCCGACGACGAGGCTGTCGATGAGATAGAAGCCCGTGACCGTCGGCGGCGTCGTCGCGAAAACATCGATGCGGCCGAGCGGCGCGGGCGACCATTGCAAGATGAAGTAGAACACATAAACGAGGATCAGCCCGGTGAAGAAAACCGGCAGCGACACGCCCGCCGTCACGACCACGCGGCAGATATGATCGACCGCCGAGCCCTGGCGCACCGCCGCGACGACGCCGAGCGGAATCGCGATGACCAGCGAAAGGATCAGTCCGAACAGGGTCAGCTCCGCCGAGGCCGGCAGACGCGAGGTGAGATCGGCGAGGACCGGTTGCCCCGTGGTCAGCGACTGGCCGAGATCCCCATGCGCGAGATCGACGACGTATTTGGCGAATTGCTCCGGCAGCGGCTTGTCGAGGCCGAGCTTCGCCTTCACCTCGGCGATGGCCTGCGGCGTCGCCGCCGGCCCGGCGAAATAAGCGGCGGTGTCGCCCGGCAGCACGCGGGTGAGCAGGAAGCTGACGAGCACCACGCCGATCAACGCGGGGATCGTCGTCAGGATGCGGTCGCCGATCGTCTTCAGCATGTCTGACCTCGCGGCGGCGGCGAACGCGCCCTTGCGACACGTTCAACCGCGATGAAGCGGATGCGGGAAGCGCGCCAGGCGGGCGCGCTTGACGGCTTTCGATCAGGCCTTGACCAACGCCCGGTAATCGAGCCGGCGATGGAACCAATATTGATAGCCGGACACGTTCTTCTGCATGGCGACGTTGACATAGGGCTGGAACAGCGGCACCCGCGGCGCGTCCGCGAAGGCGAGATCGACGAAGCCGCGCACATCCTTGTCGTAGGTCGGCTTGTCGCCCGTCGCGGCGGCCGCGCGCGCGCCGGCGATCAGCTTGTCCATCGCGGGATTTTGATAGCTCATCGTGTTGAAGACCGAATTCTGGCCATCGTAGCACCAGAAGAAAAAATACTCGGGATAGTCGAGCCAGCCGGAGAAGACGTTGGTGAACAGCGGCATTTCCTTCTTGTTCAACTCGGTGCGCCAGTTGGCGCCGGGCACCTTGTTGATCGTCGTCTTGACGCCGATTTGCTGGAGGCTTTCCTGCGCCAAAACGCATAGCGGCTCGTTGATGCCGGCGAAGCCGAGATCGAAGGAAATCGTGGTCTCGAATCCATTGGGATAGCCCGCTTCCGCCAATAATTGACGCGCCTTGGCGAGGTCGGTGTTGTATTTATGCGCCTGCGGCCAGGCCACTTCGGTCGGCGCGTCGGCCGCGGCGCCAAACATCGGCTTCGACAGGCCGAACATCACCGCGTCCATGATCTTTTGATATGGCAAGGCGTAGGCCACCGCCTGCCGCACCTTGACGTTGTCGAAGGGCGGCTTCGTCACATTCATGCCGATATATTGGATGCCGTTCGAATACGGCGTCGAGACGATCGACAGCTTGCCGTCGTTCTTGAGCTCGACGAAGTCCTTGTTCGGCAGGTCGTAGGAAATATCGGCGTCGCCGCGCTCAAGCAGGGCGCGCCTGTTGCCCGCGGATGGCACGACGCGCCAAATCACGCGACGCACCTTGGGCATGGGGCCGCCGGTCCAGGCCTCGTTCCGCTCGAAGGTCACATCGACGCCCGGCGTCCACTTGGCGATCTTGTAGGCGCCGGAACCCGCCACATTCTGCTTGGTGTATTCGAGGCCCCACGGATCCTCGGCCGTCGCGTGTTTTTTCACGAGTTCCGAGTTGACGACACAGGGCACGATGACAGCGAGATCGGGAATGGTCAGCCGATCCTTGCGAATAAAATCGACCCGGATCGTCCGATCGTCGACAACGACGAACTGCTCCGGCTTTTCGAGCGAGCCGGCCTTCATCTGGAATGTCGGAAAGCCGCCCACCGTCACCGCGCGGTCGAGCGACCATTTCACGTCCTTCGCCGTGACGGGCGTTCCATCGTGGAAGACGGCGTTCTTTTTCAATTTGAAGGTCGCCGACATATCGCCGACGTTCATGTCTTCGGCGAGTTCGGGTTTGAACTTGTCGCGATCGTAATAGGGAACGCCGTTCGGACCCTCCTTCATCTCGTGGCTGATGAGCCGGTCGTAACAATTCCACGACGCCTCGTAGCCCGGCACGTTGGTCCCGACGCCGTGAATGTCGAGATTGTTCGGCCCGCTCTCGGAGACGATGAGCAGCGTCTCGGCGCGCGACTGAGCCTTGGCGGACGACCAGATGGCGGGCGCCGGAACGCCCCCCGCGGAGACGGCGGCCGTGGCCACCGTTGATTTAAGGAAGTCTCGCCGCTTCATCGCGCGCTCCTAGGTTGCATGTGGTTGTTATTTATTGCATGCAATTTGTCGGAGTCGTATGCTCAAATTTCGGGATTCCGTGGCTAAAATTGAGGGCGGCGTTGCATTGTTTTTATACAAATGAAGCCGATGGAAAATCGTACACATGCGCCCAGAGATGACTGACACGAAGGGTATCACACGCGCCGAGCGGCTCGCCGGCGAGATCGCCGACGCGATCCTCGCGGGCGACCTCGCGCCTGGCTCGCGCCTCGATGAAGCGGGCCTGGCCGCGCGCTATGGCGTGTCGCGCACGCCGGTTCGGGAGGCGCTGCGACAGCTCGCCGCCACGGGTCTCATCGACGCCAAGCCCCGGCGTGGCGCCTCCGTGTCGCATGTCACGTCGAGGCAGCTTGAAACCCTGTTCGTCGCCATGGGCGAGATCGAGGCGACCTGCGCCCGGCTCGCGGCGATCAGCATGACGCCGATTGAGCGGCGGCGGCTTGAAGCGCTGCACGAGCGGATGGGCGAGACAGCGGCGCGCAACGAGGAAGCCGTCTACGCCGAGGCCAACGTCGCCTTTCACACGATGATCTACGCCGGCGCCAACAACGCCGTGATCTCCGACATCGCCACCGGACTGCGACGGCGACTATCGCCATTTCGACGCGCGCAATTCCGCGCGCCCGGGCGCCTGACGCTCTCACACGGCGAGCATGACGCGGTGGTCAAGGCGGTGCTGCGCGGCGACGCGGCCACGGCGCATGCGGCCATGCTGCGGCATGTCAGCCTTGTCGAGGACGCTTTCGAGCAACTCGCTCAAGTCGCCCCGCATCGCGCCGGCGGCTAGGTCCAACTCCGCCTGAATCCGCCTCGGGCGCTCGTCGGCTTGGCCTTGCCGCCACCGAGCCGAGAGCCGTCCATGGCTCACCTCTCTTGTCCGCTTCCCGAATATGCGGCCTGAAGGCGCGCCAGGGTAGGCGCGTCAAGCGTGTCGACGGTTGCCAGCAGCTTCTCGATAACGTCCGGCGCGGCGAAGCGGATCGAGCCGTTGGCCGCCTTCAATTCCGCGAGAAGGCCGGGATCGCGAGCGGTTGCTTCGAACGCCCGGCGCCATTCGGCGAGAACGGGGGGCGCGAGGCCGGGCGGCGCGGCGAAGGGACGGCCAAAATTCGCGGCGGCCAAAACGATGCTCATCATTTTCGCCTGTTCTTCGGTCTTCACGACGTCGCGCATGGTGGGCACGCCCATGGCTGTCAACTCGGGATCGCCGTCGAAGGAGAGCTGGAGCAGGACGCGCACTTTCTTGTCCGCCAGCCACTGGGGTTTTTCGCGCTTGAGGCAATCCCAGCACCAGCTCGAGTAGCCATCCAGTTCGCCGCGTTCGAGCGCCAACGCGACCTCGGCGCTGCCGGGATAGCCGTTGATGACCTTGATCCGGGTGCCCAGGAAAGCGTTTAGCGCGTAGGGATAGCCAGACGTGCTTGAACCGGCCCCCGACCCGCCCACGGACATTTCCGTCGTTTTCAGATCTTCGAAGCTGTAGATTGGTTTGGTCGCCCACGTCAGGACCATGGGCACGAACTTGTCCAGGCTGCCAAGCCAGCCAAATTTCGCGGCGTCGAATTTCACCGACGCTCCGTTGAGGAACGAGGTGAAAGGCGTGCCGCCTTCGAAGGCGGCGATCTCCGTGCCGTCCTTGGGCGCCAGATTGTAGAGATTGTTGGCGAGCACAATGCCGCCGGCCCCAGGCACGTTGCGCACCACGATGGCTGGCGCTCCCGCGAGGTGCCGCGGCAGATAACGCGCGAGGAGGCGGGCATAGAAATCATATCCGCCTCCCGGCGTGGTGGAAACATCGACGGTGATCGTCTTGCCTTCAAACGAGACTGGACCCTCCGTTTCGGCCGCGACGACGCTGATCGACGCCATCGTCGCCACGTTAAAAACGATGCTGAGCGATAGCGCGGTCAACCCAGCGCCCGTCAGGCCGCGGCGTCCTCTTTGCCCACGTTCGCTCATCTCGCTTCCTCCCGTTTGTCTGTTTTCTAGAGTTGGCGGATCTGTGTTTCCCGGCTGGTCATCGCGTTGCAGCCCCTCATTCCGGACATGGGCTCAGTTCTTCGCGGTTGACGTTTGGGCGATAAACTCGCGCGGTGAACGATATCCCAGCGCTTGGTGTGGGTGAAGCTCGTTGTGGCGGTCGAACCATTTGAACAACGAGCGGATCGGGGTTTTGGATGGGTCCTTCGCCAAAATCGCGTCAAAGCCAATTTCCAGCCGATTGACACCTGGGTTGCTTCAGCCGCTTCAGGCGCAGGGAGGGCCGCGCGTGATTAAGTGGTAGTGATTATCCTTGACGGGGTCCGCGGCGGTCGTATCCGACGAACCGATGCGCTATCCTGCCGCTCACATTTCCACACATGGCGCGCATGCTGACAAACAAGGGAAAATACGGTCTCAAGGCGATGGTGCATCTGGCCGGGCTCGAACCGGGCCGGTTGGCGCTCGTCTCGGACGTCGCGCATCTCAATGAGGTGCCGAAGAAGTTCCTGGACACGATTTTCGCGGAACTACGCAACGCGGGTTTCGTCCGCTCGAAAAAGGGCAGAGGCGGCGGCTATATGCTCGCGCGGCCGGCGCACGAAATCACCGTGGGGCAGATCGTGCGCGCGCTTGATGGACCGCTCGCGCCTATCCGCTGCGCCAGCGAAAACTATTATCAGCGCTGTGACGACTGCGAAGACGAGAGCCGCTGCGCGGTGCACCTCGTGATGGCCGAAGTGCGCAACGCCATCGCGCGGACGCTCGACACGCGCACCCTCGCCGAGATGCGCGCCATGGCGATCGAGCCGGCCAGCCTCATGTACCACATCTGACCGCACGCGGAGCCGTCCGGGTACGCTGTTTCTCCGATTGCGGAAGGTGGCGCGCATCAGGCGGCAGGCCACAGGCGTTGACACGATATAAATTTCGATATAGTCCACAGATTAGGTGGACTTATCATGGTTTGGATCGTTTCCGCTTTGTTTCTCGCCGTTTGGCAGGTCGTCGGCGCCTTCAACGCCAACGCTGTTGATTTCCACTGAGAGTTGACCCGGGAGGGCCGCAAATTTCCACTGAGATTTGACCCATGTTCTGAACCCGCCCCTTGCCGTCCGAGCGGGGGTTTTTGGAGTGATAGACATGGCGATGATGAGCAT
>CAIKAR010000018.1 GCA_903825465.1 uncultured Hyphomicrobiales bacterium | reverse complement strand
TTCATGCTCGGCCAGGATTGCGATGATCTGCTCTTCACTGAATCGGCTCTTGCGCATCGTCCGTCTCCAAGGGATGGACCAAGCTTATCAATGGCGGGAATTTCGGGGAGCACGTCAGCGGGAATTTCGGGGAGCACGTCAGAGCGCATGGCAGGCCCTCTTTCAAAGGTTTGAAAACACACTCAAGTATGGAAATTTTCCCGGCGGATTCCGCAATGACTACGGTTTGGTGCTTACCGATGCCACTGACGGGGGAAAGCTACAAAGGATGACTCGTCGTATGGCTGTTCATAATCCGGTCCCGAATATGGGAAGGCCGGGTTATCGCAATATGCCGCTGTTGCGCATTATCGAAGACCCTCACCCCAAGGATTCAAAGCAAAGCTATTTTGTGCAAGCCTGCGACGCGAGCGCGTATTTCGTTATGCAGAAGTACGCGCCAAACAGCTTTATTAAAAAGAGCGGCGCAAAGAATTACGTTTCGCGTCTCACGCCCATTTTGAACCGGCGCGCTAGTAATAACAACGCACTTGGGATTGTGGAGCTTTGAAAAACGAAGGGGGAGGCTTTTACCCCTCCCCGGTGCAATCCTACCCCTGACATGAGCCAGTCTCAGATCACATTTGAATAATAGTGCGATTCTGTTAAGATTCAAGTACTTAACTAAAGTCGTTCTCTTTCAGAGGCTTAAGTCGCATGGCCGAAGCGTCGCTGATCCGTGACTTGCAAACGGCTGTCGAATCCCAGCACGGCGGCAACGCCACGCTCGCCCAATCCGTGCCCGTCAAAGAGACGCACAACGGCACCACGGTATGGGAGGGCGTGGTCCACGTCTTCGACCTCGCCGGCCATCCCAAGGCTACGCGAGCCTATGCCTGGTCCTCGCCAATTGAGGGAAGCACCAAGCGGCGGTTTTTCGCCGTGCTACATATGGGCGGCATAAAGTCGCCAGCGGACGCGGTGCGTGCCGCGATCGCGGCGGAGCACAGAACCGGCGAGGGCAAGCGATGATTTACGCGCTGTTTTATTGTCTCGCCAACGTGACAGGGACGTGCGTTCATCTTGAAGGCCCGTTCAATAATCTGGCTGACTGCAACAGATCGAAAGCGCGCATCACCCGCAGCGCGGAAGCGAACCCAAATTCGGGCATTCATAACGGCGTGACATTCGTTTGCATGTCCAAACCGGCCCCTCCAGTTTGGAGCCCGGTAAAATAATGCAAAATCCAAATTAGGACACTACCCGAATTCGGCGTTGCTGGACTCCGCTTCCAAACCGTCCCAAAATGCCGCGTTGATCATGTGTCGAACGAAAATGTCGTTCGCGCGCAAGGGAGAGAAACAATGGCAATCCTCAAACGGCGGGGCGGCTTGGGGCCGACCGCGCCAGACCAGCAAGCCGCGGGCAATGGCTTGTTGCACCGCCGCGCCCTTTTGGGACGCGGACTGATGCTCGCGGGCGCCGCTGGCGTCGGGACTGGAACCAGCCTCTCGGGAGCGGCCGCCGAGCCCCTCGAAGACGCGGAGTGGAGCCGCCACCAGGGAACGACTGTTGGTCCCATCGGCGTGCGCTCGAAATTCGAGAAGGACACCGTCCGCGTTCTCTCCAATCCCAAGGGCGAGCCGCGCACCCAGCACGCGCGCACTCCCCATCAACTGCTGAGCGGCCAGATCACGCCAAGCCATTTGCATTTCACGATTTTGCACAATGGCATTCCGGACATCGACCCCAACCAGCACAAGCTTGTCATCCACGGCATGGTGAAGCAGCCCATGGTGTTCACCATGGACAAGCTGATGCGCTATCCAATGGTGACGCGGCAAACCTTCGTCGAATGCGGCGGCAACTCGGCGCCGATGTTTTCCAACGAGCCGGTGCAGGCCAGTCTGCAGCTGTTGCACGGCCTCGCCTCGAACTCCGAATGGACCGGCGTGCTGCTGTCGACGCTGCTCGACGAGGTTGGCGTCGACCCCAAAGCGGTGTGGATGCTGCCGGAAGGCGCCGACACCCCCGCGCTGACGCGCTCCGTGCCGTTGAAAAAGGCCTGGGACGACGCCATTCTCGTGCTTTACCAAAACGGCGAACGCCTGATGGCGGAACAGGGCTATCCCGTGCGCCTGCTGTTGCCCGGCTGGGAAGGCAACATGAACGTCAAATATGTCCGCCGCATCAAAATCACCGACCAGCCCGCGATGACCTATTACGAGGCGCGCAACTATTCGCCGGTGCTGCCGGACTACAAGGCCTACAAGTTCTACTTCGTCAACGAGGTGAAGAGCTTCATCACCAGCCCGTCTTTCGGCATGTCGCTGAAGGAGCCGGGCTATTACGAGATTTCAGGCATCGCTTACTCAGGCTCGGGCACCATCAAGCGCGTGATGGTGTCGGCCGACGGCGGCAACAGCTGGGCGGAGGCGGCGGTGCAGGGACCGGCGCAGGACAAGGCCTTCACGCGTTTCCATATCCCCTGGAGGTGGGACGGCTCGCCCGCGGTTCTCACCAGCCGCGCGGTCGACGACGGCGGCAACATCCAGCCGCTGCGCGCGGACTTCGTCAAGGTGCGCGGCGAGACCTTGAAGCCGGTGACGAACCCCATGGGCTTCGCCAACCAGCACTACAACAGCCTCACCTGCTGGGGCATCAACGCCAAGGGAGAGATCGCCCATGTTTACGCTTAAGACCCTCTCCCTGGCGGCCTTTGTTTCGATCGGCGTCGCTGGCGCCCTCGCCGCCGGCAACGACACGAAGAACGGCCTTGGCGCGCGGCCGGGGCTCGGCGCTCCCATCCCTGAATCCGACATCAAGGCGTGGGACATCACCATCCTTCCCGACGGAACCAACCTGCCGCCAGGCTCCGGCACAGCGGCCGTCGGCGCCAAGCTTTACGTCGAAAAGGGGTGCGACCAGTGCCACGGCGACAACGCCAAAGGCGGCCGCAACCCCGCCCTGATCACGGAAGAGAAGATGCAGGGCCAGGGCATCGAGACCAACAAGACTATCAAGGACTTCTGGGCCTATTCGACGACGCTGTACGACTACATCCGCCGCGCCATGCCGTGGCCGGCGCCGCGCACGCTGAGCGACGAAGAGGTCTACAGCCTCGTCGCCTATATTCTCGCCGGCAACAAGCTGATCGACGAGAACGCGGTGATGGACGCCAAAACACTTCCACAAGTGAAGATGCCGAACCACGACAACTTCATCGTCCGTTTCCCCGAGCGCATTTAACGTCCAGTCCAGGCCCGGTCGCGACATCGCGGCCGGGCTTGGACGCGCCTATTCGTTCAAGCGGCGTCGGCCGCCGCCCCAAGCAGCGCGCGCACGTCCGCGGTGTTCATCGATCGGCCGAAGGCCGGCCCCTGCGCGTATTCGCATCCCATCTGGAAAAGCTCGATCACGTCGCTCTCGTTTTCGGCGCCCTCCGCCACGACCTCCATGCCGATGTCGTGGGCGAGCCCGATGATCGAGCGCAACAACAACGGACGCGCGCCCGATTGCGCGGGATGGACAAACATTTTGCCAATCTTGAGCGCGTCGAAGGGAAACCGCTGGAGATGGGCCAGGGATGATTGACCCGAGCCAAAGCCCGCGAGCGCCAGCCCCGCGCCAAGATCGCGCAGCCGTGGCAACATCTGGGCGGAGAATTCGGGGTTTTCCATCACCATCCCCTCCCGGATTTCCAGCCTGAGCGAACCCGGCTTCACATGCGACCGCGTGAGGACGGTTTTCACTTCGTTCAGCAGGTCGTGCCTGAAAACGCCTCGCGAGGCGACGGGGATGTTGACCAAAATCGGCGGGGAAACATCGAGCGCGTCCTGCCAGGCCGCCAATTCGCGCGCCGCCCTGTCGAGCATGAAGAGGAAAACCGCGCCGACAAGACCAGCGTCTTCCGCCACCGGCATGAAATCGACCGGATCGAGGCGGCCCAAGCGCGGATGATCCCAGCGCAGACGCGCCTCGAAACCGGCTATGGTGCGGTCGTCGAGGCGAACGATCGGCGACAGCTCAACCTTCAGTTCGCCGCGGCCCGCCGCGCCGCGCAAATCGGTCTCGACCGCCCGTTTGTCGGCGCCCGCTTGGCGCATCGCCGCCCGGAACACCTCGACTCTGTTGCCGCCAAAGCGTTTGGCGTGCGCAAGCGCCAATTCGGCGTCGCGCAGGAGGTCGGCGGCCTTCGGACGCGCCTGCGGTTCGCACAACGCGACGCCAACCGAAGCCGTCAGGGCGATTGCGTGCTCGTTGAACGTCATGGGCGTGGCGATAGCCCGCCTCGCGATATCGGCGATTTGCATGACCGCGGCGGTGTCGCGCGCGTTGTCGACGATAATGGCGAATTCGTCGCTGGTGACGCGGGCGAGCGCGTCGAGCGGCCCTATCTGCCGGCCAAGACGCCGCGCCGCGGTCAGCAGGATGGAGTCGCCCGTCGCCGGCCCGGCGGCGATGTTGACGTCGCGAAAGCGGTCCAAATCGATGGCGATGACCGCCGGCGGCGGCGTCGACTCCGCCGCCGACCGCCGGAGCGCGGCGTCGAGCCGGTCGAAAAACAGCTCGCGGTGCGGCAGGCCCGTCAAATTGTCATGCACCGAATCCTGCAAAATCCGGTCTTCCGCGCCGCGCGCTTGCGTCACGTCCGAAAGCGTTCCGACAACCCGCGCGACATCGCCTTCGGTGTTGACGACTGGCCGCGCCTTGAGCTGGAAACAGAGGTAGTGCCCATCCGCGCCGCGAAGCCGGAAATCGGCGTTCAGGCGGCCGCGCCGCTGCTCAAGCACGGTGTCCAGGCACGCGCGATAGCGGTCGCGGTCGGAGGGATGCAGCAGGTCGAACCAGCCGGACGCGGGCCCCAGCAGCGCGCCGCGCTTGAGGCCGAGCAACTCCTCCGGCTCCGGGCCGACGTACAGCGTGTCGGACAACACGTCCCAGTCGAACACCACGTCGCCCGAGCCCATCAGCGCCAACGCCTTGCGCTCGGCGTCGGTGATGACGCCCGCCGCCAATCCGCCGCCGGCGAAGGCGATCTGCATGATGGTGAAGCCGATCAACATGATGATCAGAACGAGCCCGCCGATAAGCGCCGGCGACACCAGGTCGTTGCTGATGAAACCGCCAACCGCGGCGCCGGCCGCCGCCATCCACGCGAGCAGCGAAAACCACGTCGGCAGCAACATGATCGCCCGGTCGTGGCCATGGGCGGCGAGAAACAGCACGAGGATGAAGCCCACGACGGCGACGGTCGCCATGAACACGCGGGCGACGCCCGCCGCGGTTGAGGGATCGTAAACAGCCAGCCCCAGCAGGCCCGCGAGCAACAGCAACCAGGCCGCGGCGAGCGTCGAGGCGCGCACGTGCCAGCTCGCCAGGTTGAGATAGGCGAAAAGAAACACCGACATCGTCGCGGCGAGGAGCGTTTCGGCGCTCGCGCGCCACACTTGGTCGCCGGGCCCGCTTGAGCCGAGAATCTTGAGCCAGAAGCCAAAATCGATGCAGACGTAAATCAGAACGGACCACGCGAGCGCCGCGGCCGCCGGAAAAACAAGGGTTCCCTTGACGACGAACACAATCGTCAAAAACAGCGCCAACAGCCCCGCCACGCCGATCAGAATGCCCTTGTAGAGCGTGAGGCTCGCTTCCTTGTCCTTGTAGGCGTCGGGATCCCACAGGTAGAGCTGCGGCAGACTCGCCGACGCCAGTTCCGCCACATAGGTAACCGTCGTCCCGGGATCGAGCGTCAGGCGGAAAATGGCGGCGTCGTCGGCCTCCTCGACCTCGGGCGGGAATCCCTGGCTCGCCGTGATCGCGGCGACGCGGCGCGAACCGAGGTCGGGATTGATCACCCCGGAGCCGACAAGACGAAAATGCGGCGCCACCAGAAGCCGCTCGATCTGATCGTCGGTGTCGTTCGTCAGCGCGAAAACGATCCACGACGGTTGCGTGCCGGGTTTCGTCGCGTCAACCTCGATGCGGCGGACCACCCCGCCCTTGTCCGGCGCTGTCGAGACCTGCAGTTTATCGCCCTGCGAGAAATTGCGGGACACAACCTGGGAGAGATCGATGGCCGGCGAATCCGGGGGGACGCGAATGGCGTCCACCGCGCAGGCGGCGCGAACGCCAGCGAGCGTCGTCAAAGCCGCGAACAAAACCAACAGCAATCGGCGCACGGGACCCCGTCATTCTCCGGGCCACGCCCGCCTTCGTTTCTTCACGACAACGACCGCCCAAATCCCGGTCGAAAATGTCGAAATTGTGATCTTGCGGGAACCCTAGCGCCTAGCCCACGCCAAGGGCAATAGCGGCGCGGGCCACGGCGATCTCCCCCGGCGAGGCCGGACGCCCCGTCTTGCGGTTTTCGGCCCCGTGGCGCACATGTCGCCGCGCGAATCCACCGCGACGGCGACGAGATGACTTGCGGCCTGAAAATTCTGGTCATGGGCCTGCCTGGCGCCGGCAAGACAACCTTGACGAAGGCGCTCGCGCCACGGCTCGAAGCGGTCGTGTTCAACGCCGATCAGGTCCGCGCCAATCTCCACCGCGATCTTGGATTTTCGCACGCGGACCGCGTCGAACACGCCAGGCGCATGGGCTGGCTTTGCGACCGCGTCGTCGAGGCGGGGCACGTCGCGATCGCCGATTTCATCTGCCCAACAGCCGAAACCCGCGCCGCCTTTGGCCGGGCCTTCGTGGTTTTCGTCGATCGCGTTTCGGCCGGACGATTCGAGGACACCAACAGGCTTTTCGTCGCTCCCGACGGTTGCGACGTTCGGGTGGAGGCCGACGGGACACCGGAACATTGGGCCGATATCGTCGCCCGAAAGATCGCCGGCGCGCGTGTCCGGCCCTAGCGCGGGCGGCGCGACGACAGAATGGGATCTGTTTCCGTCATCGCGAACAGCAAGTGGTCGCGCCATTCGCCGTTGATGCGCAAATAAGAGCGGGCGAACCCCTCGCGATGAAACCCCACGCCCTCGAGCAGACGGACCGAAGCGGCGTTTTCCGGCAGGCAGGCCGCTTCGACACGGTGGAGGCGCAGCGTCGCGAAGGCGAAATGCGCGGCGGCGCGGGCCGCGCGCGCCATCAGGCCCCTGCCCGCGTAAGGCGCGCCCATCCAATAGCCGAGCGTCGCCGCCTGCGCGACGCCGCGGCGAACCTGGCCAAGCGTGAGGCCGCCGACAAGACGGTCGTCGCGCTCCAGAAAAAGCAGGAAGGGGTAGGCCTCGTCGCGGCCAAGTTCTTCCGCGTGGCGGCGAACGCGCCGACGAAACGCCGCCCTGGTGAGGTCGTCCGGGGGCCAGGTTGGTTCCCAAGGCGCGAGGAACGCGCGGCTCGACTGCCGCAGCTCGGCCCACGGGGCGTAGTCCCGCATTTCGGCTGGCCGCAGATAAACGCCGTCGCCGCGCACGAAATTCGCGGCGTCGTATTGCGGCCCCAGACGAAACAAAGCCATGAATCCGTCCGCCCGATTGTTTTACGGCGCCCCCGACTGGCGGGCAGAATAACACGTCCGCGGCCGCGCGGAAGCTCGGCTTGACCGCCGTTTGTTTCGGTTTCAAGCCGATTTGCGCTACAAACCCGGAAACGGGGGATTTTCATGAGCGCGCAGCCATCGACGCAAGCCGACGCCTTGCCTTGGCGCCAAACACTGAACCGGACCCAGTGGCACACGCTGCTCGCCAGCAACCTTGGCTGGCTGTTCGACGGCTTCGAGAACTACGCGCTGGTTTTGACAGCGCCGCTCGCCATGCGGCAATTGCTCGACCCCGCGCAGCTCCCTCGGATGCCGGCCTACATCGGGCTTGTCATCGGAATTCATTTGCTGGGATGGGGCGTCGGCGGCATGATCGGTGGCGTCGCGGCCGACTATTTCGGCCGCAAGCGGACGATGCTGATCGCCATCCTCGCCTATTCGCTGATGACGGGCCTGTCCGCCCTCGCGTTCAGCTGGTGGTCCTTCGCGGCGCTGCGCTTCCTCGTCGGCGTCGCCGTCGGATCGGAATGGGCGACAGGCTCCTCGATGATCTCGGAAATCTGGCCCGACAAGGCGCGCGCCAAAGGCGCCGGCCTCATGCAAAGCGGGCTCGGCATCGGCTTTTTCATCGCCTCCCTCGTGTGGCTGTTCATCGGGCCGCTGGGTCCGGGCTCGTGGCGCTACATGTTCCTGGTCGGCGTGCTGCCGGCGCTGCTGACGTTGTGGATACGGCGGTCGATTCCCGAATCCGCGATGTGGGAGCAGGCCAACGCCAAACGAGCCGCGGCGGTGGGCCGCCAGCGCGCCGGCGAGACATTGACCGAAGCCGAGCGACATCTGACGAAATTCACCCTCATCGATCTGTTCTCCGACCAATCGACGCGCCAGCGCACCATCGTCCTGTTCCTGATGTCGCTGACGACGACGGTTGGCTTTTGGAGCATTTCGACATGGGTGCCGGTGTTCATCGGCGGCGTCGCCGGCGCGCAGGGATTGCCCGCGCCGCAATGGTCGACCTACGCGGCGATGTCCTTCACCGCCGGCTCGATCCTTGGCTATGCTTCCATCGGCTTTCTCGCCGACGCCTTCGGCCGCAAGCCGGTGACGATGTTCTTCTACGCGGTGGCGTGGGCGCTGACGCCGATCCTGTTCTTTGGAACGACGGATTTGACGATCCTGCTGGTCGTGGCTTTTTTCAGCGGCGCCTTCGCCAGTGGACAGTATTCGTGGATGCCTGTGTGGATCCCGGAGCTCTATCCGACCCGCATGCGCGCGACCGCGCTCGCCTTCGCCTTCAACGCGCCGCGATTCATCGCGTTTCTCGGACCGATCCTCGCGGGCGCGATGATCGCCGCCTTTGGGGGCGTCGGCAAGGCGGCGATGGTGCTGTCGTCGATCTACCTGTTGGGGCTGATCGCGACGCCCTTCCTGCCGGAGACGCGGGGGTCGAAGCTGCCGGAGTGAGCGTCCAGGCGCTCCGCCCGCGATTCCTTGACCGCGGGAGCGCTAGGCGCTCGCGCCCCACTGGTTTTGGTGCTTCTCCAGCCATCCCTCGGGACCCGCCTCGTCGCCATCGAAGTCGAGTTCCACGTTGGCGCCGAACGGGTCCTTGAAGAACATCTGCCAGACGCCGAAGGGGTCGTTGAGGCGGCGCATGCGCCAGGCGACGTTCTTTTCCTTCAGCATCGCGATCGTCGCGCGCAAATCCGTCGCGCGGAAAGCCATGTGGTCGAGCATGCCCGCGGTGTCGTCGGGCAATTCGCTTTTCCCGATGACGTGCAATATCGGCTTGTCGCCGCTGTAAAGCCACAGCCCCGTGCCGCCGAGATCGGGCGGGCGCGGGCCGACGCGCAGCCCGATGATTTCGTAGAAGGCCCGCGTCTTGTCGCAGTCCGTCGTCAGCACGGTGAAATGGTCCATCGCGCGCAGCGCGAATCCCGTTGTCGCTTGCATATCAACCTCCGTTCAGGTTTTCGACTTCATGCCCATGAGATTGGCGATGAGGTTGCGCTGCGTCTGCGACGTGCCCGCGGCGATGGTGGCGGAACGCGAGTCGCGCAGGTGGCGCTCCATGTCGTACTCCTCGTTCATGCCGTAGCCCCCCATGATCTGCACGCCCATGTTGGCGAGGCGCGCGTAGAGTTCGGACGTGTAAAGCTTGGCGTGGGTTATTTCGCGCAGCGCGTCCCTTTTCCGGGACACCAGCCAGTTGGCGCGCCACGTAAGCAATTTGCCGGCTTCGAGTTCGGTCTCCATGTCGGCGAGCATGTGGCCTATGGCCTGGAACGAGCCGATCGGCTGGCCGAACTGAACGCGTTCGCGCGCGTAGGAAACCGCGAGATCGACGACCGCCTGCGCGCCGCCGCAATTGCCCGCCGACGACACCGCCCGCTCGTATTGCAGGCCGCCCATCAGACACTCCCAGCCGCCGCCTTCGCCGCCGATAACGCGGTCGGCGGGCACGCGCACGTCCTTCAGGAAGACCTCGTAGGTGCCGACGGTGCGCCGGCCAAGCATGTCCAGCTTGCGCAACTCGACGCCCGGCATATCGTTGTCGATGAGGATGTGCGTCATGCCCTTGCGGTAATGCGCGCCGCGGTCGGTTTTGACATAGGCGCATATGACGCTGTTTTTCAGGCCGGCGCCGGTGGTCCAAAGTTTTTGTCCGTTGACGATGTAATGGTCGCCGTCGCGAACCGCGTAAGTGTGTATGTTGCCCACATCGGATCCCGCGTCCGGCTCGGATATGCCGATGCAGAACTTGATCTCGCCGCTCAGCAGCTTCGGCAGCCAGTGCGCGCGCTGCGCCTCGGTGCCCTTGCGATAGACGTTGAGGCCGCAAAAGACGCTGCCGCCAAACGCCATGCTGACATCGGTCGTGACACGCGAGAGTTCGAACACCACCAGCGCGAGATCGAGCGCGCTGGCGCCGAGGCCGCCAACTTCCTCGGGGAACGGCAGGCGCAGCAGTCCGGCGTCAATGAAGGCCTGATACACCTCCTCCGGATATCTGCGCTCCTTGTTCCACTTGCGCAGCGCCTCGCGCGGCGCGTGTTTCGCCATCAACTTCACGACGGTGTCGCGCAGCATCTCTTGTTCTTCGGTGAAGGCGAAGTCCATGTGCGTCTCCCGTTGGAGAACCTATCCCGCGACGATCAGCGCGTCGAGCGCCAGCGCGCCCTCGCCCTTGGCGTAGACGTTGACGGGATTGAGATCGATTTCGAGGATTTCAGGATTGGCGAGCATGATGGCGCCGATTTTTTCGGCGAGCGAGGCCAGCGCTTCCACGTCGCGCGCGGGCGCGCCGCGCATCGGGCCCAGCAACGCCGCGCCCTTCAGGTTCCGCAGCTCCGCGGCGATCTCCGCCGCGCCGGCGCCCGCCGGCAGCAAAACCGCGTCGCGCAGCGCCTCGGTCCACACGCCGCCCAGTCCGACCAGCAGCACGGCGCCCCAATGCGGATCGCGCCGCGCGCCGACGATCATTTCCAGCCCGCCCTTGGGCGCCATTTTTTCGACCAGCACGCCGTCGAGCGCCAGGGAAGGCATCGCGTTTTTCACATTCGAGTGGAGACGCGCGAAAGCGGCTTCCAGCGCCGCGTCGCGGGCGACGCCAACGATCACGCCGCCGACATCGCTTTTGTGGGCGAGCGCGTCCGCCTGAGCCTTCAGCGCGACGGGATAGCCAAGCTCGGCGACCGCGGCGCGCGCCTCGGCCAAGGTTTTCACCAGGCGTCCGCGCGGCGTCGGCACGCCCAGGCTGGCGAACAACTTCTTGCAGCGCCACTCCGCCAGCGGGCCCGCGTGATCGACGTTGAGCCGCGGCGCTTCAGGCGCGTTGTCGCGCGGCGCGTCGAGCAGGCGCCTCCATTTCTCAATGCGCGCGAAGGCGCGGATGGCGCGCTCCGGCGAGCGGAAGAACGGCGTGCCCGACGCGCGGACCTCCGCGAGGAATTCGGGGTTGAGCGGATAGTCGTCGCCGAGATAGCACAGGGCGACGGGCTTTTTGGCGGCCTCGAATTCGGGCTTCAACGCCCGCCACTTCGACATTTGTTGCGGCCAGCCGCCGCCCATCGCCGCGACGAGGACAAAGCCAACCGCGGGGTCGGCGAGAATCGCGCGCACGCTGTCGCCGAACATCGCGGGCTTCGTCATCGCCGCGGCGGTCACGTCGAGCGGATTGTCCACGGTCGCGAAAGACGGCAGCGCCGCCTTCAACGCCGCGCGCGTCGTCCGCGAAAATTCGGGCACGGCGAGGCCAATGTCTTCGGCCAGATCGAGCCCAACGCCGCGCAGCGCGCCCGAATTCGACACCACCGCAAGCCCGCCTTTGGCTGGCCTGGGGTCCCGCGCCAGCAGCGCGCAAACATCGAACAACTCGTCGAGCCCCTCGACCAGCGCCACGCCGGCCCGCTCCACGAAGGCGCGCATCGTGGCGTAGTCGCCAGCCAGCGCGCCGGTGTGCGTTTTCGCCGCTTCCCGCGCCCGCGCGCCGCGGCCGGAATGCAGCAACACAATCGGCTTGCCGGCGGCTTTCGCGCGCGCCGCGAGGCGCAGGAAATTCGCGGGGTCGCGGATTTGTTCGACGAACACCGCGAACAGCGACACCGAGGGATCGTCGATCAACAGGCCGACGCAATCCTCCGCCGCGATAACCGCCTCGTTGCCCGTCGAGATCGAATGCGAAACCGGCGTCCCCCGCCCTTGCAGGGCGTAGCGGATGTTGCCCGACATCGCGCCGCTCTGCGCGACGACGCAAACGCCGGGGCCCGCTGGCTCCACCGCGTCCACCAACTCGAACGTCAGCGGCGCCCTGTCGGCGTAATTGACGAAGCCGATGCAGTTCGGCCCGACCACCGCGAGGCCAGCCGCGCGCGCGACCGCGGCGAATTCGTCCTGCGCCAGCTTGCCCGCCTCGTCCTGTTCGCCGAAGCCGGAGGCGAACACCACCGCGCCGCCCATTTTTTTGCGCGCGCAGGCCTCGAGCGTCTCGCGAACGAAATTCGCCGGCACGACGAGGATCGCCGCGTCGATTCCATCGGGCAAATCGTCGACGCTCGCCACCGCCGCCTTGCCGTCGAAGTCGCCGCCCTTGCGGCTGACGAAATGCAGATCGCCGGGGAAGCGGAACTTCTTCAGATTGGCGAGCGTGTTCGCGCCCACCGAATGCGGCTCGGCGGACGCCCCGACAATCGCGATCGACGCCGGGCGGATCAACCGCGCCAGCGCCCCGCGTTCGTTGCTGGATGTCGTCACGAAAGCCTCAGTCGCGCCTGTAGGCGCCGAGGCCCGGGCGGTAGGACTTCTCGTCGAGGAATTGCGTCATGCCCTTGACGGCGCCCTTTTCGGGATCGCGGAATTTCGCCGCGTCGAGCTTCGAGGTGAGGTATTCGGCCGCCATGTCCCAGGTCATGTCGCGGGCGTAGTGGTAGCCCATCTTGCAGGCGCGCAGCACATGGGGGTTCTTTTCCATGAGCTTTTTCGCCAGCGCGACGACCTTCGGCTTCATTTCCGCGCGCGGAACCGAGAAGTTCACGAGGCCGATTTTCTCCGCCTCCGGCCCGTCGAAAGTGTCGCCGGTCATGATGTAGTAAAGCGCCTTGCGCTGCTGCAAAGCCGCCGCGACCGACTTCGTCACGATGCCGGCGGGGATGATGCCCCAGTTGATTTCCGACAGGCCGAAGCTGGCGTCGTCGGCCGCCACCGCCAGATCGCAGGCGCAGAGGAACTGGAACGCGCCGCCGAAGCACCAGCCGTTCACCATGGCGATGGTCGGCTTGGGATAATGCATCAGCCGCCGCCATTGCCAGGCCGAGTTGGCGCGGTTGAGCCGCTCGCGCGCGATAGGCGAGCCAGCGTCGGGCTCGCGGAAATATTCCTTCAGATCCATGCCGGCGGAAAAGGCGTCGCCCGAGCCCGTCATCACAACGACCTTGGCGGAATCGTCGGCCTCGAGCACGTCCAGCACCTGCACCATTTCGAAGACGATGCCGGGATTGATGGCGTTGCGCTTCGAGGGGCGGTTGAGCGACACCCAGGCGATGCCGTCCTCGATCTTCACGAGCACGTTCTGCTGCGGCAACGACGCGAAATCGGTGGCTGACATTCGTTCCTCCGTTCGGGAAAAGCTCGGGCCCTTTAACCAGACCGGCGCGGCGCTGTCGATGGCGCGAACCCTCGGCCTACATCGCCGCTTGAGTCCGGCGCGATGTTGCGGAATAGTCCCCCCAAAGCCGGCGCGCCGGCGCCGCCCGGGAGGACACCATGACTTCGTCAAGCGCAACGGCGCTTCAGCCGCCGAAACTCGACTCATTCGCCCATGTCAGCCTCGCTTGCCGCGACATCGCGGAGGGCAAGAAGTTTTACGTCGATCTTCTTGGCGGCAAGCTGCGCGTCGACCAGCCAACGTTCTGCTCGATCATTCTCGCGGGCGCGGATGTCGGCATCGGCAGCGAAGGCGCCACCTTCAACAAGCCCGACTCCGAATATCCGCATATCGCCTTCTACTGTGGGCCGGAGGCGATGGCCGGCATGAAGGAGCATCTCGCCGCGCACGGGATACCCAGTTCGAACTACTGGACGCGGCAAGGCGTCGAGACACTAATGTTTTTCCGGGATCCGTCGGGCAACGTCATCGAACTCTTCTGCAGGAGCGGCTTTCCCGGCGCCGACAAATTGCCGAAAGGGCCGCCGCGTGGCCACGGCACCGCTGTCGATATCGAAAAGCTGAGCTACGACACATGGAAGACGCCGGGATAAGGCCTGACGCCTCGAGGCTTGACCTAAAGTCCGCCTATTTCGAGCGCGACCAGTTTGAGCTCTTGCATATCAACCCGCCCAACACGCAGCCCGATGTGACGAGTTCGTCGCCCGACAGCGTCATCTTGCCCGAATAGGTCTTGCCGTCTTCCGGATTGAACGCGCGGCCAGTCCAGGAACTGGCGCCAGCCGGCTTCATGTCGAAAAAGATTTGTTCGCCCACGTGGGACGGCCCATCCTTGTCGCGCAGCCACACGACGCGGCCGCACAACGCCGCGCCGCAGGGGGCGATCGCGACGCGCGAACTGCCGCTGTCGCGCAGCCACGTTCCGACCGCGCCCTCGGCGGCGCGCGCCGGCGCCGCGGCCAGAACGATCGCGAGGCCGGCGAATTTGACCAACGCCCGCATCGTCTCCTCCTCGATCGCTTGAACGATCCACAACGGTTCGCGACTTAACCTGGCGCCGCGACTAGGCCTTGATGGGACTCGCCGATGGCTTGAACTTGTACTCGCCGAGCGTGAACAGCGACAGGCACACCAGCGTCAGCACGACCATGTAAATCAGCAGGATTGGCGTGTAGGTCTTGCCGAAATAATCGAACGTCAGGCCGCTGATGCCGGGCCCGAATCCGGTGCCGAGATTGAACGCCGCGAACACGATGCCATAGATCTTGCCGTAGTTGCGCATGCCGAAGTAGCGGCTGAGCATGAAGCCCATGATGTCGATTTCGGCGCCGATGCCGACGCCGCACAGTGTCGCTCCGACAATGCCCATCGGACCGGTCGCGCCCGAAGCGAGAACACCCATGCCCACGATCGCCGGGCCGAAGAAGCCCAGCGCCACCAGCGGCCCCCAGAAGCGGTCGAGGAACCAGCCGGAAAACGCGCGTCCAAAAACGATCGCGAGGCCCGCCGCCTGCACGGCGGCGATCGCCTGCGGCATCGGCGTGCCCCGCCGCGCAAGCATCGGCACGACGTGGGTGATGGTGCCGTTGATGGCGAGCACCGCGAAGGTGAAGGCGATCATCAGCACCCAGAAACGGTAGTCCCGCAGGGCTTCGGCGAGCGACATGCCAGGCAAGTGGCCGGTGTCGACGCGGCCGTTCACGACGAGATCAGGCCGGTCGCGCACGAACAGCAGGTTCGGAATGAACGCCAAAACAAGCACCGCCACCGCCAGCCCGACGTAGGCGCCGCGCCAGCCGTAGTTGACCATCAGTTCCGGCGCGAGCTTCTGAATGAAGACGACGCCCGCGCCGACGCCGGCGCAGGCGATGCCGAGCGCGAGGCCGCGCTCGCGGTCAAACCATTGCCCAATGGCGGTGGAATAGCCAACCGGCGTCTGCGCGGCGCCGAAGAATCCGGCGACCGCGAAGATGGCGAATATGCCCGTCAGCGACGACGTCATTTGCGAATAGCCCCACACCGCCGCCGCGTAGCAGAGAATGCCGATCAACTGCACGCGGCGCACGCCAAAGCGGTCGAGCGCCCAACCCATGAAGAGAACCGACAGGGCGTTGAAAATGCCCGTGAAGAACAGCGCGCTCGAAAAGTCGCCGACCGTCAGGCCGAGTTCCTTCGTCACCGGCAGGACGAAAACATTGAAGGCGAAAATGTTGATCGGGCCCGAACCCACGAGCAGCGATAAAAACGACGCGACAACAATCCACCACCTGTTGCCGAACGCGCTTCCCGCGCGCGGATCCGCGAATGCCTGCGACATGTTCCCCGCCCTCGATCAATTTTCTGGCTCGCGCCCCCGCGCGGCAAGCCAAGGTAGCGCGCGTTCCCCGCCGGTGGCAAGGTGGGGTTAACGGCGCCTTTACGCCGCGCCCCTAAGCTGCCCGCGTGCCCATTTTCGCAACGCCATCGACGCCGGCGCGCCAGGCCGCTATCGCCAGCCTCGCCGTCGTCGCGGCCGGGATCGCCGGTCGCCGCCTGCTCCCCGCCAACACCGACGTTTCATGGCTGATCACGGTCGCCGAGAAAGTCATCGATGGCGCGCGGCTGTATGTCGATATTCCCGAACCCAATCCGCCGATGTCGATCTATCTCTACGCGCCGGCTGTGCTTCTAGGCCGGCTCTTCGGCGCGGCGCCGGAAGCGGCGCTCGACGTGGTCGTTTTCGCGCTGGCGATCGCCAGCGTCGCGTGGTGCGCGCCGCGGCTGCCGCGAACGCCGGAGTTTTCGAACCCGTGGCTCGCGCCCGCGGCGCTGGCGGTTTTGCTGGTCTTGCCCGCCTATTCCTTCGGCCAGCGGGAGCACCTCGCTCTCGTCGCCTTCTTGCCCTGGATGACCATCGCGATCCGCCGCGCAGAGGCCGCGCCGACGCCGGTCGGCTGGGCTGTCGTCGCCGGCCTTTGCGGCGGCCTGGCGTTGGCGATCAAGCCGCATTTCGCGTTGGCGCTGGCCGGCGCCACCTGCGTCTCGGCCGCTTCAACGCGGTCCTGGAAAACGCTTTTCAAGCTGGAAAACCTGGTGGCTGGCGGTGTTCTCGTCGCCTATCTCGCCCATATCCCGCTGTTTTATCCCGCCTACGGGCGCGATCTCGGGCCGCTTTTGTCGCTTTACATCTCGGTTCGCCAGCCGGTCTGGCGCATGTTGTTCGGCGCCTTTCCCATGTTGGCGCTCGAACTCGCGGGCATGGCGGCCTTTCTCGCGATATCGCGCGGAAAAGCGGCCATGACGCCGTGGGTGTTGGCCACCGCCGCCGCGATCGCCGGCTTTCTCGCCGCGGCGGTCATTCAGGGCAAGGGTTGGCCGTATCATTTTCTGCCGGCGCTCGGCCTTGCGATCCTCCTTCTCGCCGTCCTCTCGGTTCGGCGGCCATCGACGGGACGGCTCGATATCGCCATCGCGGCCCTCGGCGCGGCGTTCTTTTTTCAAAGCTGGCGGCAGGAGGCGATCAGCGTCGACCTCTCGCCGATCCACCCGAAAATCCTCGCCGTGAAAAGCCACCCGCGCGTGATGACGATGGCGTCCGATCCGGCGGTTTCGTTTCCGACAACCCGCGCGGTTGGCGGCGTCTGGGCGGATCAGCAATTCAACGGAATGATCCCTTATTACGCCGGCGGGCTGGCTGCGAGCGACGGCTTCGACCCCGCGCGCCTGCCTGCCCTGCGCGCCATGGTCGAAGCGCAGCGGCGGGACCTCTCCCTGGATTTGCGTCGACGCCGCGCCGATGTGCTGCTGATCGAACGCAAGCCGTTCGACTATGTGGCGTGGGGCCGCCGTGATCCGGAAATCTCAGGCCTGCTCGATTGTTTCCGCGACACCGGAAGCACGCGCGTCGGCGATCCCGACAAGCCGGGCGAGGGATTGGAAGTGTCTGTTTGGGCGGCTGTTTCGCCACCGCCCGCTCAAGGTGGATGCGCGGCGGGCGCGCCGCCATAGGGTTTCGGCGCCTTGGCGCGGCCACAAACCGGCGCCATTCGCCGGTCTTGAGGCCGCGCGCCGGGCTTGATACAAGCGCCGCTGGCCAACAGGCGGACAACTCTATGATTTATCCGAACCTCAATAGACTTTGCGCGTCCGGAAGACTTGGCGCGCGCGGAAAGCGCCAATTCGCTCTCGCCGGGGTCGCGCTGATCGCGGTTGTCGCGGCGGGCGCCAGCGCTCTGGCGCAATCGCCGGTTTCGCCATCTTACGGCTCTGGCATGGGCGTCGGCGGAATTGGAGGCATCGGCGGCGCGCCAACCTTGTCGCAGCCGCCTGAATTATCACAACCGCCGACGTTGAGCCTGCCGCCAGAGGCCTCGGCCCCCCCCGGCATGGCTGGCCCCGGTCCCGACTCCGCCTGCCAGGCCGGCATGGCGAAATTCACGTCGAAGCGCGAGGCCCAGATGGCGTCGATCAACGAGCTGGCCAAGGCGGGCAAGGGCAAGCCGATGGACGCGACGGCGGCTTGTCCACGTTTTCGAGCGCTGGCCGTGACCGAAGCCCAGATGAAAGCCTGGGTGCTCAAGAACAAGGACGGGTGCGGCATTCCCGACCAGATCGTCGAACAGATGACGACGGCCTTCGCCAAAACGCCGCAATTCGCCCAGCGCGCCTGCGCGTTCGCGGCCCAAGCGAAAAAGCAAATGGAGATGCAGGCGCAAGGCGGCGGCGCCGGCGCGCAACCCCAGGTGAAACTGCCCGCCGGCCCGTTGTGAGCCAAACGGCGGGACCGAACGCTCCCGCGCCGGCGACCCTGCCCGACTCCATTGACAACGCGCTGCTGCGCCGCGCCCCTCCGGCGTGGCGGCCCTATATCCAGCTCGCGCGCCTCGATCGGCCCATCGGCTGGCAACTGCTGCTGTTGCCCTGTTGGTGGTCGAGCGCCTTGGCCGGCGTCGCCGCGGGGCGGGCGCCAAACCTCGCGCATCTCGCGTTGTTCCTGATCGGCGCCGTCGCCATGCGGGGCGCCGGCTCGACCTACAACGACATCGTTGATCGCCACATCGACGCGGGCGTTGAACGCACACGCGGACGCCCCCTGCCCTCGGGGCGCGTGAGCGTCTCGGCCGCGAAACGGTTTCTTGTCGCGCAGGCTGTTGTGGGCGCGCTTGTGCTTGCGAGCTTCAATTGGTTCGCCGTGGCGCTTGGGTTGGGCTCGCTGGCGATCGTGGCGATTTATCCCTTTATGAAGCGCGTGACATCGTGGCCGCAACTCGTGCTCGGCTTCGCCTTCGCCTATGGCGCGCTCATGGGTTGGGCCGGCGCGTTCGCGGCGCTCGCGGCGCCGGCGCTATGGCTCTACGCCAGCGCGATTTTCTGGACCATTGGCTACGACACGATCTACGCCATGCAGGACGCCCGCGACGACGCCATCGTCGGCGTGCGCTCGACCGCCCGCCTGTTCGGCGCGCGCGCCCGGGAAGGGGTCGGACTTTTTTACGCGGGCGCGGTGGCTTGCGCGGTCGCCGCCGCGTGGCTCGCGGGCGGCGGGGCGTGGGCTTTCATAGGGGTGACGGCCTTCGCGGCGCACCTCGCGTGGCAAGTCGCGGCTATTCGCGCGGGCGATCCCCGCCGCGCCCTCGCGCTTTTTCGCGCCAACCGGGACGCCGGGCTATTGCTGTTCGCTGGCCTGGCGCTCGACGCGTGTTTGCGCGCGGCCTGACTATTTCGACTGGGCGACCACAGCGCCCATTTTCCTGAGCAGGCGGCGACGGCTGCGGCGCGCGTTCATGGCCGCGCCGCGTCGGCGGGGCGCGCCGACGGCGCCAAGCGCCAGCTGGCCAAGCCTGCGATCAACGCCTTCGAGGAGACCCGGCTCGCGTTCGACGAACTTGGGCAGGCCGAAAAAGGCCGACCATGATTTCCACGTCGCGACAATTTCGCTGTCGTCCGGAGCTTCCGCCAGCGTCACGGAGAAATCCCGGTCGCCGTGCCACAAGCTGACGCGAAAGAGGTCGCCGCCGGCGGCGGTTTTATCCAGGGTGAGGACCACCCCGCGATAGGCCCGGGTTGGGACGTTGACGCGCATCCGCACGCCCTGAAAGCGGCGCGCGATGACGACGCGCTCCCGGTCGAAGGAAACCTCCCGCTCGTGGTTTTCCGCGCGGGCGTCGGGATTCCAGATGATCGCGTGTTCGATTGCCGAGCCGTTCATATCCGCCTACCGCCCTGTTCACGCCGGAGGGTTGGCCCTCTCTGACGCGGACAATGCGGCTCGGATGGAGGCTGGAGCGCTAAAAAACGCGGTGAACAGGACGTTTCCGACGGCGTTTCGCGCCGCAGGGATGACGGCTGGTTTGTCGATCCCGTCGAATTTTACGCATTTGGAAAAGAACCCGTGGAATGCCGGTCCGGGCCAATCCGCTAAAAAAAAACGGCGCCTCGCGGCGCCGCTTTTCATTTTCGCTTGTTGGCGGACGCCCGCGAAGCCTTATTCCGCCGACGGCGGCGCTCCGTCCTTGCCCTCGATGTCCTCGCCCGTCGCCTGGTCGACGACGCGCATGGAGAGGCGCACCTTGCCGCGGTCGTCGAAGCCCATCAGCTTCACTTTCACCTTGTCGCCTTCCTTGACGATGTCGGTGGTTTTGTTGACGCGCGTCTTGGCGAGCTGCGAGATGTGGACGAGGCCGTCCTTGGCGCCGAAGAAGTTGACGAAGGCGCCGAAATCCGTCGTCTTCACCACCGTGCCGTCGTAGACTTGGCCCACTTCCGGATCGCTGGCGATCGACTTGATCCACTTGATCGCGGCCTTGATCGAGTTGCCGTCGCTCGACGCCACCTTCACCGTGCCGTCGTCGTCGATGTTGATCTTGGCGCCGGTCTTCTCGACGATTTCGCGGATCACCTTGCCGCCGGTGCCAATGACTTCGCGGATCTTGTCGGTCGGGATTTTCAGCGTCTCGATGCGCGGCGCGAACTCGCCGAGTTCGGCGCGCGCGCCGGTCAGGGCCTTGTTCATCTCGCCGAGGATGTGCAGACGGCCATCCTTCGCCTGAGCGAGCGCGACCTTCATGATCTCCTCGGTGATGCCGGCGATCTTGATGTCCATCTGCAGCGAAGTGACGCCTTCCGACGTGCCGGCCACCTTGAAGTCCATGTCGCCGAGGTGGTCCTCGTCGCCGAGAATGTCCGACAGCACCGCGTAGCGCGCGCCTTCGAGGATGAGGCCCATGGCGATGCCCGCCGTCGGGCGCTTCAGGGGCACGCCGGCGTCCATCAGCGACAGAGAGGCGCCGCACACCGTCGCCATCGACGATGATCCGTTGGACTCGGTGATCTCCGACACCACGCGAACGGTGTAAGGGAACTCCGCCGCCGTTGGCAGCATCGGGCGGATGGCGCGCCAGGCGAGCTTGCCGTGGCCGATTTCGCGGCGGCCCGGCGAGCCCATGCGGCCGGTCTCGCCGACGCTGTAGGGAGGGAAGTTGTAGTGGAGCAGAAAGCGCTCCTTGTACGTGCCCTCGAGCGAGTCGATATATTGCTCGTCCTCGCCGGTGCCGAGCGTCGCGACGACAAGCGCCTGCGTTTCGCCGCGGGTGAACAACGCCGACCCGTGGGTGCGCGGCAGCACGCCGACCTGCGCCAGAATGGGGCGCACGGTGCGAACGTCGCGGCCATCGATGCGCACGCCGGTGTCAAGAATGTTGTTGCGCACGACCTTGGCTTGCAGGTCGTGAAAGGCCTCGCCGACCTTCTGCTTGTCGAACTTGGCCTCGCCGCCTTCCGGCAGCAGGGCGGCGTTGACCTTCGCCTTCACCGCGTCGACGGAGCTGTAGCGCTGCGCCTTGGCGGTGATCTTGTAGGCCTCGCGCAATTCGGCTTCGGCGACCGTGGCGACCGCGTGTTCGACCGCCGAAGCGTCCGGCGGGGCGAAATTGCGCGGCTCCTTCGCCGCCTTCTCAGCGAGGCGGATGATCGCGTCGATGACGGGCTGGAAGCCGCGGTGGCCGGTCATGACGGCCGCCAGCATGGTCTCTTCCGACAGTTCCTGCGCTTCGGATTCAACCATCAGCACGGCGTCGGCGGTGCCCGCGACGACGAGGTCGAGCGTCGAGGTCTTCATTTCGTCGATGGTCGGATTGAGCTTCAATTCGCCGTTGATCCGGCCGACGCGCGCGCCGCCGATCGGCCCCATGAAGGGCACGCCCGACAGCGTCAGCGCCGCGGAGGTCGCGATCATCGCGAGAACGTCCGGATCGTTTTCGAGGTCGTGCGACAGCACCGTGACAACGACCTGCGTGTCGTTGCGATAGCCGTGCGGGAACAGCGGGCGGATCGGGCGGTCGATCAGGCGGGAGACCAGCGTCTCCTTCTCGGACGGGCGTCCCTCGCGCTTGAAATAGCCGCCGGGAATGCGCCCCGCGGCGAAAGTCTTCTCTTGGTAGTTGACGGTGAGCGGGAAGAAATCCAGCCCCACTTTGGGCGATTTGGCCGAAACGACGGTCGCCAGCAGCGTGGTTTCTCCGTAGGTCGCCCAAACGGCGCCGTCGGCCTGCCGGGCCACGCGGCCCGTTTCGAGGGTCAACTTGCGGCCGGCCCAGTCCAGTTCTTCACGGTGTATTTCAAACATATGTGCCTTCTTTCATGGCGTTCGGAACGCGAACGGCCATTGGCAAGACGGCGAGACGCCGCCGCGAACCCCAACGGGCTCGAAACGGGCGGCGTCCGGCGATCCTGCCATGGCGCGGGCTTTCCGATTTTGGAACGACGGCCCCATGCCGCCGCTCCGGCTTTTCCGCGATGGCGAAAAAGCGGGCGGCCACGCGCCCTCGCGCGGCCGGATGGCTGTTAACGACGAATGCCAAGCCGCTCGATGATGGACTTGTAACGCGCCTCGTCCTGCTTCTTGACGTAGTCGAGCAACTGGCGGCGCTGGGAGACGAGCTTGAGCAGGCCCCGGCGCGAGTGGTTGTCCTTGACGTGGGTCTTGAAGTGGCCGGTGAGGTTGTTGATGCGCTCCGAGAGGATCGCGACCTGAACCTCGGGCGAGCCCGTGTCATTCGCCTTGGTGGCGTATTCCTTCACAAGCGCGGTTTTGCGCTCGGCTGTGATCGACATCGTATTCATCCTTGTGTTGGGGGTTTTCCGCAAGGAATGGCCGGGCCGGGATGTCGTCCAGCGCGGTCGAACCAAAGCGGTCCGCTCCGGGAAACGCCCCGGCGCGGTTGCGCGGCTTATACAGTATTGCGGCGGGAATGGAAGGGCGCGCCCTTACACGTCCAGGTTCGCCACGTCGAGCGCGTTTTCCTGGATAAACTCCCTGCGTGGCTCCACCACGTCGCCCATCAGCTTGACGAAGAGGTCGTCGGCCTCGTCGCCCTCGCGCACCTTTACTTGCAGCAGCGAGCGGGCGTTGCGGTCGAGCGTGGTTTCCCACAATTGCTCGGGGTTCATTTCGCCAAGGCCCTTGTAGCGCTGCATCTGGCTGATGCCCTTTTGGCCCGCCGCCATGACAATGTCGACGAGACGGGTCGGGCCCGCCACCGGCGTGTCCTCGCCACGGCGCGCGAAGGCCGCCGGCGCGCCGTAGGCCTCGCGCAGCGACGCCGCGTGCTCGCTCAGGCGGCGCGCTTCAGCGGAAGCCAGCAGCCCGGCGTCGAGCGCCGCGGCCTGCCGCACGCCGCGGACTTCGCGTGTGAAGACGAAGCCGCCATCGACGGCCCCGCCGGTCCAGCCACGCTCGGTCTCGTCGGCGATGGCGTCGAGGCGGCGCGCCACATCCACCGCCAGCGCACCGGCGTCCTCGCCCAGCGCCGCCTGCGGGTTGAGCGCGCCGGCGATCGCCGCCTGCTCCACCACCGCGCGGTCGTAGCGCGAATGCAGCATGGCCAGCGTCTGCCGCACGAGGCGGGCCTCGTCGATCAACGCGCGCAAGTCCTGGCCCGCGCGGACCTCGCCGCCCGCGAGCCGCAGCGACGCCCCATCGACGCCGTTGTCGACGAGGTATTCCTCGCGCGCGCGCTCGTCCTTCAGATATTGCTCGGACTGGCCGCGCTTGACTTTGTAGAGCGGCGGCTGCGCGATGTAGAGATAGCCGCGCTCGATCAACTGCGGCATCTGCCGGAAGAAGAACGTCAGCAGCAACGTGCGGATATGCGCGCCGTCGACGTCGGCGTCGGTCATGATGATGATCTTGTGGTAGCGCAGCTTGTCCGGGTTGAAATCGTCGCGCCCGATGCCGCCGCCCAGCGCCGTGATCAGCGTGCCGATCTGGTCGCTGCCGAGCATCTTGTCGAAGCGCGCGCGCTCGACGTTCAGGATTTTTCCGCGCAGCGGAAGAATCGCCTGAAACTCGCGGTTGCGGCCCATTTTGGCCGAGCCGCCGGCGCTGTCGCCCTCGACGATGAAGATTTCCGACTTCGCGGGGTCGCGCTCCTGGCAGTCCGCCAGCTTGCCCGGCAGGTTGGCGACATCGAGCACGCCCTTGCGCCGCGTGAGGTCGCGGGCCTTGCGGGCGGCCTCGCGGGCGAGCGCCGCTTCGACGACCTTGCCGACGATCTTTTTCGACTCGCCGGGGTTCTCCTCGAACCAGCGGCCCAGCCCCTCGTTGACGAGCGATTCCACCACCGGCCGCACTTCCGACGAAACAAGCTTGTCCTTGGTCTGCGACGAGAACTTCGGGTCGGGCACCTTCACGGAAAGCACGCAGGTCAAGCCTTCGCGGCAGTCTTCGCCGGACAGATCGACTTTCTCCTTCTTCGCGATTCCCGAACTCTCAGCGTAGGACACGACCTGCCGCGTCAGGCCGCCGCGAAATCCCGCCAGATGCGTGCCGCCATCGCGTTGCGGAATGTTGTTGGTGAAGACCAGCACGTTTTCGTGGTAGCTGTCATTCCACCACAGCGCGACTTCGACAACGATGCCGTCGCGCTCGCCGCGCAGCAGGACGGGCTTTGAAATCTGCGCTTGCTTGGCGCGGTCGAGATACCTCACGAAGGCTTCCAGCCCGCCCTCGAAGTGCAATTCCTCGCGCTTGATTTCCGCGTGGCGCGCGTCGGTCAAGACAATGCGCACGCCCGAGTTCAAAAACGCCAGCTCGCGCAGCCGGTGCTCGATGGTTTGATAATTGAATTCCGTCATCGTGAAGGTCGCGGGCGAGGCCAGGAACGTCACCTCGGTGCCGCGCGCCGGCTTGCCGTCCACCAGCGGCGCGGGCCCGACCACGACAAGCGGCGCGACGACGTCGCCATGCGCGAATTCGACGAAATGCTCCTTGCCGTCGCGCCAGATGCGCAGCTTCAACCAGATCGACAGCGCGTTGACGACCGAGACGCCAACGCCGTGCAGACCGCCGGAAACCTTGTAGGAGTTCTGGTCGAATTTTCCGCCGGCGTGCAACTGCGTCATGATGACTTCGGCCGCCGACACGCCCTCTTCCTCGTGGATGCCGGTGGGGATGCCGCGGCCGTTGTCGGTCACCGTGCAGGAGCCGTCGGGATTGAGCGTCACGGTGACAAGCGTCGCGTGGCCGGCGAGCGTCTCGTCGATGGCGTTGTCGACCACCTCGTAAATCATGTGGTGGAGGCCGGAGCCGTCGTCGGTGTCGCCGATATACATGCCCGGCCGCTTGCGCACGGCGTCGAGGCCGCGCAACACCTTGATCGAGTCGGCGTCGTAGGCTTGCGCCGGTATGTCGGATTCCGATTTTCCGGGCTCGTCGGCGGGGGGCTTTTGCTGGGGCTCGTCGACCATGAATTAAGCGGCTTTCCATCGGGCGAACGAGACCGCGCGGGCGCGGCTCGATTCGAGATGGCCAATCTAGCAGAAAACCCCGGTGAATTGCACGAAAATAGAACGGCCTGTCCCCACTCCGGCGCGTCCGCTGGCAGCCTCCCCGGCGGATGGCGGGAGCCCTCCGGCCCCCCGCCCGTCCAGGGGTCAGGCGGCGTTCGGCCGCTGGCCGACAACCGCGAAAAACGCGCCCTGCGGATCGGTGGCCTGGGCTATCCAGTGGCCGCCCGGCACCTGCATCGGCCCGTTGACGAGTTTGCCCTTGGCCCCGGCGACGCGGGCGAGCGCGGCGTCCACATCGGCCGTGTTGACATAAAACAACCAGCAAGCCATCGGCATGTGCGCCGGCTTGTTCATCATGCCGCCCAGCGCCTGATCGGCGTTGCCGTAGATCTGGTACGTGCCCATCGGGCCCATGTCGATGGCGTCGAGTTTCTTCCAACCGCAGATTTCCGCGTAGAAGGGAAACACCTTCTCGATATCGACGGCGTAAAGCTCGTTCCAGCCAACCAGGCCGGGGGTGTCGGGCGCGGGATAGCTCTCCGGCTCGGTGACGGTCTTGAACAGCTGAAACACCGCGCCCTGTGGATCGGCGACGACCGAGAAGCGCCCGACGCCAGGAATGTCCGTGGGCTCTTTGTAGACCTTGCCGCCAAGCGCTTTGATCTTCGCCGTGGAGGCATCGACGTCCGCGACGCCGACGTAGCCGGTCCAGTTTGGAGGGACGCCCATTTTCGCGGCTTCCTCGGGGATGGACATGAGGCCCGCCACCATCGTCTCGCCGGCGCTGAATATCCGGTAGTCCATGCCCGTCATTCCGGCGCTCTTGCCCGTCCAACCGACCGCTTTCTCATAAAACGCCTGCGCGGCGTCGATGTCGCTTGTCATCAATTCGTGCCAGACGAATGAACCGTGGGACCTGGGCATGAAAACCTCCGCGAATCCCGCCCGCTTCCAGCGAACGGCCATCGTTGCTATCGTGCAACAATGACATCATGACGGCAATGCCCCCAAAGAGAACGCGTCGATTTCCAAGGCGTGGGGGTTGGCGGGGCCGCCGCGCTTGCCGCGGGCGCGGTTTTGCGACCTAATACCCCCGGGGCTCGCGGCGAAACCGCCTTGGTCTTTCGCCGGCCCTTGGTTGTTTGAGACATCGCGGGATGAAACGTCTGGTATTCGCCGCCCTGGCCGCGCTGGGCTTCGCGCCCGCGTCGGCGCGCGCGGAACCCTTCTACAAGGGCAAGACAATCCGCATCGTCATCTCGACCGGCGTGGCCGGCGGCTACATGGAATACGCGCGCGCCCTGTCGCGCCATCTCGCCGAACACATCGAGGGCGGCCCGGGCTTCGTTGTCGAAAGCATGCCTGGCGCGGGCGGACTTTTGGCCACGAACTATCTTTACACGCAGGCGCCGGCGGATGGCTTGACCATGGGCCTTGTGCACGCGACGATCCCCCTCGCGCCTCTGTGGGGCAGCGCCGGCGCGCGTTTCGACGCCATGAGGTTCAACTGGCTCGGCGCGCTCGACCGCGCCGATGGCGTTTGCACGATCTGGCACACGTCGCCGACCAAGACCTGGGCCGACATGCAAGCGCGGGAAACGCTCGTCGGAAGCCAGGGCGTGGGCTCGCCGACCGAGGTCTATCCGGCGATGCTGAACAAGTTCTTCGGCGCCAAAATCAAGGTGATCGGCGGCTACCACTCGGGCACGGAGATCGACCTCGCGGTCGAGCGCGGCGAAATCGAGGGCCGCTGCGGCACGCATCTCAACACCTACAAGGCCATGCGTCCGGACTGGATCGCCAACAAACGCGTGAACGTGCCGGTCGTCTTCGCCGAGCGGCGCCTGCCGGACTATCCCGACGCGCCGAGCGTTCTGGAGTTGACGAAGGACGAGTCCGTTCGCCAGCAGATCGAGCTGATGATGACGACGCAATTCCTGGATCGCCCCGTGCTGATGCCGCCCCGCGTTCCCGACGAACGCGTCGCGGAAATAAGCGCCGCCCTGGCCGCGACCGCCGCCGACCCCGCTCTTAGGGCCGACCTCGCGCGCAACAGCTTCACATTCAATTTCGTCGACGCCGCCGACATGGGCGCCCGGCTGCGCAAGGCCTATGCGTATCCGCCCGAAATCGTTAAAGCGGTGCGGGAGTGGATGGGCCCGCAATGAGGAACGCATGACCCAGATGTTTTGCCGCGCGGCGGTCGCCGTCTTCGCTCTGTTCGGCGGCGCGGCCCGCGCGCAGGCGCCCGACGAGTTCTACAAGGGCAAGCAGATTTCGATGCTCGTCTATTCGGGCGCCGGCTCGACCTACGACACCTACGCCCGCCTGCTCTCCCACCATATGAGCGACCACATCCCGGGCCATCCCCTTTTCGTCACGCAATACATGGTCGGCGCCGGCGGCTTGAAGGAAGTGGATTATCTCAATCGCATCGCGGCGAAGGACGGCACGGCGTTCGGCACCATCGGCCGCGGCCTCGCCTTCGAAAGCATGCTCGGACAGGACAATCACTTCGATCCACTTCAGTTCACCTGGATCGGCAGCATGAACCGTGAAAACACCATGGCCTTGTCGTGGCACACCTCGAAGGTGAAGACGTTCGAAGACCTGATGAAAACCCAGTTGCTGGTGCCGGGCTCCGGCGTCGGCGCGGATTCCGAAATAATGCCGCGCGCCTACAACAACCTCGCCGGCACGAAGTTCAAGATCATCTCCGGCTATCGCGACACCTCGGAAGCCGCGCTGCAGATGGAGACGGGCGAACTCGACGGCCTCGCCTATTGGTCGTGGAGCGCCATCCTCGCGCTGCATCCCGACTGGGTGCGCGACAAGAAGATCAACCTGCTATTTCAGACCGGCCAAAAACCGATTCCCGAAGCGCCCGATGTTCCCCGCATACGCGAGAAGGTCGCCGATCCCGTCAGTCGCCAGGCGATGGAACTGTTGCTGGCGCGCGAAACCATCGGCCGTCCGTTTCTCGCCCCGCCCGGCCTGCCGCCGGCGCGCGCCAAAATCCTGCGGGACGCTTTCGCGGAAACGATGCGCGACCCGGCTTTTATCGAGGAAGCCCAGCGCGGCAACATCGAGGTCGATCTGGTGTCGGGCGACGAGGTTGACGCCCTGTTAAGGAAATCGCTGTCGTCGCCGGCCGAGGTCGTCGATCGATTGAAGAAGGCGCTGGGCCGCTAGGGAAACGCCAGCCTACGCGGTCAGCCGGTCGCCAAACCGCGTCGGCTGGGCGCCAGGCCCCGATCTCGATTCTCTGTGTTTCGTCCGGGCTGCCGCCCGCGCTTTGGTTCCGCATTGGAACCAAACAGCGCGAAGCGGCTTTGACCTCTCCGAGTAGTGAAGTGTCCCGGAGACGCGAATTGTGGTATTCAAATCGTAGGAATTCGATTTGGATGACGCCCATGCGCGCCCGCCCCCGCCCTCCTGTTTCGCGCGGCTTCGCGGCGACCGGCTCCGTCGCGAGTTCCGGCTTCCTCTGGGCTGGCGCGGTGTTCGGCGCGATTGTCATGGTCGTGCTGGCGTTCTACGTCTTCGGCGAGCCGACAACTCTCCGGCTGGCCGTGGGCCCGCCGGGCAGCGACGAGGCCAAGCTCGCCGCCGTCGTTCAAGAACGCATGTCGCGCCCGCGTCGGTCGCTGGGCAGCTTCCGTCTCGAAATCGTGCCCACGGCGAGTCCCCTCGAAAGCGCGGCTGCGCTCGACGCCCGGCGCGCCGACTTGGCCTTTGTGCGCGGCGACGCCGGCTATCCCCGCCGCGGGACTACGGTTCTTGTGGCGCACAAGGACGCCGCGCTCATTCTCACGCCCGCCAAGGGCAAGATCGACAGCGTCGCCAAACTCAGCGGAAAACGCATCGGCGTTTATCCCCCCGACGACGCGAATTTGGCGTTTCTTGGGAAAATCCTCGCCCATTCCGGCGTGCCCGGCGATGGCTACGAGGCGGTCGGGCTGAGTGAACAGGACCTCGCCGCCGCGATCGCGCAAAAAAAGATCGCCGCGGCGATGATCGTCGAGCCCCTGACGTCGCCGGCGATGAAACACACTGTCGCGCTTGTTGGCGCGGCGGCGCGCGACAAGCTCGTCGCGCTGAAGGTCGAGGGCGCGGAGGCGCTCTCCGAGCGCGAGCCGGGCTGGGCCAGCGTCGAGGGCGCGGCCGGCGCCTTCGACGGCTCGCCGCCCTGGCCAGCCGACGAGATCAAGACGTCGGGCGTGCTGTGGACGCTGGAGGCCGATCACGACCTCGGCGAGCGGCTCATCGGCAATCTGGCCGAAGCGCTTTATTCGCGCCGCGAGGACATCGCCGTCGACGCGCCGATTTTCGCCTTCATGGAGAAGCCGGAGGCGGAGCGGACCTCCAGGCACCCCGTCCACCCCGGCGCCTGGGCCTATTATTCGGATTCGACCAAGAGTTGGTCCGACCAATACGGCGACCTCGTTTACATGGGCGCGATGGCGCTCAGCGCCTTCGGCTCCGGCATCGCGGCGCTCTTCGGCGTCACCGGCATGCGTTCGCGCCGGCGGGCGCTGACGTTGATCGACGAAGTCATTGACGCGAAGCACCGCGCCCACGCGGCGGAAGACGTCGACACCCTGTCGAAAATCCACTTTTCGATCGAGGAGCTCTCCACCACGGGCCTGCGCTACGCGCGCGACGGCGTGTTCGACGACGCCAACATCTCCGCGCTCAAGCTCGCCATGTCCGAGGCGCGCCGGGCGCTCATTGACCGGCGCGAGGAATTGCTGTCGCGCGAGGCGCGCGCGCCAACGCTGTCGATCGTCGGCAAGCCCAACGCCGCCGGCGTCTGAACCGCGATGTTCCGCTCCGCGAGGCGGCGCTGTCGCCGCCGCGTTGGACCTCTCTCCCACGCCGGTCCATGATAGCGGCATGAGCGACCACGCGCCCATCGTCCCCGCGCCTTCGACGCCCTTGCGGCGCACAGGTTGGCTGCGCGACTTCGCCCGCGCCGCCGGCAAAACCGCGCTCGACCTTGTCTATCCGCCTTCCTGCTTATCCTGTCGCGCCGCGGTCACCGAGCCAGGCACGCTGTGTTCCGCGTGCTGGAACGCGACCCGCTTTATCGAGCGGCCCTATTGCGAACGGCTCGGCACGCCCTTCGCGCAGGACCTTGGCGCGGGCCTTTTGTCGCCCGAGGCGATCGCCGATCCCCCCGCCTGGAACCGGGCCCGGGCGGTCGCGATCTACGACGAGGGGCCCGCGCGGGCGTTGACGCACCGGCTCAAATACCATGACCGGATGGAGGTCGCGGCGCCGATGGCGCGGTGGATGGCGCGCGCTGGCGCCGAATTGCTGGCGGACGCCGACGCGTTGATTCCCGCGCCGCTGCACCGCTGGCGGCTGGCGTCGCGCCGCTTCAACCAAGCCAAGACCCTCGCCGACTTCATTGGCCGAGAAACCGGCCTGCCGGTCGAGGCCGCGGCGCTGGAGCGGGTGAAGCCAACATCGCCGCAGGTCGGCCTGTCCAAAGTCCAGCGCGCGGAAAATGTTCAAGGCGCCTTCCGGGTGTCGCCGCAGGCCCGCCCCCGCGTCGAAGGCCGCAGGCTCGTGTTCATCGACGATGTCTTGACATCGGGGGCCACGGCCAACGCCGCCGCCCGCGCCCTGCTGCGCGCCGGCGCCGCGAACGTCGACACGCTGGTTTTCGCCCGCGTGGTCGTCGCCGGTTGACGATATTGTGACGCAGCCGTTGTTTCCCATATAAGGGGAGCGAAGGATACGATCATGCCGCCGATCACCATTTACACGAAGATGTACTGCCCCTATTGCGACGCCGCCAAGGATTTGCTGCGCAAAAAGAACGCCGCCTTCGACGAGATTCCCGTCGATGGCGACGCGGCCGCGCAACGCGCCATGGCCCAGCGCGCCGGCGGCCGCGCCACTGTGCCGCAAATTTTCGTCGGCGAACGCCATGTTGGCGGCTGCGACGACCTGTACGGACTGGACCACGCCGGCGGGCTAGACGCGCTGCTGGGCGCCTGAAGCGATGATCAAGTATTCGCTCGTTTGCGGCCACGACCACGATTTCGAAAGCTGGTTTCCAAGCGCGGATTCCTTTGACACGCAGGTCAAGCGGGGTTTCGTCGAATGCCCGGTTTGCGGGTCAAAGAAAGTGTCGAAGGCGCTGATGGCGCCGAGCGTTTCGACGTCGAAGCGGCGTGGCGCGACGCGCATGGTGGCGGCGATGGAATCAGCCGCGGCCGCCGGGGCGGCGGAGACAGCGGCGCCGGTCGCCGCGCCTGTGGCGCTAATCGACGAAAAGCACCGCGAAGTCCGCGCCATGATCCGCGAATTGCACACGAAGCTGACGAAGGACTCGACGGACGTGGGAGACAATTTTCCCAAAGAAGCGCGCGCTATGCACGAAGGCGACGTTCCCCATCGTTCCATCCACGGCAAGGCGACATGGGCGGAAGCGAAGGCGCTGGCCGAGGAGGGCGTTCCGGTGATGCCCCTGCCGCCGTTGCCGGACGAGCGGAACTAGACCCGGCGTCGCGGAAGCGTCGCGTTCCGCGTCCAGCGTTGTCGCCGCATCTTTTCGCGAAAGGCCCGACCGATGTCAGTGGAAACCGAATTGGCCATGCGCGCCGGCCCGGACGACGCCAACCCGGACGACGGGAAGCCTGACGACCATTTTTTCCGCTTCCACAGCCCGCATCGACATCTGGGCGCCGTCTTCGGCGACGACTGGTTCGCGCAAAAGGCGGAAGCTTTCGCGCGCTTCTTCGGCACGCCGGTTTTCCTCATGGGCCAGACGGTCTTCGTCACCATCTGGATCATCCTCAACGTCGTGGGTTGGACGACTTTCGACCTTTATCCGTTCATTTTGTTGAACCTCGCGTTCAGCTTGCAGGCCGCTTACGCGGCGCCGCTGATTCTGCTGGCGCAGACGCGGCAGGCCGACCGCGACAAATGCCACGCGGTGGCCGACGCCCAACACCGCGAGGATTTGCATAAGGCGAGCGAGGAGCGCGAGATGCTCGCCAACAGGCACACGGGCGTGCTGCTTGAAATGGTTCAGAGGAACACCGAACTCACCGAAACCGTAAGGGAATTGACCGAACGGGTGGAGACGCTGACGCGCGAGGTCCGCGACGCGGTGATCGCCGCGAAACCCGCGTAAGCGGAATTTCCGACGCGCTCAATCGGTCCGCGACCGGAATTCCCCCGCCTTGAACAGCGCTTCGAACGTCACGCCCTGCCCGGCGAAAAACTCGGCCGCGCCTTCGTCGCGGTCGACGATCGACAGCACCAGCGCCACCTCGGCGCCCTGCGCGCGGCACTCCTCGATGACTTGCGCCGCCGAACCGCCTGTCGTCGTGACATCTTCGAGAATGGCGATCTTTTTTCCCTTCAGGCTTTCGCCGGCGGCAAGTCCCTCGATGTGCTTTTTCGCGCCGTGTTCCTTCTGCTTTTTACGCATGATGAAGCCGCGCAGCGGCTTGCCGCAAGACACGGAAACCGCCACCAGCGAACCCGTGATCGGCACCGCGCCCAGTTCGAGGCCGCCAACGTGGTCCGCGCCCGCGGCGACAACGCGCTCGTGCATCATGCGCGCGATGGTCTCGGCGCCTTGCGGATCGAGCATCGAGGGTTTCATGTCGAAATAATAATCGCTCTTCTTGCCCGAGGCGAGCGTGACATCGCCGCGGCCGAACGAGCGGCGGTAGATGATTTCGGCGAGGTTTTTCCGCGCGGCGGCGTCGGTCATGGCGGGGCTCCGGCTGCGATGGGGTCGCGGAACCCAAATCAGCCCGGCGGCCGGCGGTCAACCCACGATCCCTCCCCTTCGTCCGCGACCCGCGGGACGATTGCCTTTCGCCGCGCGACGGGTCAAAACCCGCCCGCCATGCTGCACATCAACGAGATCACCTACCGCATCGGGCCGCGCCTGTTGTTCGAAGCGGCCTCGGCGGCCTTGCCGGAGCGCGCCCGCGTGGGTTTTGTCGGCCGCAACGGCGCGGGCAAAACCACGCTGTTCCGCATGATCGCCGGCGAGATCGACGCCGAGGGCGGCTCGATCCAGATTCCCCGGCAGGCGAGGCTCGGCCGCGTCGAGCAGGAGGCCCCGGGGGGCCCGGGAAAACTCGTCGATTTCGTGCTTTCCGCCGACGTCGAGCGCGCCGAACTGATGGCGGAGGCCGACACCGCCGCCGACCCCATGCGCATCGCCGAAATTCAGACGCGCCTCGTCGATATCGACGCGCATTCCGCGCCGGCGCGGGCGGCGGGCATCCTTTCGGGCCTCGGCTTCGACCACGAGGCGCAGCATCGCGCGCTGTCCGAGTTTTCCGGCGGTTGGCGCATGCGCGTCGCGCTCGCCGCCGTGCTGTTTTCGGCGCCGGACATTCTGCTGCTCGACGAGCCCACCAACTACCTCGATCTCGAGGGCGCGTTGTGGCTCGTCGACTATCTCCAACACTACCCCGCGACCGTCATCGTCATCAGCCACGACCGCGACCTGCTCGACGATGTCGCCGACCACATCCTGCACCTCGACCAGGGCAAGCTGGTCTTGTGGAAGGGCAATTACACAAGCTTCGAAAAGCAGCGGCGCGAGCAGCAAATCGTGTTGCAAAAACAGCAAAAAAAGCAGGCCGAGAAGCGCGCGCACATGCAAGCCTTCGTCGACCGCTTCCGCGCGTCCGCCACCAAGGCGCGGCAGGCGCAGTCGCGCGTCAAGATGCTGGCGAAAATGGAGGATGTCGGCGCGATCATCGACACGGACGTGCTGCCTTTCCGCTTCCCCTCCCCCGCCAAGCCGCTGTCGCCGCCCATTGTCCAGATGGAGCGCGCCAGCGCCGGCTATGGCGACACGACTGTTCTGTCGCAAATGAGCCTGTCGATTTCAAACGACGACCGCATCGGCCTCCTGGGCTCGAACGGCAACGGCAAATCGACGTTCGCGAAACTTGTCGCCGGCAGGCTCGACCCGCTGGCGGGCGTCGTGAAGCGCGCGATAAAACTCGACGTGGGCTTTTTCGCGCAGCATCAGATCGACGACCTCGACGAGCGCGGCACGCCTTATTCGCATGTGGCGGAGCTAATGCCGGGCGAAGGCGAATCGAAAATCCGCGGCGCCTGCGCCCGCATTGGCTTTCCCAACGTGAAGGCGGACACGCGGATCACGCAGCTCTCGGGCGGCGAGAAGGCGCGCTTGCTGATGGGACTGGCGACGTTCTCGGGCCCCTCGCTGGTCATTCTCGACGAGCCGACGAACCATCTCGACATCGACAGCCGCGCCGCCTTGATCGACGCGATCAACGACTACGAAGGCGCCGTGATTCTCGTCTCGCATGATCGGCGCTTGCTGGAGGCGTGCGCCGACAGGTTGTGGCTCGTCGCCGACGGCACGGTGAAAAACTTCGACGGCGACATGGCGGATTACCAAAAATTCGTGCTGGACAGCGCCAACGGGCCGCCCGCGTCGAAACCGCGGGAAACGCCGCCCGAAACTCCGGCGCCGCGGATGGAAACGCCGAAGCCGCGCCGCGACGCCGGCATGGTGCGGCGGCAAATCCAGGCGGCCGAAGACCGCATGCGGAAATTCGAAGACCTGTTGCGGCGCGTCGACGCGGCGCTCGCCGACCCCGCGGCCTACGCCAGGGATTCCGGCAAAGCCGGCCAGCTCGCGGCGCAGCGCGCGGATGTCCAAAGGGCGCTGACGAACGCCGAGGAGGAATGGCTGGCGTTGACGGAGGAAGTGGAGGCCGCGGGTTAGGTTTGGCGCGCCCCCTCCCCGCCCTTGTTTCGCCATCGGCCCCAGCCATATTCATCGCGCCCTCGGGGAGTCCTCCCATGCGCCTTTTATTCGCCGCCACCCTGGTCGTCCTCGCCTGCCCCGCCTTTGCGGACGACGGGGACGCGGGGCGCTACTCGATGACGCCCACGGCCAACGGCTTTTTGCGGCTCGATACGCGCACCGGCGCGGTGTCGCTCTGCGTCGTCAAGGAAGCCAGCGCCGAGTGCCGGGCGGCGGCGGACGACCGCGCGGCGCTCAACGCGGAAATCGACCGCCTCGCCACGAAAAACGCCGAACTCGAAGCGCGTGAAAAGTCCACGTCGCCGATGAAATCCCTGCCCAGCCGCGAAGACATGGGCAAGGCGCTTGATTACGCCGAGGATTTCATGCGACGCATGATGCGGATGATGCGCGAAGGCGACGCCGACCCGCGCGACCGCACCTGAATAGCCCCCATCGACATATTTTCCGAAAACCAGGTTTCCCGAAGGCCCTTGCCATGTCCCAGACCATCGAGCCGCCGAACCCCCGCTGGACCAGCGGCACGGGAACCGCCGAGCCGCCGATGGCGGCGTCGACCGGCCTGAACCGCTTTCTCGGAGGTTCGCCAGCGGCGGTTTTCGTCCGGCTGTTCTTCGTGTCGATGATTGTCGGCGCGTTGCTGATGTGGCTCGACATCCGGCCCTGGGACATCTTCCGCGCCATCGACCGGCTGTTTGAGCGCTTGTGGAACCTTGGCTTCGACGCGGTGCGCGAAGTGGGCGAATATGTGCTCGCCGGCGCGGCGCTGGTCGTGCCGGTCTGGTTGATCACGCGGCTGCTGAGCCAGCGCCCGGTCAGATAACCGGCGGCGCGCTTCCCTTCTTCTCCCTTGGACCAACAACGACGCGGCCCGACGGGGCGCGCTCGACGCGGAGATCGACGCCGTAGAGGCGCGACAGCTCTTCGTCGGTCAGCACCTCCTCGACCGGCCCGGCGACGAAGTGGTTTTGCGGGCCGAGCGCCGCCACAAAATGCGCGACCGCGAAGGCGTGTTCGGGCTCGTGGGTGGACATGACAACCGCATGTCCGCGCTCCGCCAGCGAGCGGACGGTTTCCAGCACGAGGACGCGGTTGGCGATGTCGAGGCTCGCCGTGGGCTCGTCCATGACAATGACGGTCGCTTCCTGCGCGAGGGCGCGCGCGATCAACGCGAGTTGAAGCTGCCCGCCGGATATGCGGGTGGCGTCGCGGTCGGCGAGGTTGGCGACGCCAAGCGTGTCGAGCGCGCGCGACGCCGCCTCGATATCGGCGCGCCCCGGGGTTTTGAAAGCGCCGAGGCCGGCGGTGCGGCCCATGACGACGAGGTCGCGCACGGTGTAGGCGAAATCCGGCGGATGCGACTGCGGGACATAGGCGATGACGCGCGCGATATCGGCCCGGCGCATGCGGGAGATATCAACGCCATCGACCGTCACGGCGCCGCCGAGCGCCGGCAGCAGCCCCAGCAGCGTCTTGAACAGCGTGGTCTTGCCAACGCCGTTGGGGCCCAGCAGGCAAGTGATTTCACCCTGTTGGATCGACAGGTCGACGCCGCGCGCGATGGCGACGCCGCCATAGCCGATCGAGAGGCCGCGCGCCGCGAGGCCCCTCAACGCACGCCCCTGTCGCGCCCGCGCGCCAAAAGCCAGACAAACACCGGCCCGCCGATGACCGCCGTCAAAACGCCCAGTGGAATCTCGATTTTCGCGGCCGAGCGCGCCAATGTGTCCACCGCGATCATGAAGCCCGCGCCAAGCAGGATCGAGGCCGGCAACAGGCGGTCGAACCGCGGGCCGACGAGCAGGCGCGCCATGAGCGGCACCATCAGGCCGACCCAGCCGATGACGCCCGATATCGCGACGACGGCGGATGTGATCAAAGTCGCCGCGGCGATCACGAGCCCGCGCAGGCGCCGGACCTCGACGCCGAGCGCGCGCGCCTCGTCGTCGCCGAGCGAGAGCACGCCGATGCGCCAGCGAAACAGGATTATTGGCGCGAGCCCGGCCAAAACGATGAGCGTCGTCACCGCGACATCGGAGGACTTCACCCCGGCCAAACTGCCGAGGAGCCAGAACGTGATCGCCGGCAACTGGTCATAGGGATCGGCCAGCACTTTCACCAGCGAGATCGCCGCTCCCGCGAGGGCGCCGACGACGATGCCGGCGAGCACAAGCACCAGAATGTCGCCGCCACCCCGCAGCGTGCGCGCCAGCGCCGCGACGATGAACACCGTCGTCAGGCCACCGGCGAATCCGAGCAGTTGAATGAGCGCGACCGGCAGGCCAAACAAGATGCCAACAACAGCGCCAAGCCCCGCGCCGGTGGAAACGCCGAGAATGTCGGGGGAAACGAGCGGATTGCGAAACAGGCTTTGATAGGCGGCGCCCGCCGCCGACAAAGCGGCGCCGACAACCGCGGCGGCGAGAACGCGTGGAAGGCGAATATTGAAGAGAACGGTTCCGACCGCGCCCGGAACGTCGCCGCCCGACGCGCGCTGCCAGACCGCGCGCACAACCTCCAGCGGAGGAATGCGATACGGCCCCACGCCCGCCGCGACGATCGCGACGGCGATCAGAAGCGCAGCGAGCAAAACAAAGGTGCGCGGGAGGTTCAAGTCCGTTCAGCCGCCCGCGCCATCGAGCAGGCGGCCGAGCTCGTCGTCGTTTGGATCGACCTGATAAAACAGGTGAAAAAAGGCCCGAACCTGGGTTCGCAAATCGCCTGGACTCTGAGTCGGATACAGCTTGTGCGACAGCCACGTCAGCCCGATCAACCGGTTCACCGACGGCGGCGAATCGACAAAGCCGAAAGGCAATTCGGGCGCGAAGAACACGCGATTCGACGCGACCGCCGGCACCGGCTTCCACTCCGCTTTCGCCGCCACGCCGCGCGCGAAGCCTTTGTCGAGCGTCACAATCGTGTCCGGCGCCCAGGCGATGACCTGCTCAAGCGATGTCTTGACCAGCCCCCCCTTTTCGCGGAGCCCTTCGACGACATTGACGCCGCCGACGCGCTCGATGATTTCGGTGTTGATCGATCCGCGCGAACCGGATTCCAGGCCCTCCGGTCCCCGCGCCATATAAACGCGCGGACGCGCGTCCATGGGAACTTTGGCGAGAACGCCATCGACGTCGGCGAATGTTTGCTCCGCCTCGCGCGCGAGAGCTTCGCCGCGCTCCTTCACGCCCAAAATGTCGGCGAGCAATCGGATCGCGGCGGGCGTGTTCTGAAATCGCCCGTCGATCAGGAGGTAAGGAATGCCGGTCTGCGCCTGAACGCGGTCGGCCAGCGATTTATAAGTGTCGGCGATCGTGCCGAAATCGACGATGATGTCGGGTTTGTCCGCCAGCAATTGTTCGAGGTTGAGCGTGTCGCCCCGGCCCGTGAGGCGCCCAAGCGTCGGCAATTCCCGAACCGCGGGCATCAGGTAGGGCTTCTCTTCAGGGCGCGGCGCGCGTACCCAGCCCATCATGTCCCGCGGCGCCAGCGCGTAGAGCAGCGTGGACGCCGGTGGCCCCGCCGTAAAAACTTTGGCGATATTTTCGGGAATATCGACGGTTCGGCCCGCGGAATCGACGACGCTCCGCGCCGAGGCCGGCGCGAGCGCGAGACAACCCGCGATGGCGCAGGCGATGCCCGCGAAACGGCGCAGACGCATGATGTCCTCCATCGCGTTCCCGGGAACCCCGGAAGACTAGTCTTCGATCGCGATCATGACGTCGGAAGACTTGACCACTGTCGTGACCTTCAAACCCTTGACGATTTTGAGGTCGGCGACGGATTCGTTGGTGATCGACGCCGTGACGATGGCGCCGCCGCCAATATCGACGCGGACATGAGACGTCGTGGCGCCCTTCACCACATCGACGACCGTTCCCTTGAGCTGGTTTCGCGCGCTTATTTTCATGACGGACCTCAGGACGCTTGCATCCCCATATGGGATGGACATGATATATCCGTTGTCATACTGAAAGGCGAATCCAACCAGGAAACGCCGCCGCGCGACGCGACCGCCAACACCAGGGGAAGCCGAAATGAAGACGATGAAACTCAGCCGGATCGCGGGCCTCGCCACGCTCGCGTTTTACGTGGCCGCCCCCGCCTTCGCGCAAGCCCCTGCGAAGGCGCCCGCGGCCGCCGTCGCGGCGAAGCAGACAACCGTCGCGGTCGCCGCCAATTTCACCGAGCCGGCCAAGGAGATCGCCGCGCTCTACAAGCGGAAGACCGGCAACGAAGCCGTGTTGAGCTTCGGCGCGTCGGGCAATTTCTACACACAGATCACGCAGGACGCGCCGTTCGAGATCATGCTTTCGGCGGACCAGGAGCGTCCGACAAAGCTCCTCGCCGACGGGCTCGCCGCCGCGGGCACGCAGTTCACCTACGCCGTCGGCAAGCTCGTTTTGTGGAGCAAGGACGCCAGCCTCGTGAAGGGCGACGCGACGTTGAAGAGCGGCGCGTGGACGAAGATTTCCATCGCCGACCCGGCCGCCGCGCCCTACGGCGCCGCGGCGATTGAAACCATGAAAACGCTGGGCGTTTACGACGCCGCCAAGACGAAGATCGTGCAGGGCACGAGCATCGCGCAGGCCTTCCAGTTCATCGACACGGGCAACGCGGAACTTGGTTTCGTCGCGCTGTCGCAACTCTCGGGCAACGCCGCGGGCTCGCGCTGGATGGTGCCGCAGAACCTCTACACGCCCATCTTGCAGGACGCGGTTCTGCTGAAGAAAGGCGCCGGCAACGCGGCGGCGACGGCCTTTCTCGATTTCATGAAGGGACCGGAGGCGCGCGCGGTCATTGAAAAATTCGGGTACGAGATCGCCGCGAAGAAATAGCGCCGCGATTTCAAAGCCGCCTAAGCCGGGGGTCGAGACGGTCGCGAAGCCAGTCGCCCAGCAGGTTGAACGCCAGGACGACGAGCGCGATCGCCAGGCCGGGAAACACCGAAATCCACCACGCTGTTTCAAGGTAGGTGCGTCCGCCCGCCACCATTTGGCCCCAGGTGGGCGTCGGCGGCGGCACGCCCGCGCCGAGAAAACCGAGCGTCGCCTCGACGATGATCACGAAACCAAGCTCCAGCGTCAAAAGCACGACGACGCTGTTGAGCACGTTTGGCAGGATGTGAACGAACATCAGACGCGCGGGCGACGCGCCGGCGACGCGCGCCAACAGGATGAAATCGCGCTCGCGCACGCTTAGAACCTCGCCGCGAACGAGGCGCGCGAACCGCGCCCACAGGATCATCGAGGTCGCGAAAACCACCGTCGCGACGCCCGGCCCCACGACCGCGACGAGAAGCAGAGCCGCCAGAACAAGCGGGAACGCCATCATGCCATCGGCGAAGCGCATGATAAACGCGTCGACCCTGCCGCCGTAGAAGCCGGACACGAGGCCGATCAACGACCCCAACACGGAGCCGAAAGCCAGCGCCGCGATCGACACGACGAACGAGGCGCGGGCGCCGACGACAACCCGGCTGAGAACGTCGCGCCCGAGATTGTCGGTGCCGAGCGGGAAGTGGATGTTTCCCCCGGCGAGCCACGCGGGCGGCAAAAACCGCAACCGCAGGTTCTGGGCGGTGGACGACACCGGCGCGAGGCTTTCGCCAAACGCGGAAAACGCCACGAACACAGCGATAATCAACAGCGGGATCCATGGCAGGCCCCGCGCGGCGCGCCACAAGCTTCCCGGCGTTCGCTCCGCCTCGGCGCCCGGCGCGACCGCGCTCACGCGTGGGCCTCCGCGACGAGGCGCACGCGCGGATCGACCACCGTGTAAAGCGCGTCGACAATGAGATTCGCCGCCAGCACCGCGACAGCGACAAGGCCGACGACGGCTTGAATAACTGGAAAATCATGCGAGCCAATGGCGTCGACAAACATGGCGCCGACGCCGGGCCAATCGAACACGACCTCGACGACGACGGAGCCCGACGCCGCCGCGCCAATCCAGATCGCCATAAACGTCATGACCGGCGACAGCGCGTTGCGCAGCACGTGCAGCCAGACCACCCGCCACTCCGGCGCGCCCTTGGCGCGGGCCAGCGTCACGAAATCCGCGTTCAACGTCTCAAGCATCGACGAGCGCAGCAGCCTCACCAGGGACGCGAATAGAAACAACGACCCGGTGACCGTGGGCAGCACGAAGAAGCGCCAGTCGGCGAGGCCGCCATCGCCCATGCCGCCGGCGGGAAACCAACCGAGCTTGACCGAAAACAGCGCCACCAGCGCGAGGCCGACCCAGAAGCTCGGCGCGGCCTGGCCAAGCGCCGCCGCGAAACGCGCGACATGGTCGACCGCCTTGCCTCGGTGGGTCGCCGCCAGCACGCCCAGCGGGAACGCGGTGACGACCACGAGCGCCAACGACGCCAATTGCAGCTTGAAGCTCGCGAGAAGGCGCGGTCCGATAAGATCGACGACGGGTTCGCGATAGACGATCGAACGGCCGAAATCGAACGTCGCCATGCCGCGCAGAAAAATCAGGAATTGCTCGATATAGGGACGGTCGGTGCCGATGCTGTGGCGCGCGGCTGCGAACATTTCAGGCGTCGCGTCCGCCGGCAGGATGAGCGCGGCGGGATCGCCGGACGCGCGCGTCGCGACGAACAGCGCGGCCATGAACAAAACATAAGTGACAAGGGCCTGAACCAGGCGGCCGCCGATGTAACGAATAGCCGGCCCTCCCACGTTCCCGCCGCCGCGCGGTGTTTTTTATTCGCGCCGTCGCGCGGCGTTTTTTTGCTCGCGTCGTGGTCACGATATCGCGCCGCTGGCGCGTGTCAACAAATTCGCCCGAGCCGTCGCTTGACCCGGAGCGAACGCGCGACCTAACATCGGCGAACACCATCGCCGCGATCGAAACGCGGACAGGGAGGGCGCGGCGGGTGGCCTTGCTCGAGATAGACAATCTCCAGACGCACTTGACGACGCGAAGAGGCGTCAACCGCGCCGTTGACGGCGTGAGCTTCACGCTCGAGCGCGGCGCGTCGTTGGGCGTCGTCGGCGAATCCGGCAGCGGCAAATCGATGACGGCGCTGTCGATCATGGGCCTCCTGCCGCGTCCACACGCGCGCGTCGCGGGCGGCGACATTCGCTTCGAGGGCGAGAGTCTTTTGGGCAAGACCGAGCGCCAGATGCGCCGGATTCGCGGCGGCGAGATCGCGTTGATTCCGCAAGACCCGATGACGTCGCTCAATCCCGTCTTCAGCGTCGGCTGGCAGGTCGGCGAGGCCGTGGGCCTGCATCAGGGACTGCGTGGAAAAGCGCGCCTGGACCGCGTGATCGAAAGCTTGCGGCGCGTCGAGGTGACCGCGCCGGAAACCCGGCTGCGCGATTATCCGCACCAGTTCAGCGGCGGCATGCGCCAGCGCGTCGTTGGCGCGATCGCGGTCGCCTGCGGGCCGAAACTGCTCATCGCCGACGAGGCCACCACCGCGCTCGACGCGACGATTCAAGCGCGCTACCTCGCGCTGCTGCGCGAGCTCAGGCGCGAGCTTGGGCTGGCGCTTCTGTTCATCACCCACGACTTCGGCGTCGTCGCGAGAATGTGCGACAACGTCGTGGTGATGTACGCGGGGCGCGTCGTCGAGCGCGCGCCAACGCGGGCCATTTTCAATTCTCCGGCGCATCCCTACACGGCGGCGTTGATGCGCTCGTCGCCGCGGCTGGATCGGCGCGCCGACCGCCTTTACGCCATTCCCGGCGCGGCGGCGGGCGGTTTCGCGCGGCCCGCTGGGTGCTCCTTCGCGCCGCGCTGCGAACTGGCGCAGCCGCGGTGCCACGCGGAAAAGCCGCCGCTCGTCGCGATTGGCGAGGACCGCGCTTCCGAATGCTGGCGCGCCGAAGAGGTGTTCCAATCGGGCGTGGACAACGCGGCGCGGGTGGCGTTGTGAGCGCCCCCGCCGCGCCGCTCCTGCGCGTCGACGACCTCAACGTGCGCTTCGCCGCGCGCCGCGGGCTTTTTCAGCGCGGCGGAAACGCCGACGTCAAGGCCGTCGACGGCGTCAGCTTCGACGTGATGGCGGGCGAGACGTTCAGCGTCGTGGGCGAATCCGGCTGCGGCAAGACGACGACCGCGCGCGCCATCCTCGGCGTCCAGAAACCCACGTCCGGCGCGGTGTTGTGGCGCGGGCGCGACATCGCGGGCCTCGACGCCGCCGGACGGCGCGCGTTTCGCGCCGGCGTCCAGGCGGTTTTTCAAGACCCCAACGCCTCGATGAACCCGCGCCTGCGCGTCGCCGACTTCATCGCCGAGCCCTTGTTGCTCAATGTCGATCTGAGCGCGGCGGAGCGGCGCGACCGCGCCCGCGTCGCGCTGGAACAGGTGGGCCTGCGCGCCGACGATCTTCGCGGATTTCCCCACGAGTTCAGCGGCGGCCAACGCCAGCGCATCGCCATCGCGCGCGCCATCGCCTCGTCGCCGGAACTGATCGTGCTCGACGAGCCGGTGTCCTCGCTCGACGTGTCGATCCGGGCGCAGATCATGAACCTGCTGAAAGCGCTTCGCGACGAGCGCGGATATTCCTACGTCTTCATCGCGCATCACCTGGGCACCGTGCGCTACATGAGCCAGATGGTGGGCGTGATGTATTTGGGCCGGTTGATGGAACTAGCGGAATCCGAGGAACTGTTCGAAAGACCGTCGCATCCCTACACGCGCGCGTTGTTCTCGGCCGCCCTGCCCGACCATCCCGACGACACCCGCGAAGAGGTGCTGCTGAAGGACGACAGCGTCGCGGCGCCGCGTGTCGAACAGGGCTGCCGCCTGCGCGCGCGCTGCCCGTTCGCCATGCCGGTGTGCGGCGAGATCGAGCCGCCATGGAAGGAGATCGCGCCGAGGCATTTCGCGGCGTGCCACTTGAATTGAGGGCGGCGGCTACCGCTTCGTCGCCAGCGCCGAGAGGTTCAATGGGCCTCTGCCGTTGCTTTTTTCAACGCCCCAGTCCGGAATGCCCTTGCGCGCGAACCAGACCGATCCGGCGGAGAAAAATCCCGGGCCATAGGCGCGGCCGTGCACGAGTTCGGCGAGGTCGGCGGTGGCGTCCATGTATTCCTCGACCGTCGTCGCGGTGGAGGCTTTTTGCAGGGCGCGCACAACGTCTTGATCGTCTTTTGGGCCCCAGCCCTGGTCGGGACCATAGACGGACCACGAACCGGCGAGCGAGGTGTAGCGGCCGCCCGAACCGAAGAACAGAATGGAATTCACGTGTCCGCCGGACGTGCGGCGCCGATCACGCTCCGTGAGCGTGACCCGCGCGATTTGCGCGTCGAAGCCAACCGCGTTCAGCATCGGCTGTATCGCTTCGGCGAAGGCCGGCTCCTCGGGATAGGAGACATTGTACTCGAGCCTGATCGTGGGGCCCTTGCCAGGCGCATAGCCCGCCGCCGCCAGCAGCGAGCGCGCCTTGTCGGGATCGTAGGGATAGGGCGTGCCGCAAGCCTTGGCGAAGCGCGGGTTCTTGAGGGAGATTTCGGTCGCCGGCGGCCACGCGCAGCCCCACGGCTTGATCCCGAGATTGAGCCAGATGGCCTCCTCCAGCAGTTTGTAGTCGATGGCGTACGCGGCGGCCTGGCGCAGGCGCACGTCGTGAAACACATTGTCGGGGCGGTCGGTCTGGAAAAAATAGAACCCCACCATGTTGCCGTCGGGCTTGGTGTAGACATTGGCGCCGGCCGCCTTCGCTTGATCGACGAGTTCACGGCTTCCCGAAATCAGATCGAATTGGCCGGTGCGGAACTGGTTCATGCGGGTGCCGGTTTCGAGCACCTCGCGGACTTCGACGCGTTCGTAGACCGGACAGCCCAGCACGGGGTCGCGGCGGTCGGCGACGAGCGTGATGAAATCCTTCGCCTGCCGCGCCAGCACGCGATAAGGCCCCGCCGCCAACGGATTGGCGCGGAACTTGTCGAAGGCCTCCTGCGATATCTCGCCGTTGGAATGATAGGCCTTGGAGGTCACGTAGACCGGGAAGACCATCGCCGATATTTCGACGTCGAAGGTCGGCGAACCCTTCTCGAAATCGATCTCGACGGTTTTGGCGTCCAGCGCCTTCGCCGTCACGCCGATGCCGTTGAGCAAGCCCGAACCCTGATAGTCGGCGAATTTGCTTTTGACGAGCGCGAGCGAGAACGCGACATCCTCGGCCGTGATCGGCGCGCCGTTGTTGAAGGTCAGGCCATCGTGGATTTTAACGATCATGCCCTTCGCGCCGGGCAGGTATGTCCAGGATTCGGCGACGCCGTAATGCGCGTCGAGCGCCGTTTCCTCCGGGTTCGCGCCAAACAGCGGGATCTGGTGCAGCCGCGTGAAATGGGTGGAGCTGAAGCGCGTTTCAGCGGGATGCGATGAATAGATCTCGCCGCCCGAAACCATCGCGACGCGCAGCGCGGGCTTTCGCGCCGGGCAGGAATCGAGCGATGTCGATTGTTGCGCGGCGGCCGGCGCGGCGAACCCGGCCCACGCCGCCAAGATGGCGCCAAGCGCCGGACCAAACAGCCGCGCGGCACGCCGGCCGGCCGAGTCGCGCCTCAACATCGTCGCCTCCCTCGGTTGATCGCTTCAAGCCGCGTGGGCGCCTAAAGCTCCGCGCGCAGAGCCTTCGCCGCCGCGACCATCACTTGCATCTTTTGCGTCTCCAGCTCGCGGCTGATCGTCATCAGGCCGCAATCCGGCGCCAGCCAAACCTGTTGCGGCGACAGGTGTTTCAGCGCGTCGCCGACGCGTTTGCGCACCGAATCCACGGTCGGCGCGGGACTCGCGCCGGGATCGACGCAGCCGAACATGACAATGCGGTCGCCGCACAGCTTGAGCACGTCGGGATCGAAGGGGCTGCGGCCAAACTCGACGGTGAAGCCGCTGATCCGGGTCTTCATCAGTTCGGGCAACACGCCGGTGTATTGATATTCGTGCTGATGCGTTTTGGCGGTGCCGGGATAACCGTAGCAAAGATGCACAAGCGTCGGGATCGTTATGCCTTCAAGGCAGCGGTCGAGCGCCTTCGCGCCGTAGTCGCGCAATTTGTCGTGGTAGCGCGTCATCGCGGGCTCGTCGATCTGGATGACGTCGCAGCCCGCCGCCTGCAGTTCCAGCAATTCCTTGTTGAGCGCGACGGCGATGTCGAAGGCCAGTTCCGCCTCGTCCTTGTAGGATTCGTTCAAGGAGCTGTCGACGACCGTCATCGGCCCGGGAACCTGCATCTTGAGGGGACGGTTCGTGTGCGCCTTGGCGAAGCGCGTGTCCTCCACCGCGGCCGCCGACCGGCGCGAGACCTTGCCGACGATGCGCGGCACCATGTGCGTCGCGACGCGGTTGCGGTAGCGCTCCTTGCGGGCGAGATTGACGGTGTCGACGCCATCCCACTGCCCCGCGATGTGAAAAATGAATCCCTCGCGCCGCTGCTCGCCGTCGGTGACAATGTCGAGATCGAGCTCCTCCTGATGTTTCAGGCAGACGATCGTCGCGTCGTCGCAAGCCTCTTGCATATGTTCCTTCGGCACCGTGAATTCAGCGCGCGTGACATGCGTCGTCGCAAGCCAATTCGGGCGCGGAAAGCTGCCGATGCTCGTGGTCGCCAGCGGGGGAAGCCGCATTTTTTCGCTCCCTGTGTTTTATTGGTCGCGCGCGCGCCCGCCATTCGGACCACGCTTGAAATCAATGTGCCCCATCGCCGCGCCGCAGGCAAGCGCGCGCGGATCGCAGGGCGCCCTGGAAGACGCGACATCGTCGACGCGCCGCGCGCGTGGGACATGCGTGGGAGGCGCGTGGGCCTTGTCGATCAGAACCACGCTGTCGGTTATTTTCGCCGCCCACGCGGCGCGGAAACGCCTGGCGGCCAAGCGGCTATTTCCACAATTCCTTCGTCGCGAGCGCGGCGCCGTCGCGCAGGGCCTCGAATTTCGCCCACACGATTTCCGGCTCGATCTCCGGCGGCTGGCCGGGCGCCAGCGTCGAGGCGAAGCCACAGTCGGTCGAGGCGATGACGTTCTCGCGGCCGACGATTCCCGCGACCTTCACGATGCGCTCGGCGACAAGTTCGGGATGCTCCACGATGACCGACGCGTGCGTGACGCAGCCCGGCATCAACACGCGGCCCTCGGGCAGCTTGACGCTTTTCCACACGCGCCATTCGTGATCGTGGCGCGGGTTGGCCATCTCGAACGAATAGAACGCCGCCTTGATCGTGACGATGAGATCGACGAGATCCTTCATTTCCATGTCGCTCGCCCGCGGCCCCATGTTGATGCCGTAGCAGGTGTGGTGGCGAACCCTGTTCTCGGGAATATTCCGCAGCGCGTGGTTCAGCGCCTCGATGCGCTTGGCCGCCCACTTGCGCGCGTCCGCGACGCTTTCGTCCGGCGACAGCATGTAGTGCATCGCCAGGCGGGGATCGTCGATCTGCACCATGAACCCGGCCGCGACGATCGCTTCGTATTCCTCGCGCATCGCCTCGGCGACGGCGAACACATGCTCCTCGTCGGTTTTATAGAAGCGGTTCTCCATCAGGCCGGCGCAGCTTGACGGCGACACCGACGGCATGAACACGTCGACGGGATCGCGGCCGTTCAACGCCGCCTTCAAATTGGCGATATCCGCGGCGACCTGCGCGTGGCCGGTGTATTTGAGCGGCCCCGAGCAGGCGAAGCGCGCCTGCGCCGAGCCCGAGTGAACGCCGTTCTTGTAGAAATTGGGGAAGCCCATGTTCTCGCGCGTGCGGCGCTCGCCGGGCTTCGGCGCGATCGCCTCGATGCCGCTCAGTCGCTCGGTCGCGTAAATCTGGAAGCTGGTCTTCGACTGTTCGCCGTCGCTGACGATGTCGACGCCGAGCTTCATCTGTTGCGCGACGGTCTCCGTCACCGCCTCGCGCTCGCGCTTGGCCAGCAGGGCCGCGTCGAAGGGTTGCTTCGTCATGCGCTTGAACAAAAGGCCGGAGAGATCGTCTGGCCGCGGCAAGCTGCCGGTGTGCGTGGTGAGTACGCGCTGCGAGCGCTCGTTTAGCCGCGACATGAAATCCTCCCGAAAAAGCCGGGAGATTTCTAGCCGAGTTTTCCGAGGCTGGGAAATGTTTCGAGCAGCCAGAACGACATGGCTTGCATCCCACCGGTGAGGAATCCCACTCCCGTGATCACGAGGAGAACGCCCACTGTTTTTTCCACCGCGCCAAAGTGGCGCGAGAAGCGCTTGACGAATCTGAAACAAGGTTCGATGGCGAACGCGGCGGCCATGAACGGCAGCCCCAGCCCGGCGGAATAGACCGCGAGCAACGCCGCGCCCTTGCCCACGGTGTCCTCGGAGCCCGCGACCGCGAGAATCGCCGCGAGGATCGGCCCGATGCACGGCGTCCAGCCAAACGCGAAGGCGAGGCCCATGACATAGGCGCCCCACAAGCCGACGGGCTTCGCCACGTCGACGCGCTTCTCGCGATAAAGGAACGCGAGGCGGAAAACGCCGAGAAAGTGGAGGCCCATGCCAACGATGGCGACGCCCGCCAGCAGCGAAAGCACATCGAGATATTGCCGAATGGCTTGGCCAAAAACAGACGCTGTCGCCCCCAGCATCGTGAAAACAGTGGAAAATCCGAGAACGAAGAGCGCGCCCGCGAGCGCCACGTCCTTGCGCGCGCGGCCGCCGTCGCCTGACGACAGCTCCTCCACCGTCGTGCCCGCGATGAACGCGAGATACGGCGGCGCCAGCGGCAAAACGCAGGGGCTGAGAAACGACAGGAGGCCGGCGCCGGCGGCGGCGGCATAGGTGACTTCGGAGGCCATGCCCCCTTTTAGCGCGAGCGTTGCCGGGGCGGAAGCGGTCTCTGTTGACGATCGCGTGAGCGGGCCGCGCGTTGCCCATTCGCTCCAAATCGGATAGATCGGGTGAAATCATATTTCACAAAATCGGGAGGGAGCGGGCATGCTCGATTCAGTCGCTTCGGCAATCGAAGTCGTTCCCATGGGCGGGCCCTGCGGCGCGGAAATCCGCGGCGTGGATTTGTCGAAGCGCCTTTCCGACGAGGTCGTCGCGCAAATCCAGCGCGCGTGGAACGAACACCTCGTGATCTTCTTTCGCGGGCAGGACGTCTCGCAAGAACAACAGCTCGCCTTCGCCGCGCGCTTTGGCGAACTCGGCGCGCGCAAGCAGGCGCCCGACCATTTGCGCGCCAAAACCGAGGGCGTGCTGCAACTCGACCCCAAGATCCTGCTTGTGTCGAACATCAAGCTCGACGGCGTGCCGATCGGCGCCTTCGGCGACGGCGACATGTGGTATCACATCGACAGCGGCTACACCTCCCGCCCCTATCGCTACACGTTTCTGTATGGCGTCGAACTGCCGTCGAGCGGCGGCGACACGCTGTTCGCCAACACCTATCTCGCCTACGAGGCGTTGCCGGAGCGGCTGAAAAAACATCTCGCCGGCAAGAAGGCGCTCCATATCCACGAATACAAGCGCACCGCGCAGGTCGATGTCGACGGCGACATTTCCGACGCGCCGCACTGGTATCACCCGGTGTTCATCACCCACCCCTACACGGGCCGGAAGGCGTTGTTCGTCGATCGGCTGATGACGGCGCGCATTCAGGGGATGTCGAAATCCGAGAGCGATGAAATCCTCGCCGAGCTCTACGACATCGTCGAGCGGCCCGGGCACGTTTACGCGCACAAATGGGCGTTGGGCGACTTTATCATGTGGGACAACCTCGCCACCGTGCACGCCCGCGCCGATTTTCCGCGCGGCGAGCGGCGGTTGATGCGGCGCTGCACGGTCGAGGGCGAGCCGGTGCGGGAATAACAATCGTCCCCGCGAAACCACGATTTCTCAACCAGGCTCGGACACCATGCGCAACGACATCCTTCCCGCCTTTCAAACCTTCATCGCGGAATTGCGCGGCATCTGGTCGCGCGAGGGCGACACGCGAAAGCGCATGGAGGCTGGGCGCGACGCGCTCGAAAAACTGGTGCGCGACCCCGGATTGCAGGCGCACAGCCGGACCTGGCCCTCGACCGAAGGCCACAAGAACCTGCTGTTGCACACTGACGAGGAGCACGGCTTCATCGTCAACGCCGTGGTGCGCGAGCCCGGCCGCTTCGGCAGCGTCCACGACCACGCCGACGCCTGGACCGCCTACGGCGTCTGCGACGGCATGGAATATCTCGAACGCTTCGAACGTCTCGACGACGCCGCGAGGGAAGACTACGCCGAGATCAAACGCGCCTCGACGACCATCGGCCGCGCCGGCGTCTGCGACCTCGTCGCGCCATGGGCGATACACGCCGAACAGGGAAGCGGCGTTCGCTCGGCGGCGGTGATCCTGCGCAGCCAGAAACTCGTGGGCCGTGTGTTGCAGCACCGCTACGACGGGCGCACGAACAAGGTGTCGATGGGCTCGGGACCGACCCAGATACCGTATGAATTGACGGCGGGCTGAATCAAAGCCCCTTCAAAAACCCGGCGAAACTCATCAGCCCTTCCGGCCATGGCCCATGGCCGGAATCGGCGTTGATGTGGCCGGCCTCCCCCGCGTCGAGCAACTTCGCGCCGAGGCCGCGCGCCAGTTCCTCGGACGCTTCGTAGGACGAGAGGGGATCGTTGCGGCTCGCCACCAGCACGCTGGTGAAGGGCAGCTTGCTCACTGTCTCAAGCGCGAAATCCCGCGCGATCGCGCCCAGCCCCGGCACGCGTTGCGCCGTCGCGGCGTCGGGCGGCGCCACCAGCATCGCGCCACGCGCCTTGCCCGCCGTGAAAAAAGGCGCGGCGTGCGCGATGGCCGCGGAGCCCAGCGAATGCCCCACCAGCACGACAGGCCGCGCGCAGGCCTCGACCGCCGCGACGACCGCCGCGACCCATTCATCGCGCGTGGGCGCCGCCCAATCGTTTTGTTCGATCAGGCGGGCGGTGGAAAGCCGCGCCGCCCAGCGGGTCTGCCAATGGTCGGGACCAGACCCGCCCAAGCCTGGAACGAAAAGAATATCGGCGTCGGATGTTTTCATTGTCCCTATCTGTAAGCGGCGGGCGCAAACCGCAAGGCCCAAACCGCAAACCCATTGCCAATCGCGCGCGGCGGATTAACATGCGCGCGACACAGGGAGGACTTCATGCGTTTCAACACGGTTTCCGCCGCGGCGATCATCGCCTCGGCGCTTGGATTCGCGGGCGTGGCGCGCGCGCAAACCACGATCGAGCAATCGGTCGAGCACCGGTTCCAGCTCGATTTCCACGTCAACGAAGAGGCGCTGCAAAAGATGCTGCCGGCGGGATGGGAGCCCGACGTCGCGACGGCGGGCGCCGCCAAGGACGCCAATATCCGCCTGATTTTCGTCGATCGAATCGAATTGTTCGGACCCGACGGCAAGCCGAAAAAAGGTTCCTCCCGGCTCGCTTTCCTCGCCTCGCCGGTGAAGCAGAAGGATGGCGCGGGCAAGGGCCAGATGATTTTGGGCGGCCTGACCGAGGACGCCGCCGACGCCCCCGGCGCCTTCGGCAATTTCCAGAAGGCCACGACCTCCAAATATCGGCGCACGATGAGCAACGACGGCGCCGGCGCGATGAGCGACGAGGAGTATGAATTCACCGGCCCCGGCGGCGAGCATATGTCGGTTCATGTGAAGTTCGAGCGCGGCCCTGGCGCCAAGGGCGGCGGCGAAACGAAGTTCTACGACCCGGCCGACCCCTCGAAATACCAGATATTCAAAACCGAGCAGGCCATCGACATCACCCGCAACGTCAGCGTGCAGGTGCCCGACCACGTCAAGGAATTCTCCTACAAGGCCGGCGGCGGCAAAATCGCGGCGCTGTTCGACGGCAAGGAGAAGGTGCTGAGCTGGGACAGTTTCCCGTGGTATTCGCGGACGATCAGCGCGCCGTGAGGCTAGGGGATGACGCGTTTCGACGGAAACGCGTCATCTTCCAGATTCCCTGAAGAACGCGGGATTTTCGCGAAAAACCGGATTCCACTTTTTCGCAATCCCGCTTTGGCTACCGGTTGCCCAGCGCGCTGACGTAGCGCGCTGTCACTTCCGGCGCCGCGGAGGTGATGAGGCCGATGGCCTTTTCCACCTCGGCGCTGGAAATGATTCCGACCTCCAGATTCGATTTCGCCGCGTCGGCGAGGAAATCCGCGTCCTTGCCCATCGCGACAAAGCCATCGCGCAGCATCGCCATGCGGTCGGCGGGCACGCCGGGCGGGGCGAGCATGGGCCGCGCGGCGGTTTTCTGTGTGAAGAACAATTGCAGCGTGCGCCGTTCGAGATCGCCCTTGGCGAAGGACATCGCCTCCGGCACGTCTGGCAGCTCTGGGTTTTTGATCAACGCGCCCTGCAACAACACGCGCACCTTCTTGTCGCGCAACCAGTCGGCGTGCTGCACCTTCAGGCTCGACCACGACCAGTCGCCGATGCCCTGCACTTCGCCGCGCTCCATGGCGAGGCCGATTTCCGTCGTGCCGTTGTAGCCGTTGACGATCTTGAACTTCGTGCCGAGCAGGTTGTTGTAGAGAAGGGGCGTGATTTCGGGATCGACGTTGGTTTCGCCGCCGACGACAAGCTCCTTCTCGAAAAGGTCTTTCGTCGTCTGGACCGGCGACGTCGCCATGGCCAGCGACACCGCGGTCTCGCTGTTGAGGCTGCCAAGCCAGTTGAATTTGCCGAGGTCGAACTGGACCTGGTTGCCCATGGTCAGCTTCGCCAGCAGCATGCCGCGCTGAAGCAGCCCGATGAAGGTGCCGTCGCGGGGCGACGAATTGTAGAGCAGGTTCGCCGCCACCAGAGACCCCGCCGCGGGCATGTTCTGCACCACGATCGAGGGCTCGCCGGGAATGTGCTTGCCCAGATGCCGCGACACCAGCCGCGCGAGTTGGTCGTAGCCGCCGCCGGGCGCGCTGCCGGCGATGAAGGTGATGGTTTTTCCGGCGTAGAAATTTTGCGCGGACGCGGGCGCGGCGAAAGCGGCGGTGGACAGCGCGATGCACGCGCCCAAGACTGTGTCGCGGAAGGTGCTCAAGTCGTTGTTCCTTTTTATGTGTACAGGCGCGACCGCGGCGGCGCCGTAAGCTAAGATGGCTCGGCGCGACCGGCAAGTCGGGGATGGGCCAAGTCGGGGATGGGCAATGTGTCCGCCCACGATTTGACATCCCCCACCCCCTCGTCTATCCACCCTCCGCTCGCGCGCCCCAACAGGCGCGCGATGTGTTTGACGCACCCGTGGTGGCTCCGATCTTCGCGAGCGGCCTGTCGGCGCCCCCCAAAGGGCGCAGAGGAGGGCGCTGTCCCACGCCGTTGGCGGGGGGATCGCGGAACCGGAGCGCCTTGGCGTCTCCGGCGCCTGTCCTCGCGCCTTTTGATACAGAGGACAAGCGATGACGAAGCGAGCCGAATCCAAGTATAAACTCGACCGGCGCATGGGCCAGAACATCTGGGGCCGCCCGAAGAGCCCCGTGAACCGCCGCGAATACGGCCCCGGTCAGCACGGCCAGCGCCGCAAGGGCAAGATGTCCGACTTCGGCACGCAGTTGCGCGCCAAGCAGAAGCTCAAGGGCTACTACGGCAACATCTCCGAGCGCCAGTTCCGCAAATACTACGCCGAAGCCATCCGTATGAAGGGCGATTCGGGCGACAACCTCATCGGCTTGCTGGAGCGCCGTCTCGACGCGGTCGTCTATCGCGCCAAGTTCGTCGCGACCGTGTTCGCGGCGCGCCAGTTCGTCAACCACGGCCATGTCGCGGTCAACGGACGCAAGGTCAACATCGCCTCCTATCAGGTGAAGGCCGGCGACCTGGTCGAAGTGCGCGGCAAGGCCAAGGAAATGCTCGTCGTTCTGGAGGCCGTGAAGCTCGCCGAGCGCGACGTGCCCGACTTCTACGAAGTCGATCACGACAAGCTGACCGCGAAAATGACGCGCGTGCCTGGCCCCAGCGAAGTCCCCTACCCCGTCGCGATGGAACCGAATCTGGTCATCGAATTCTATTCGCGCTGATTTTATTTTTTGGCGCGGCGGCGCGCCGAACCCAACCAATCCCGGGCGATCACATGCGAATGTGGTCGCCCTTTTTTCTTCCACATTTGACCGGCGGGTTCGACAGGTCGCGGTCTACGATCTGAAGGCGGCCGTCGGCGCGGGAATCAACGACGCTCCCCTCGCGCGGGCGCCGCGCGCCAGACCGCTCAACACGGGCAGGCCCGCCGCCGCGCACATGCCACAAAGCGCGAGCGCGAACAGGAGGGAATCCAGCAGCCAGCCGCCGCCGAATTCGAAGCGGACGATTTGCGCCCAGATCGCCAGCAGCGACCCCACGGAAAACACGCAAAGCGAGTTACGCCCGAGATAGGACAGAAAATCGGCGACAGGCTCCGCTACCGCGCGAATTTGACGAAATCCACCGCCGAAAACCCCGATCATGGCCAGGCAACAGATGACGCGCGGAAGGGTCAAAAACGTCTTGTCGAACGAAAAAAGCCAATTGAAATCAGACCCTTCGGAAAAGCTGTCGAGTTCCATCATCCGGCAAGCCACGGCGGCGGCGAGCACGGGGACGCTCAAAAGCCTGATAAGTGGCCGATAAGTCGAGAGAAAACCGCCTCCACGGCTTGGCCGGCCAAGCGTGTAGCCAAGGACGAACATCAACTGCCAGGCGAAGGGATTGAAATACCACGTGCCCTCGACCGGCCAGGTCGGCAGGTTCGCGCCAGAGGCCTGCGTGACCCCGTAAGCTACGAGCGACAATGGCAACAACGCCCTCGGCGCCCGCAATTCGCACAGGACGATGACCGGCGACATCGCCAAAAGCGCGATATAAAGCGGCAGAATATCGAAATACTGGAGCTGATGGGTCATCACGGCAAGCCCGAGATGCGCCTTCAGCGGCTCGGTGAACATGGCGGCCGCGTTGTTGATATCGCGCACCGCCGCGTCATCGAGCCACACCGCGGCCAGCAGCGTGCTCGCCAAGGCGATTTCGGTGATGCCGATTTGCGTCACAGCCAGCGTGCCTATTCGCCGCGCGATCCGCGCCAGAATGGCGGCGAGGCCCGCGCCCTTCGCCAACAATCCCGCCATCATGAAGCGGAACGAGCAACCGGCGAGGAAAACAAAAATCTCCGCGGCGTCGGAAATCGCGAAATTGTGCAGCGTGTAGCCTTCAAAGGAAATGCCCGGCACGTGGTCTACGAAGATAGTGACCAGCGCAGCGCCGCGCCAAAAGTCGATTTCGTTCGCCTGTCGCGCCACCACGCCCCCTGGGGGATCCCTGCTCCCGTGATACGGGAACTCGCCGCAAGGTTAACAAGCAAAGCTAATGCCAAGTTAACCCACGGCTGGAAAGCGCGAGAAAGCGGCGTTTCAATCCATTTGAATTCAAGTTCGGCCACAGCGGCGCGCAACCGACGCTCGAAAAGGCGCCCTAAAAACGCCCTTCGGACAGCCAATGCCAGATCTTTGAAAAACGCGGCCAAACCCCGCGACCCCCTAGGGAAAGGCCGTGGCTCCTTAGGACAGGGCCACGATCATTTGCCCGGATATTTCAAGTTCATCTGATCGTAGAATCCAATCGTTTGGAGCGCCGCGCCCAGCGTCTCGTCGATGTAGTCCGCCGGCGCATGGCTCGCGCCCGGCGCGGCGATCAGGTCGATGTTGGCCTGCGCCGCCTCGCGCGACAATTCGGCGTTGCGCGGTGTCTGCGCCTTGAAATCCTGATAGCCAATGTCGATGATTTTAGGGTCGTCGATCCCCATTTCCTTTTTCAACACGGCCTTGGCGCGCGCCTCGTCGGAGATCGCGAGGCGGTTTCCCTCGATGGTCGCCTTGAGAAACCGCAGCATCGCGTCGCGCTTGTCGCCCAGGGCGTCGCGCCGCGCGACAAGGCCGCTGAACAGCCATAGAATCTGTTGCGGCGCGAGGTCGACCAGCGCCGTCAAGCCCGCCGCGTAGGCGCTGCCCCGATCCGGCTCGTTGAGCGCGCTCGCGGTCACCGCGCTTTGCAGCAGGGGTTCGAGCCGCTTGGTGCCGAGCTCCTTGATCGTGACGTCGGCGCGGGTCATGCCCAACTGCTTCAGCGCTATGGTTATGGTCGCGTCGCTTTCCGAACCGGTGCTGGAAATGCCGATGACCCCGCCCTTCAAATCGGCGGCGGTCTTGACGCCGGGCTTGCCGAACAGCGCGAAGCGAATGATATTCGACAGCGAGCCGAAGGCCCTGAGATCCGCGCCGTTGGCGTTGGCGCGGATCACCGATGACAAGCCGATATGCATGGCGTCGATCCGGCCCGCCGCGAAGGCGTCGGCGATGTCGCGCCCGCCCGACAACTGGACGACGTCGAGCCGCAACCCGTTGGCTTCGTAGAAGCCCGCGTCGCGCGCCATCCATATCGCGAGGTAAGTGTTGGCGGGCGAAGCTTGGCCGACTCGGAAAGGAACAAGCTCGGCGGCGCGCGCGGCGCTTCCAGCAAGAGACACGGCCATCGCAAAAGCTCCGATAAGGCGGGCTGAAAAATTCACGGCGTTCGCTCCCGCTGTTGATCTGGGCGCGAAGCTAACCGCTGCGCGCGCATCAGGCAATGCGGTTCTCCAAGGATTCGAAATGCCGAATGTGGCCCACGCCGGCGGCAACGAGGCCCGCTATTTTACCTTGATAACCGAGGCCGGTCCGGGTTGGCGTGGGTTGCGGCGGCAATCTTCCGCGCCGCTCAATTCAGGCGGCTTCGCGGCGGCGCTTCGGTCATGCGCTGAACAATAGGGCTGGCGTGGTGGTGGATCATTTTCCACTCCGTCCCCTCTCGGCGAAACAGGTTGGTCGCCGCCAGCATGCCGCCGCCGACGCTCTCGACGCACAACACACGAGCGGTGTCGCCATCGACATAAACAACGGGCCGACGCGCCGTGACCGGATCCTGATTGGGGTTGAGCAGGATGAGCCGATAGGATTTCAGCACTTCGTCGCGACCTTCGAGAATCATCCAGCCGGGATGGATGCAGGTGACCGCGTCCTGCGCCCACACATCCGCCATGGCGGTAGGGTCGGCGCGCTGAAACGCGGCGTAATAAGCCGCGTTCGCCGCCAAAAGGGCTTCCTCGTCGGCCATCGCGGCTCCCCTCCTACGTATCGCCACAGGCGCCACAGCCGAGCCGCTGCCGTCCCTCGTTTTCAGCGGCGCAGTCTCCGCCATGTCGCCGCCGTGATCAAGCCAAGCTGGAATTCGCCCTCCACCCGCTGTAAGACGCGAGCACACATAATCGGAGACTTCCGGCCATGGCGCGCATTTGTTCCGGCATCTTGGGGGTTCTGGCCTGCGCGACCTTCGCCCTTGGCTCCGCCGCCGCCCGCGCGCAATCGGTCGCCGACTTCTACCGCGGCAAGACCATCAACCTCATCATAGGCACTTCGTCCGGCAACGACTACGATTTCCGCGCGCGGCTTCTGGCCCGCTACATGGGCAAACACAGTCCCGGCGAACCCGCGATCGTGGCCCGCAACATGCCCGGCGGCGGCGGGGTGCAGGCGGCGAACTGGATCGCCCATCTAGCGCCGCGCGATGGAACCACGCTGCACATGATCATGGCGAACATGATGGCATCGCAGGCGATGGGACTGCCCGGCATCGAGTTCGACACCCGGCAGTTCCGCTGGATCGGCAACACGACATCCACGCCCAACGTCGTCAATTCGTGGTACACGTCGCCAGTTAAAACCTTCGCGGACGTCCAATCCCATGAACTCGTTGTCGGCGCGCCCATGGGCACGGCGGGCGCGCTTTATCCGGCGCTGCTGAACCAGCTCGCCGGCGCTAAATTCAGGATCGTCACCGGCTATCCCGGCGGCAACGAAGTCAGCCTCGCCATGGAGCGCGGCGAGGTCGACGGCCGCGGCTCGAATTCATGGGCGGCGTGGAAATCGACGAAGCCGGAATGGGTGCGCGACCACAAGCTGAACATCCTCGTGCAAATCGGCTTGAAGCGCGCGCCCGATCTGCCCGATGTGCCGCTGATGATGGAGCTCGCCAGCAACGAAGCCGACAGGAAGCTGCTCGCCTTCATCTCGGCGGAGACTGAGGTGTCGCGCTCGCTCGTCGCGCCGCCCGATGTGCCCGCCGATCGCGTTGAGGCGTTGCGCCGCGCCTTCGACGACACGATGAAGGACCCAGAGTTGCTGGCGGAAGCGGCGAAGCAAAACATGGATATCTCGCCATTGTCGGGCCAGGACTCGCAAAAGATCGCGGATTCCGTCGCCAACACGCCGTCCGATATCGCCGCGCGCGCCCGCGCCATTCTCGAGGCGCCGGCGAAGTAGGCGGTTTGCCGGCGCGCTCGAAATTCTGATAGCCTCGCGCCCAACGCTTCAACGAACTTCGGAGGAAATCCCATGGCCGAGCACGCCGTTTCAAACGATCCCGCCGAGGCGAAAATCAAGGCTGGCTGGGCCGCCGGAAACGTTTTTCCCCTTTGGGAAAACGAGGCGGCGCACGCCGCCCCGAGCGGCCCCGAAAAACCCTATTGCTGGAAATGGCCCATATTGCGCGCCTTCGCCGAGGAAGCGCTGGCCCTGCGCGACACCAAGGCGGTGGAGCGCCGCGTGCTGCAACTGATGTCGCCACATTCGCAGCTGCCAAAGCCTTTCGTAGGCTCCACGACCAACATCGCCGGCAACATCCAGGTGCTTAAACCCGGCGAAGCCGCCCGCGCGCACCGCCACTCCATGAACGCGCTGCGCTTCGTCATCGAGGGCGAGGGCGCCGTCACCATCGTCGACGGCAAGGAATGCGAGATGTCCGAGGGCGACCTCGTCACAACCCCGGGCTGGACGTGGCACGAGCACGCCCACCGCGGCGCAAAGCCGATCATGTGGCTCGACGTGCTCGACGCCGGCCTGCATCGGTATCTCGGCACCGCCGCCTTTCAGCCCGGCCCCACCAACAATATGCCGAAACACACGCCCGACTCGGCCTTCGTGTCGATGGGCATGAACCCGATGACGGGGGACGCGCCCCGCGCGTTTTCGCCGCTGTTCCGATATCCGTGGGCGCAGGCGAAGGCCGCCGTCGCCGCCTCGCCCCTCGATGTCGATGGCGCGCGCCGCGTGCGCTACGCCAATCCAATGGACGGCGGGCCCTGCATGTCGTTCCTTGATTGTCATCTCGTTGAACTCGAACCAGGCGTCGAAACCCTCCCCTTCCGAACGTCGGCGCACGCGCTCGTCAGCGTCGTCGAGGGCGAGGGCGTCAGCCGGGTCGGCGAAACAGATGTGGATTGGGGCTCGAAGGACACGTTCTCGCTGCCTCACGGCAACTGGATTTCGCACAAGGCTAAAAACGGCAAGGCGCGGCTGATGATCACCAGCGACCGCGAGGTCTACCGCCGCCTTGGATTGTTGACAGAGGAATACGCGGGCACATGAATTCAACACGGTTGATTTTCGGCGCGCTGGCGCTTTCACTCGCGTCATTCGATTGCGCAAGCGTCCGCGCCGATCCCATCGAGGATTTCTACAAGGGCAAGACCGTCACCATTGTGACATCCACCGGCCCCGGCGGCGCCTACGACCTCGCCGCCCGCACCATCGGCCGCTACCTGCCAAAATACTTGCCGGGCGCGCCGTCGTTCGTGGTCAAGAACATGCCTGGCGCCGGCCACGTGCTGGCGACAAACTACATGTACAATCAGGCGCCGAAGGACGGCACCTGGATCGCCATCGTCAACAACGCCATCCCGATGGTGCAGGCGCTCGACGGCAAAGGAGTGCGCTTCGACGCGCGTAAAATAAAATGGATTGGGTCGCTGGGCATCAGCAACCTGTTGTCCGTCGCCTGGGCGAAGTCCGGCGTCAAGACCATGGACGACGTGTTCGCGGGCGAAGTCACGACCGGCGCGACGGGCACCGGGTCTGGCACGTTCCTTTACCCCACCGCGATGAACAAGATCGTCGGCACGAAATGGAAGGTCGTGCTCGGCTACAATTCGAGCGCCGAAATCGATCTGGCCATGACGCGCGGAGAAGTCGTCGCGCGCGGCGGCGCGAGCTACCGAAGTTTTCTGGCCGAACGGCCGGAATGGCTCCGCGACAAGCTCGTCAATGTCCTTGTTCAGGTTGGCGGCGTGCGCGAGGCGGACCTGCCCGATGTGCCGCTGATGTACGAACTCGGTAAAACACCCGAGCAACAAGCGGTACTGAAGCTGATTTCGTCGTCGGTCGCCATGGGCAAGCCGTTTCTGGCGCCGCCGGACATTCCCGACGCGCGCTACGCGGCCCTACGCCGCGCCTTCGACATGACCGTGAAAGACCCTGAATTCATCGCCGAAACGACCAAGCTCGAACTCGATATGAACCCGTCGAATGGCGACTATATCGCGCAGGTCGCGCGCGAAACGATCGACGCGCCGCCGGATTTGATCGCCAAGGCGAGGGACGCCATCGAACCGCCGGGCGGAAAAACCGAGTGACGGCGAGCATCCCCGACCGGGCGTAACCCCGTGTTTACCCTGTTCCACCATGATGCGCGCGAAAGGCGGTGCGCACATGGGGCAGCTTCGGAAGTTCTGGACGGACGAGCGCGGCGACGTCGTCAAGTCGATCAGCCTGATGGCCTTCGCGGTCGCCCTGGCCTCGATTGGCGGCGCGAGCTTTCTAGACAAAGCGTCGCGCGATGGCGGCGTGATGACCACGGTGAGCAGCCAGGTCGCGGACAGGTACAGCCGCGCAGTGGCGTCGTTGCCCCGTCCCGGCGGCGGCAACGAAACGAATCAACAGGTGACCGTCGATTACACGCCGATAGGCTCCATCCCGAACAACCTTTCCCAGCCGATCATCCTCGACCCTTGCACGGGCGTTCGAAAATAGGGACGGCGATTTCGGCCCGATTCCACGGGAATTCGGGTTTTCGCGGGCACATGCGGCATTTCGCCTTTGATTTTCGTTGACAATTCAAAATCGGCCACTATGTGTACGCGCGGATGACGAGAGGCCGACGCGTGCCCGTCAACCGATTCCGCCGCAAACCGTGCGGCGAGCTTTCCCCCGAAATACGCGTCGATGCGGCGAAATCGCCCTCCGGGCCCCGCCGCCCAGGCAAAATACTCGATGTCATTTAAAGAAACCGGACTTAGCGAAAAGGTTCTCGCGGCGGTTGCCGCCGCCGGATACACCCAACCCACCCCCATTCAGGCGCAAGCCATCCCCCACGCCCTAGTTGGCCGCGACGTTCTGGGCATCGCCCAGACGGGCACCGGCAAAACGGCTGCCTTTACCCTGCCGATGCTCTGCCGCCTCGAACAGGGCCGCGCCCGGGCTCGCATGCCGCGCACGCTCATCCTTGAGCCGACGCGCGAACTCGCCGCCCAGGTCGAAGAAGCCTTTGTCAAGTATGGCGTCAATCACAAGCTCAACGTCGCCCTGCTGATCGGCGGCGTCAGCTTCAGCGACCAGGAACAAAAGATCATGCGCGGCGCGGACGTGCTGATCGCGACGCCGGGCCGCATGCTCGATTTTTTCGAGCGCGGCAAGCTGCTGCTGACCGGCATCGAAATCCTCGTCATCGACGAGGCCGACCGCATGCTCGACATGGGCTTCATTCCCGACATCGAGAAAATCTGCAAGCTCGTGCCGTTCACGCGCCAGACGCTGTTCTTCTCGGCCACGATGCCTCCCGAAATCACGCGCCTCACCGAGGCTTTTCTGCACAACCCTGTCCGGGTTGAAGTCGCCCCCCCCGCCTCCGCGGCGACCACGATCACGCAGGGTCTGATCGCGACCGGCCATGGCTTCGCCAAGCGCGAGACGCTGCGCAACCTCATCCGCGGCGCCGACAACTTCAAAAACGCGATCATCTTCTCCAACCGCAAGCGCGACGTGGCCACGTTGCACAAGTCGCTCGTCAAGCACGGCTTCAACGCTGGCGCGTTGCACGGCGACATGGACCAGCCCGCGCGCATGGCCTCGCTCGACGCGTTCAAGTCGGGCGCGGTGGATTTGATCGTATGTTCGGACGTCGCCGCGCGCGGCCTTGATATTCCCGATGTCAGTCATGTCTTCAACTTCGACCTGCCGACGCACGCCGAGGATTACGTCCACCGCATTGGCCGCACAGGCCGGGCGGGCAAATCCGGCACGGCGTTCAGCCTCGTGACGTCGGACGACAAGCGTTATCTCGCCGACATCGAAAAGCTGATCGGCAAGCCGATCGACTGGATCGGCGGCGGCCTCGACAGCGTCGTCGACCAGGGCCAGCGCGAAACGCACGGCGGGGGCTCGCGCGGACGCTCGTCCTCCGGAGGCGACCGTTCCCGCGAATCCGCCGATCGCGCCCAGCGCTTCAAGGACCGCCCGCGCAAAGAGCATGGATTGATCGCGTCGATGGAGCCGGCGGCTCCCGTCGAACCGGGCGCGGAGCCCGCGCCGCGTCCACGCCGCGATGATCGGCCAGCCCGCGAGGCGCGGCCGCCGCGTCAAGATCGCGCCCCGCGCGAAAATCGCCAGGATCGCGCGCCGCGCGAAAATCGCGAAGAGCGCGCCCCCCTTGAAAATCGCGACAACCGGGAAGCCCGCGCGCCGCGCGAAGAGTTCATTCCCAAGCCGCGCCGCGACGACCGCCGCCCCCGCCGCGACGACCTCGACGACGGACCGGCGGTGGTTGGCCTTGGCGATCACGTGCCGTCCTTCCTCATGCGCCCGACAAAATTCGTGAAGCGCGAAGACGTCGTGGCTGAGGAGTAGAACGCCCCTTCCACTGGCGCCGCGCGCGGCCTAATCTCCAGCCAAATCCGCGGGAGAAACGCGCCCATGTCGGTCGCCGCCAGCACATCTTTCACAACCCACAGATTGTCGCCCGCCATCGGCGTCGAGGTCCGCGGCCTCGACATCTCGCGCCCACTCGACGTGGAGACCATCGCCGTGCTCCGGCGCGCCTGGCAGTTCGAGGGCGAGGGGTTGATGCTGTTCCGCGACCAAAGACTCGACAAGGACCAGCAACGCGCCTTTTGCGGGGCTTTCGGAACCATTGGCGCGCGCGCCGGGGCGCTGCCGACCAAACGCCCGCGCGCCCACGAGGGGCCGGATTACAGTTCCGAGGAGATGCTGGTGTCGAACATCCGCGTCGACGGCAAGCCCATTGGCGTCCTGCCCGACGGCGAGCTCTGGTTCCACCACGACATGTGCTACGCCGCCGCACCCAACCGCGCCTCGTTCCTCTATTCGATGGAGGTGCCGAAGACGGGCGGCGACACGATGTTCTGCAACATGTACGCGGCCTGGGAAAACCTGCCGCGGCCGCTGAAGGAAACCATCCGCGCCAAGCGGGTGTTGCAAGCCTTCGACGAGGTTCAAGACCGTCGTCTCGATCTCGGCGCCATTCCGGTCGAGGACGTGAAACACGCGTGGCAGCCGATGGTGTTGCGCCATCCGGAAACTGGTCGCCCCGCTCTTTACGTCAACCGTCTCATGAGCCACCGCATCGAAGGCGTGGACGACGCGGAGGCAAGCCGGATTCTTGAGGAGATCTACGACTACACCGAGGCGCCGGAGATCAAGTACACACACAAATGGCGGGTCGGCGATCTCTTGATGTGGGACAATCTGTGCAGCATCCACGCGCGGACGGATTTTCCCGCGACGGAGCGCCGATCAATGCGGCGCGTGACGATATCGGGAGAACCGGTGGCGGCGGCGTGGCCAGACCAGGGCGGCGCCTCGGCGCCCGCTAAATCTCGATGACCAGATAGTCGTTCTCGACCGCCACCTTGAAACTCTCGGCGACGTATGGCCCCTCCACCAGTTCCGACCCGCGCGCGACCTTCACGTCGTATCGCCGCGCGCGGATGCGCTGGGGGTCGCACCAGCTCTGCCCGGTGCGAATGTCGAACTCCCAGGAATGCCAGGGGCAGCGGATCATTTCGCCCCGCCGGGAATATTCATAGACGCCGGGTTCGGTCGATTTGACGAGGCCGCACAGCGCGCCCTTGGCGAGTTCGCCGGCCTGATGCGGACAACGGTTCGCCAGCGCGAAAAAATCGCCGGCGAGGTTGAAGACCACGATGGCGCGGCCGGCGACCTCCACCAACTTGCGTCCACCCGGCGCGATCTCCGACGCCGCCGCCGCCACATGCCGCGCCATCACGCGAATCCATAGAGTTTGCGGGCGTTTTCCGACAAGATCATGCGGCGCTGCGCCGCTGTCAGCGTGGTCGGCAGCGAGTGGCGGGGATCGTCGAAATCCCAATGGGGATAGTCGGTGGCGAACAGGATGCGGTCCCAGCCAATCGCTTCCATGGTTTGCGTGAGATGTTCGGGCTTCTCGGTCTCCTCCATCGGCTGCGTCGTCACCCACACATGCTCGCGGATGTATTCGGAGGGCGGGCGCTTGAGATGCGGCGTCTCGGCGCGCAGCCGCGTCCACGCGCGGTCGAGCCGGTGCGCCAACGCCGGCAGCCACGCGAAGCCCGCCTCGATCAGCACCACCTTCAGCCGTGGAAAACGCTCGAACACGCCCTCGATCACAAGGCTCGACAGCAGCGACTGGCACGACGTGCAATGCTCGGCCATTTCCTCGATGTAGAAAGAGGCCCAGCCCGAACTCGTCGAAGGCCAGCCGCTGTAGCCAAACACGTGGAAGCTCACCGGCAGGCCATGCGCGCTCGCCGCCTCGTAGATCGGCCAGTAGCGCTTCTTGCCCGCGAGTTCGCTCGTGCGGCTCAGCATCTGCACCTGACAATAATCGGGCATGCCAGCCAGGCGTTCGATCTCCTTCGCCGACTCCGCGCCATCCCCGTAGGGCACGACCATGGAAGCCTTGAGACGCGGCTCCGGCCCCGTCCATTTCACCCGCGCGGCCTCGTTCGCCGCGTAGGCCATAGCGACCGAAAGGTCGGAATTCTGCGCGCCCTGCCCAGTCGGCGACAGGAAGTTCATGACGCCGAAGTCCATGTCGTGGAAATCCAGCAACTGATCGCGCATGAATTTGAGATCGCGGCCCGGCAAGCCGCCGCCGGGTGGCCACGCGTCGCGCCGCGCCGCCTGCGGCTGCGATTTAGGATAGGGAAAGCCGCTGGCGAAGCCATGCCGCGGCCGCGCGCCATACATCTCCAGCATGTCCCACCAATGCCGGGCGAGAAACGGCTTGAGATCGTCCAGCGATGTCTTCGGATGGATGTCGCAATCGATGACGGAGAGCCGGTTGGTCGGCTTGTCGGGATCGGGACGCAGGAGTTCGCGCGTCATGGCGTGGCCTCGGCGAGACGGGAATAAGTGGCGAGCGGATTGTCCATTCTAATCTTTTTCGCCAGCGCCGGCGACAGGCCCGGCGGCATGGCGGCCGCGCCGTCGAACTGCCAGTGGGGGTAGTCGCTGGCGTAGAGCAGCATGTCGTCGGAGTTGAACTGATCAATCAGGCGCGCCACGCCCTCCGCGTCGTCGGGCGCGTCGAGTGGCTGGATCGTCAGGCGCACATGGTCGCGCACGATGTCCATCGGCGGCCGATCAACCCACGGCACTTCGAAGCGCAACCCGCGCCAGAACTTCGACAGGCGCCACATGAAGGCCGGCAGCCAGGTGACTCCCGATTCCATCAGCACAACCTTCAGCGCCGGGCACCGCGCGAACACGCCCTCGGTGACGAGGCTCGTCAACGCGGACTGAAAAGCCTGCGCCTGCGCCGCGTAGTCTTCCATGAAATAGGAGGGCCAGCCAAGCGAGGTCACGGGATTGCGGAAACTCGAGCCCGCGTGAATTCCAAGCGGCATTCCGAGCTTTTCCAGCCGCTCGTACAGCGGCCACCAATGCCGGCGCCCGAGCGGCGTCTCCGACCCCACCAGCATCATCGCTTGCACGAAGCGCCTGTCGCCGGCGCAGCGTTCGAGCTCGTCGACCGCGTGCTCGACATTGTGCATCGGCAACACGATCGAGGCGCGCAAACGGGGATCGCGGTCAAGCCATTCGGCTTTGACCCAATCGTTCAACGCGCGCGTGAAAGCCCGCGCCATGTCTTCGTTGAGCACGAGTTGCACGCCGTAAAGCGGATTGAGAATGGCGAGGTCGGCGCCAAGCCCATCGAACACATCGCGCGCCAACAACGCGGGCGTGGCCGCGGCCTGCTTGCGCCCGCCCTTCCAGTCCGGCCGCGCGGTCAAAGGCGATTTCGGCGGATAGCTGGCGGTCTCGATGGAATCGATCCCGCGCTCGACAATCGAGTCCCGCCAGAACGGCTCCATGTGCGGCAACAACGCCGCGAGGTCCGGCACCGAGGGATGCGTGTCGCAATCGATGGTTTGCACGGCGGCGGTCACGGCTTCTCCCTTCGCCGAACGCGCCGGCGGGACAGTGTAGCGGAAACGGCATCAAAGGAACAAATCCCGCGCGGCGAATCGACCCCCGAATTGCCACCCGCCCGCGTCCCCGCTATCCCTGCCCCATGACGCAATCGCCCCTCGCGCGGGAGGACGTGGCGCCGCGCGGCGCCGTCGCGCGCGCCTGGTCGCGCTTCAGCGGCCAGAGCTCGGCCGGGAAAGGCGCCGCCTATGTCTCGCTCGGCTCGCTTCTGCTTGTCGTGATGGCGGCGGTGACCAAAGACCTCGGCGCGCGGCTGCCGAGTTTCGAGCTCAATTTCTTCCGCAACTTCGTCGGCTTCCTGTTCGTGCTGCCAGTCTTCGCGCGGGATCCCGGCGAGCCCTTCCGCACCAAGCGTCCGTTCATGCATTTCACTCGCGGCGCGCTGGGCGCGGCGGGCAACGCGTGCTTCTTCTGGACGATCACCCATATGTTGCTCGCCGACTCCATGGCGTTGCAGTTCTCGCGCCCGCTGTTCACCATTCCCCTCGCGCTCGTCATGCTTGGCGACGCCGGCAACATCAGGCGCACGTTTGTGTCGATCGTCGGCTTCGCCGGCGTGCTGCTTTACGCGCGGCCTTTCACGGCGGGCTTCGACCCCAACGCAATCGTCGGCGCCTTCGGCTCGTTTTTCGGCGCGCTTGTCATCATCTCGATCAAGCAGCTTTCGACCACCGAGAAGCCGCGCGTCATCATGTTTTACTACGCTTTCTGGAACAGCGCGCTGTCGCTGCCGCTGGCGTTGTGGGCGTGGATTTGGCCGACGCCATGGGAATGGCCGCCGCTGATCTTCATCGGATTCCTGGGCATCGTCGGCCAGGGGATGATCACCAAGGGACTGACCCTTGGCGACGCCACGGCGCTCGCGCCGCTCGACTATTCCCGCATCGTGTACGCCGCCGCGCTGGGCTATTTGCTGTTTGGCGAAATCCCCGGCCCGTGGAGCTTGGCCGGCATGGCGCTGGTCGTCGCCGCGTCGATTTACTTGGTGCTGACCGAGAAAAAACGCGCTAAAACCGCGCCATAAAGGGAGACCCAGATGGCAAAGATCGTACTCGGCATGGTCGCCTCGCATGGTCCGCTGCTCGGCACGCCGCCGGAGCTCTGGACCGGGCGCGTGCAGGCCGACATCAACAATCCCGCGCTCGAATTCCGCGGCAAGCAATACAATTTCACCCAATTGACCGAGTTGCGCGCGCCAGAGAACTTCGGCCCGCAAATCGAGTTGCCGGTTCGGCAAAAACGCTTCGACGCCTGCCAGAAGGCCATCGCCGAGCTCGAGCGCGTCTTCGCGGAAGTGAAACCCGACGTGGTCGTCATGCTCGGCAACGACCAGCAGGAGATCATGGGCGACGACAACCAGCCCGCCGTGATGGTCTATTACGGCGAACGGCTCGACAACGTGCCTTTCTCCGACGAGCAGAAGAAGCTGCTGGGACCCGGCGTCGAGCTCGCCGAACCCAACCATCATCCGAAGGTGGCGAAGACCTATCCGGGCCATCCCGCGCTCGGCCTGCACCTCATCGAAAAAATGATGGAGCAGAATTTCGACGTCGCCGTGTCGAGCGTGATGCCCGAGCGCAAACAGTCGCGCCTGACCGGCATTCCGCATGCGTTCGGCTTCTATTATCAGCGCGTCATGGGCGACAACGCGCCACCTTGCGTGCCTGTTTTCACCAACACCTTCTATCCGCCGAACCGGCCGGGCGGGCGGCGCTGCTACGACATGGGCGTCGCGCTGGCGAAGGCGATCCAGGATTGGGACAAGGACCTGCGCGTCGCCATCCTCGGCTCTGGCGGCATGACGCATTTCGTGGTGGACGAAAAATTCGACCGCGACTTTTTGGAAGCCTTCGCCGACCGCGACCCGACGAAACTGCTGGCCTTCCCCGACAACTACTACCGCTCCGGCAATTCAGAATTAAAGAACTGGATTCCGACGAAATCGGCGATGGATTCGGTGGGGCTCAAGATGACCCTGGTCGACTATCAGCCTCTGTACCGCTCCATCGCCGGCACAGGCAGCGGCATGGGCTTCGCGTATTGGCGGTAGCGTTTCCACTCGCCGCGGCGGTCGCTGAAATTGACACCGAGCGTTCCGCCCGCCGAACACAGCGGCGGGCGGCGTGTTGAGCCCGCTTATGGCCGCGTATACCGACCCACAATGCTGGCCGGCGCGAGCGCGTGGCCTTTCAGCGCGGCGACAAGTTCGTCACGCGTCATATCCGGCTTCAAAGTCGGCTCGACGTCGGTGGCGATCACCGTGATGACATAGTGGTGCAGCGAATGGCCGGAGGGGCCGCATGGGCCGAAATAGGCTGTTTTGCCGATCGCGTTCTTGCCGCCGGTCCAGCCGTTCGGCGGCTTGCTCGCCTCGCCCTCGGCGAAGGAGGTCTTGCTCGCGGGGATGTTGTAGGCGACCCAGTGAAACACACCCAGTCCGTTGCCGCCGTCGGGGTCCTGCATCAGCAAAGCGTAGCTCTTTGTGCCCGCCGGCGGATTCGACCATGCGAGCGGCGGCGAGACGTTTTCGCCGGGGCATGACGGATTGGTGCGGCTGGGATCGGCGCCTGCGAATTTCGACGGCCAGACATCGCCGTCCTTGTAAGCGGAAGAGGTCAGCGCGAAGGGCTCCGCGGCGCGCGCGACGCCGGCGCCGAACACCGCGGCAAAAATTGTCGAAACGATCAGGCTTTTCATGTCTTCCTCCCGAAATTATCGGCGTTGGGACGCCAACGTCCAACCTACCGGGAACCCCCGGTGTTTTCCATTGGTATTGTCGATTGTATAGACAAGCGCGTGAAATTTTCCGGAGCGGCGAATGCGTGCGTCGAAGAACCTGATCACCGACGTAACCGGCCTGCGGGTTGGCAACGCCGCGAGCGCCGCGCTTGCCTCGGGAGTCACGGCGATCGTGTTCGACACCGCCGTTCGCGCGTCCATTGCCGTCCACGGCGGCGCGCCGGGCTTGCGCGACACGGCGTTGCTCGCGCCGGGCATGAGCGTTGAAAAGATCGACGCCATCGTATTGTCGGGCGGCTCCGCCTTTGGCCTTGACGCCATGGGCGGCGCGCAGGCGTGGTTGCGCGAACAAGGACGCGGCTACGACGCGCGGGGCGCGAAGGTGCCGATCGTCCCGGGCGCGATCTTGTTCGACCTGCTCAATGGCGGCGACAAACACTGGAAGCGCCTGCCGCCGTATTGGGAACTCGGCTACGAAGCTTCGGTCAACGCCGCCGAGACGTTCACGCTGGGCACCGTGGGCGCGGGATATGGCGCCGCGACCGCGAACCTAAAGGGCGGATTGGGATCCGCCAGCGCATCGACATCGTCCGGCTTCGCCGTCGGCGCCCTTGTGGCCGTCAACGCGATTGGCTCCGCGACCGTCGGCGACAGGCCGAACTTCTGGGCGGCGCCCTACGAGCGAGACGCGGAATTCGGCGGGTTGGGCATGCCCGTGTGGACATTCGCCGAGGATCTCGCATTCAAAATCAAGGGCGACACCCACGAAAACACCACCATCGCCGTTGTCGCGACGGACGCCGCGCTCGACAAGGCGGCCTGCGAGCGCGTGGCGGTGATGGCGCATGACGGCATGGCGCGCGCCCTGCGCCCCGCCCACGCGCCGATGGACGGCGACGTCGTTTTCGCCGCGGCGACGGCGCGCCACGCCACGCCGCCAACCGCGCGCGACCTCGCCGAGATCGGCGCGCTGGCCGCGGACTGTCTGGCGCGCGCCATCGCGCGCGGCGTTTACGAGGCCAAGTCCCTACCCTTTCCCGGCGCGGCGCCCGCATGGAGGGACAAGTTCGCGCTTTGAGTGTTTGGCTTGGTTGCCGACACTAGAAAAAGCCGAGGCACTCGCATCCAACGCCAGCCGAAAAGGCGCGCTTCCATCGCCGGGTCGAGATATCGATCACATGCACGGACCCGTCGCCCTGGCAGCCGATGTAGAGATCGTCGCCGCGGAACGCCATGTCCATGGGCTGGCGCCCAACCTTGATCGTCGTTTGCGTCCGCAAATCCGGCGAGAGCAAGGTCGCGGTGTCGCCGTTGTTGCTGGTGACGGCCAACACGCTTTCATCGGGACTGAAGCGCGCGATCTGCGCCGCCTTCGGCGCGCCTTCGAGCGCGATGGTTTCGACAAGGCTTCCGTTGCGCGCGTCGACAACGAACAGCGCCGGCGTTTCATCCGAAACAGCGATCAATCGGCCGCCATCGCGCGAAATTTCGATGCCGGCGAGCGCTTGCGGCGCCTCGAACTTTCCCAACAATTTCCGCGCGGGAAGATCGATGACCGAAATCGTCGCGTCCTCCTCGTTTTCCGTGTACAGGCGCCCGCCATCCCGAGCGATCACCAGCCGGTGGCTGTTCGTCGATCCCGTTTCAATCGCGCCCACGACCTTGTTGCGGGCGGGGTCGATGATCGCGACGACGGCGCTATTTTCACAAGTGACGTAGATCAACCCATCGCCCCCGAAACGCAGCGTGTGCGGCGCGATATAGGGGCGCGTGTCGATATTCGCCACAACGCGCTGGCCGCGGAGATCGATCACGCAAACCGTGTGGCCGGGATTCGGATTGCGGCCATGAACGCCGTCGCCATAGATCGGCACATAGGCGAGTCCGGTTTCCGGCGACACCAGCAATTCGTGCGGCGTGCGCTGGAAACCCTCAAGCGTGTTGATCGTCGCGTCCGTCGCGGGATCGACGAACAGCACCTTGCCGCCCATTTTATCGATGGCGATCAAACCGCGCGCGGCGCCTGTTTGCGACATTCCGGCCTCTGCTTTCAGGCTCTGCGCCGCGCCCGCGGGCTCTGGTCCACGTTGTCGAGCATTTCCCGCATCAGCGCGTCGACCAGGCGCGCCTTGACGCCGGCGTGGGACGCCTTGTTCCAGAGATTGTCCAGTTCGCCCGGGTCTTCGACGAGGTCGTACAATTCGCCCCAATCCTCGCCGCGGTAAATCGTGAGGCGATGTTCCGGCGATTGCAATGTCCGCACGACGGCGGCGCGCGAAAAGCCCATGCGCGGCTGCGTGTCCTCGTACTCGACGAGAAGCTTTTCACGCAAAGCCGCGGAGCCGTCGAGATTGTCCAGCAGGCTTTTTCCCTGAACGCCGAAATAAGGCTTCACGCCGGCGCGCGCGAGAATCGTCGGCGCGAGATCGACGGTGGAGGCCAGCGCCTTCGACACGCGCGCGGCGCGGTCGGCGGGATCCGACCATATGAACGGCACGTTGTTGATGGAGCGGCGCATGATGGCGCCCTTCAGCATGAGCGAGCTGTCGCCGAGGTAGTCGCCGTGATCGGCGTTGAACACGATCGCGGTGTCGTCGTAGCGGCCGATTTCCTTGAGCTTCGCGACAATCGCGCCCACCGCGTCGTCTATCATCGTGATCATCCCGCAGGTCAGCGCCATCGCCTCGCGGATTTCGCGCTCGTCGACGCAAAACGCCTCCTGGGCTTTGTCGAAGCGTTTCCCGGACGTCCATTGGTCATGCAGGAATTGCAGCGGCGGGATGGGATCGCGCACGCTTTGATAGTCCGGCGGCGCCTTGAAATCCTTGGGATCGTACATGTCCCAATATTTTCCGGGCGGGGTGAAGGGATGGTGTGGATCGGGGAACGACACGAAGGCGAAGAACGGCTTGTCGCCGCGCCTCGCGCCGTCGAGCCAGTCGAGCGCTCGGTCGCGGATGAAAGACGTCGGATAAAGCTCTTCCGGCACGCGCGTGCGGATCGCCTGCGGGCAGACATAGTCATGCGGCAGTTGGCTTTTGTGGTCGCGCAGCGCGTCCGCGTCGGGCCTTTGCTTGCGCAGCCACTGAAGGTAGTGGCCGTTGCATTCGTCGCCGTGGCCGGTCACCATGTCGACATGCTCGTAGCCATAGTAGGGCAGCGGGAATTTGTAGAACTCCGCGCTTGCGTAGCGCGAGGGGTCCTCGTTGTCGTAGTCGCTTTCGTCGATTTTCCACGCTTCCTTCAGCGGGCCCAGCGTGGCGGGATCGACGCGCGGCTGCGCGGGAATGCCCGTCATCGGCTGGACATGGCTCTTGCCGATCGCCGCGGTTTGGTATCCGGAAAGGCGCAAGGCCTCGACGAACGTGCTGGCGTCGTAGGAGAGGTCGCAGCCATTGTGCCGCAGGCCGTGGGTAGACGTATAGCGGCCCGTCAGCAGCGAGGCGCGGTTCGGCATGCACACGGGCGAGGCCACGTAAAAATTCTCGAAGCGCGTGCCCTTCGCCGCGATGGCGTCGATGTTGGGCGTCTTCAACACGGGATGGCCGGCGCAGCCGAGATAGTCGGCGCGGTGCTGGTCGGTGATGATGAAAAGGAAGTTCGGCCGCTTGGTCATGGATGTCCCTTTAGGGATGGGTCGTCGCCGGTTTACGCGAACGCCGGCGGCGTGGCCGCGAAAGGCAAACCCGCGACAAATGAAAACCACTTCAAGTCCGCTTCTCCGCGCTTTCCACTTATTCGCCCTTGAAGCCCGACGCCTTGATGACCGGCGCCCAGCGATCGAAATCCGCCCGTTGAACCGCCGCGAGTTCCGCCGGCGACGTGCCGGACGACCTTATGCCCAAGCGCGCGGCGAACGCCAGCCCGGCTTCGGAACGCATGTAGCGCACGACGATCGAATTCAACCTGTCGATGACCGCCTTCGGCGTGCGCGCCGGCGCGAAGATTCCATACCAGCCGACGCCTTCGACATCGAAGCCCTGTTCGATGAATGTCGGCAGGTCGGGCGCCGTTGGCGAACGCTCGCGATTGGCGACGGCGAGGATGCGCAATTCTCCCGTCCGGTGACGCTCGACCAGTTCTGACAAGGGATTGCTGACGATGGGAATATGCCCCGCCATGACTTCGAGCGACGCGGGCGCCGAGCCCTTGAATGGCACCGGGCGCATGTCGACGCCGATCAACGCGCCCAACCGCAGCGGCAAAAAATGCGGCAGGGAGCCAAGCCCCGGCGCGGCGAAATTCGCCTTGTCGGGGTTGGCCTTCAACCACGTCGCGAGCTCCGCGAGCGTTCGGCCCGGAAACATCGGTCCCGACGCGATGGCGAATTCGAGCGCCGCGACCTCCGACACCGGCTCGAAATCGGCGAAGGGGTCGTAGGGCGTATCGGCGTGAACAAGCGGGATCATCACCATCGCGCCATAGGGCGTGAACAACAGCGTGCGCCCGTCCGGCGGCGCGAGCTTCACATCGCGCACGCCGATGCGGCCATCGGCGCCAACATGGCTCTCCACCAACGCGGTGTCGCCGATTTCCTTGCCGATCTCATTGGCGAGAACACGGATCAAGCCCTCGATCGCGCTGCCGGGCGCGTAGGGCCAAATGATCCGAATGGGGCCAGCCTGCGCGTTCGCGGCGCCTGAGAGCGCCAGCGCGCCAGCCACGACAAAATCCCTGCGGCGCATGTCGCCTCCCCGTTTCAATCGCCGCGAAAGCCCGACGCCTTCACTACCGGCGCCCAGCGCTCAAAATCGGCCTTTTGGATCGCGCCAAGCTCGGCGGCGGATGTCCCCGTTGGCGCGAAACCGAACTTCAGCGCCAGCGATTTCCCGGCCTCGGAGCGAATGGCGCGCACGACAATGGAACTGATCCTGTCAAGGATCGCCGCGGGCGACCCGACGGGAGCGAATATGCCGTACCAACCGCTCGCGACGATGTCGTAGCCTTGCTCCAAAAACGTCGGCACATCGGGCGTAAAAAGCGAGCGCTCGCGTCCCGACGACGCCAGCAGACGGATCGTTCCGGCCTTGTGTTGTTCGATGAGGTCCGACAACGGCGCGCAGACCAGCGGCAGGTGGCCCGCCATCGCCTCCGTCAGCGCCGGCACGGAGCCCTTGAACGCGATCGCCGTGATGTCGACGCCCGCGATGGCGCCGAATTTCAGCGGCAGGAAATGCGGCATCGCGCCCGACCCCGGCATGCCAAAATTGGCTCGCGATGGATCGGCCGTCAGCCAGGCCGCGAGATCCGCGAGCGTTTTGCCGGGAAACATCGGACCCGCCGCCAAGCCGAAATCATAAGCGACGACTTGGGAGACAGGCGCGAAATCCTTGAAGGGATCGTAGGGCAAGCTCGCGTATACCGATGGAAACAGCACCATCGATCCGAACGGCGTGAACAACATCGTGCGGCCGTCGGCCGGCGCGGCTTTGACATCGCGCACGCCGATGCGGCCATCCGCGCCTGTGCGGTTTTCCACAAGAACCGTCTCGTTCAGTTCCCGGCCGATTTGATCAGCTAACACGCGAACCAGCGCGTCGCCGCCGCTGCCCGGCGCGTAGGGGTAGATGAATCGAATGGGCGATCCCTGCGCCAGGGCTCGAAAAGCCCCCGTCGCGGTCAGAGCGCCGAGCGAGGCGAACATTCGTCGATCCATGGGTCACCCACCTCCCCAGTGGCCCACGCGCCGCCCGGCCCGTCGGGCCTCGGCGTCCGCTCCTGGACTTCAGCGATTTAGCCACGCCCGCTCGTCCTTGTCGAGCGCCGGCGGTTCGGTGCCGGCGGAGCGGCGCGCGGGGCCCTCGCGGCTTGGAAGGGTGGATAAACACTGATGGCTTGAACGGCATCGATAAACCGGCGCACATCCGGTGGCGCCGGTGTCGTTGATCGACGAATGAACCATCGTTGCGACGTTCTAGGACCTCATTTGGGCATAGAATCGTTGTCGCTGCCCCTCCAAGCCATGAAATCACGTTGTAAAAATGTCACTCGATTTCGCAATACATCCGTTGCGGGATAATTGCCTAACCTTTGCGCAGACTGCCCAGGCCGTCACCTTGCCTCCCCTGCCCTCGAAGATGCACATCTGGTGCATCGAATGATTGTTAAAAGGGGCACCAAATGAAGTTGAGCATGATCGCGGTCGCGGCCGCGAGCTTGATGGGCACCTCGGCCTTCGCGGCCGACCTGCCGAGCAAAAAAGAACCCGCGCCGGTCGCCGCCGCCAGCGCGGACGGCTTCGACTTCGCTTTCGGCGTGCACGTGATGACCGACTATATCTCGCGCGGCATCAGCCAGTCCAATAGCCGGCCCAGCGCGACAGCTTATTTCGAGCCGCGTTACAACATCGGCGACACCCAGCTCTATGTTGGCACCCAGCTCTGGAAGACCGATTTGCCGACCAACCCCTTCGCCGAGGTCGATCTCTATGGCGGCGTGCGTCAGACCTGGGGCAAGTTCGCGGTTGACGCGGGTGGCATTTATTATTGGTACCCCAACAATCAGAACCAGTACTGGACCAGCGGCGCCGTCTTTCCGGCGTTCGCAAACGGCAATACGCTGCTGAACCCCGCCAACGCTGGTTTGGGCCTTTGTAATAACAATGGCTTCTGCGCCACGACCGCCCGGGACCCCAGCTTCCTTGAGCTCTACCTCAAGCCGTCCTACAATTTCTCCGACGCGTTCTCGGTCGCCGGCAATGCGTTTTACTCGCCAAACTGGGGCAATTACGCGTCGAGCGGCGGCGGTGGATTTAGCTCCCTGTACGTCTCTGTCCTGCCGAAATACACCTTCGGCGACAGCGGCTTCTCGGTTTCCGGCGAACTCGGCTATCAGGCCCTTGGCTCTCTCAAGGCCGGCACGATTTACAACGCGCAGGGCAACGTGCCTCTCAAGTTCCCGAGCTATTGGGCCTGGAACCTGGGCGTCTCCTACGCCTGGAACAACCTGACGGCCGACTTGCGCTACTACGGGTCAAATCTGACGTCGACGCAATGCTACGCCGTTAGCTCCGATCCATCGGGCAACAAGCCCGGCCAGGCTTTCACCGGCACCTCCAGCTGGTGCGGTCAGCGTGTCATGGCGACCCTCTCGGTGGACTTCACCTACCAGAAAGACTGGAAGCACTAATTGCTTCGCGACTTTCGAGACAAGAGAAACGCGGCCTGGGGGCCGCGTTTTTTTTGGTGAGCGCGCTCGGCCGCCAACTATCCCCAATTCACAGCTGGGACCACGACGCCCCCGCCCCGCGATGTGGTCAATGCGCCTTGAAAAGCTCGCCAACGGCGTTCTCTATCAAAGGCGTAACAATTCGGTGGCATCACCGACGCTGCGGAACTATCTGGCCTTGGTTCGAAAAGGGGTGCGGCCAGACGCGGCCTACACCGCGTTTTTCATCCGCAATTCCGCTTTTGCCTCTTCGATCAACACCTGCGCCTTGCCACTCTGCATGCGGGCGATGTCGTCTTGGTATTTCAGTAGCACGCCGAGCGTGTCGGAGACATGCGCGGGATCGAGCGCCACCGCGTCGAGTTCGGTCAGCGCGCTGGCCCAGTCGAGCGTCTCGGCGACGCCTGGCTGCTTGAACAGGTCTTCCTTGCGCAGCCGTTGCACGAACGCCACGATCTCCGCGGACAGCGTGGCCGGCGCGTTGGGGACTTTCGCGCGGAGAATCGCGAGCTCCCGCTCGGCGTCGGGATAGTCGATCCAGTGGTAAAGGCAGCGGCGCTTCAGCGCGTCGTGAATTTCGCGTGTGCGGTTCGACGTCAGAATGACAATTGGCGGTTTCTCCGCGCGCACCGCCCCCAATTCCGGGATCGTGACCTGAAAGTCCGAGAGCATTTCGAGCAAAAACGCCTCGAACGCCTCGTCTGCGCGGTCAATTTCGTCGATCAGCAGCACGGGCGCGCCACCGGCCGCGGGCTCCAGCGCCCGCAACAGCGCGCGCTTGACGAGGTAGCGCTCGGAAAACACATCGCGCTCCAACCGTTCGCGGTCGGTTTCGCCGGAGGCTTCGGCAAGCCGAATCGCCATCATTTGCTGGGCGTAGTTCCACTCGTAGACCGCCGAGGAAACGTCGAGACCCTCGTAGCATTGCAGGCGAATCAACTCGCGCCCGAGGCCAGCGGCCAGCACCTTCGCGATCTCGGTCTTGCCGACGCCGGCCTCGCCTTCGAGAAACAGCGGACGGCCCATTTTCAACGCCAGGAACAGCACCGTTGCCAGCGAGCGGTCGGCGACGTAGTCGGCATCCGAAAGCATCTTCAGGGTCGCGTCTATGGATGTGGGAATGGGGGTCAATGCCTGCCCTCTAACGAGTTCTCGCCGGGGGTCCAACCACCGCGCGCAAATTGGTCGCGATGGATTTAGCGCAAACCCGCGCCGATACAAAACGCCGCCGCCCGCATATGGAACTGTGATTCGCGCGGTCGGACGGCGGTTGGGCGTTTCCAAATATTCGTGTGAAACCTTTAAGGTCCTCGCGGCGTTTGCAAAGCGCGGCCCATCATAGTGCCGCCCCGAATTTTTCCGCCGCCCGGTTTTCCCGCCTCAGGAGTCGAAAATGACCATCAGCATGGCGCACTTGCAACCGATTGTGTCGCTCATCGCTGGCGTGCTGATACTGGCGATGCCGCGACTGTTGAACTACATCGTCGCGATATTCCTCATCGTTTCCGGCCTTCTAGGCCTGGGTCTCGTGCGATAAACGACCCCCCGGCGGATCGCGCGCCTATACCCTCGCGATGACATCGACTTTCACATCGACGGCCTGATCGCCAGAGCTTAAAATAATCCCCGAAACGGGTGATATGTCCGCGTAGTCCCGTCCCCGCGCGAGAACGATGTGGTCGTCCCCGATCAGCATCGCGTTTGTCGGGTCCAGTCCGACCCATCCCACGTTCTTTCCGCACCAAAGCGAAACCCACGCGTGCGAGGCGTCGGCGCCGGCGAGGCGCGGCGATCCCGCCGGCGGGTTCGTTCTTAAATATCCGGAAATATAGGCGGCCGGGAAACCGAGCGCGCGAAGACCCGCGATCATGACATGGGCGAAGTCCTGACACACGCCGCGGCGTTTTTCGAACACCTCGGACAGCGGCGTCGAGACCAATGTCGCTTTGGGATCGTATCGAAAATCGTCGCGAATGCGCCGCATGAGGTCGATCGCAGCCGCCAATATCGGCCCCGAGGCGGCAAAACTTCGTTGCGCGTATTCAGCGGCCGCTGAACAATCCGGCACAAGCCGGCTGGCGTGCACGAAGTGCGCTGGCGAAAGGGAATCCAGCGAGTCGATCGCGCAAGCTTCATCACGAACAGCGCCCCAAGGCGGCGTCGCCAGCGCGTTCGGCGGCGGCGCGCGCTGAACATCCACCGTCGACCGCGTGTCGATCGTCAAGACGCGATGCGGGGATTCGATCGTAATGGAAGTCACGCGATTGCCGAAAAAGCAGGTTCTCTCGGCCATTTCCACAGGCCGGGGCGCGATCTCGATGCTGGTTTCAATCACACGCTGTCCGGGCCCGGCGATCGGCAGCAGCCGCAGAGCGCAGTGGGAAAACGCGACCGAGGAAGCGTATTCGTACGTCGTCAAATGGCGAATGTCGTAGATCACGCGAGGCCGCTCATCTTGTCGGCCTGAACCACGCGCCCGCCCTGCAGGAAGTACCGCGCCGCGATCGCGTCGGCCAATCCCATCATGGACCGCTCGAAACCCAAAATTGTTTCGCCGTTGATCTCGAAGGCGTCGGCCGCGGCCACGTCCGCCGCCAGCTTCGCGAGAAGTCGTTGAGTCGGCTCCAGCATGCCGTCGTCGTTCAGGACCGGCAGGCTCCCTATATGCTCGATCAAGAGTTCCACCTGAAAGGCCAGCGAGCGGGGATTGAACGGATCGAGCAGTGTGATGTCGCGCACCGGCGCCAACGCCACGCCGGTCAGATAGCGCGAGTGATAGGTGATCTGCGAATCGACAAGTTCGAGCAGGATGTCGAGGTCGCCCGCCGGAGAGTTGGCGTTGGCGAAAGCGCGCGCGAACCGGCACGCGGTGACACCGCGTTCAATTCTGCGGCCGGCGTCCAGAAAACGCCAGCCAGCGGCGCGGTTCATGTTTTCTTTCGCGAGGCCGGATATAGAGGCCAGCACCTGCAACGCCTCGTCCGCTATTTCATACACACCCGACTCTGTGAGGGCGTGCGGCGATTCAGCTCCCAGCAGCGTCTTCAATCGAGCGATTGATCGCCACGTGTCGGTCGACAGGCGCTCCCTGATCATGGCCGCCGCGCCGCCCGCCGCCTGAACGGTCGACCAGGCTGATCCAATATCCTTCCTACTGCGCAGCGCTGTGACCGCGAGAAGCAACGGCGAAATCGATTTCGCGGCGCCGAAGGGCACAGCGCCCGTGGAGCGAAATATGTCCTTCAGCCGGTCGATTCCCGGCTGCGCGGCCGAGTCCGTGTCGAGCAATCGGCCCGCGAGGCAGCGCAGCAAGCGCAGAGCGGACTCGGCGCGTTCGAGATAACGGCCAAACCAGAACAGGTTGTCCGCGGCGCGGCTTGGCAGATTGCCCATTTTGCGGCGAATGCGGATGTTGTCGTCGGTCGGAAGCAAGGTCGTCATCGCGACCGGACCTTCCGCGAGCACCCAAACATCCGCCGACAACACGCCCTCGCCCATGGAAACGGCGCGCGCGTCGATTTGATCGGAAATCCGGGCGAAGCCGCCAGGCATGATTTTCCACCCATCGGCCGTCGCCGTCGCGAATACGCGCAGCACAAACGGCCGTGGCGTCAAATGGCCATTCTCCAAAACCGGCGTTGTCGAAAGGTGGACAACCTCCTGACCAATGAATTCAGCGCCGCGCGTCCGAATTCCATCGACCAAACGGGCCCTTTCACCCGCGTCGAGCGCGGCGCCGAGGACGGTCTGTCCCGGCGGACGATCCAACACAGCGTTGCCGAAGGCTCCCGCCAGCGCCATGTTGTCGAGGTTGCGAAGCACGGCGTCGCGCGCGTTTGGCTGGCCGCACCACCATGTGGCGACGTTTGGTAAAAGCAAGTCCTGGCCCAGCAGGCGGCGCGCGATGGAAGGCATGAAGCCCAACAACGCGGGCGTTTCCAAAATGCCCGAGCCGAGCGCGTTGGCGACGACAACGCCGCCCTGCCGCAACGCCTCGACCAACCCCGCAACACCCAATTGCGACTGGCTGTTGAGCTCAAGCGGATCGGCGAAGTCGGAATCGATCCGACGCCAAAGCACATCGGCGCGCTTGAGGCCCGCGATGGTGCGGATATGAATCTGCCCCCCGCGCATCGACAGGTCGCCGCCCTCGACCAGCAGCAGTCCCAGATAGCGCGCGAGATAGGCCTGCTCGAAATAGGTCTGGCTCAGCGGCCCCGGCGTCCATAGGCAAATGCGGGGATCGGCGCGCTCGGCGATTGACGCCAGTCCGGAGCGCAGGCTTTGGAAAAACGGAGCCAGCCTTTGGACATTCATGTCGCGATAGAGCGCCGGGAAGGCGCGCGACAGAACCAGTCGATTGAGCAGGGCGTAGCCGCTGCCCGAGGGCGCCTGCGTCCGGTCGCCCAAAACCCACCAGCGTCCGTCGGGACCGCGGCCGAGATCCACCGCCAGGAAATGCAGAAACTTGCCACCGGGCGGCGCCACGCCGCGCAACTGTGGCAAGAAGTCGGGACCGCCGGTGATAGCGGCCCCCGGCAAAACGCCCTCCGTCACCAGCCTGGCGGGCCCGTAGATATCCGCCAGCGTCAGCTCCAGCAGGCGCGCCCGCTGTTCGACGCCGGCTTCGATTTGCCGCCATTCGTCGGCGGTGATCAAAAGCGGCACGTGGCTCAGAGGCCACAGCCGCTCGCTGGTTTCGCCATGGGCGCGATAGGAAACGCCTGTGTCGCGGATATGCCGATCAGCGTCGCCGAAGCGGCTTTCGATTTCTTCCGGCGCCAGCGTTGAAAGCGCGCCGAGAAAGCGCGACCAACCGGCCTTCGCGCGGCCGTCGATCCCCATGAATTCGTCGGGAACGCCCGGCAAGGGCCGGTAGCCGGCGGTGAGATCGCGCAGAAGCGATTGCGTCGGCGGTTCGTCCAATTCGCGGCTGGCGGCGTTCATGTGCCTCTCACGTTGACACCGGACGCCTCAAATCCAACGTGAGCGGAAATTCGGGTGCCGGACGCTCGCCAACGAGCGTTGTCAGTCCGGGAGTATGACCGTGATCCTGGAAGCGCGCGAGCCGCCGAGCCTCCGCTTCGTAACTATTCACTGGAAAAGTATCGTAGCTCCGGCCTCCGGGATGGGTGACGTGGTACACGCAGCCCCCGATCGACCGCCCCGACCATGTATCGACGATATCGAAAGTCACTGGCGCGTGAAGCGGAATCGTCGGATGGAGGCCCGATGGAGGCTCCCAGGCTTTGAAGCGGACGCCGGCCACGGCCTCGCCCGATATTCCGGTGGGGTGCATGGGCGCTTCCCTGCCGTTGCACGCGATTTTATGGCGGCCAGGGACGAAACCCGTTGCCTTCAGCTGCAGGCGCTCCACCGAACTGTCAACATACCGCGCGGTGCCGCCCGCCATGCCCTGCTCGCCGAGCACATTCCAGGGTTCGAGGGCCTGCCTGACCTCCAGCGTCACGCCGCCCCGCTCGATGGAGCCACAAACCGGAAAACGAAATTGCAGCTGGGCCTCGAACCACGCCGGATCAAAGACGTATCCGGCCCGGCTCAGGTCGTCGAGAACGCCCTTGAAATCCTCCCAGACGAAATGCGGCAACATGAATCGATCGTGCAGCGCCGTGCTCCAGCGGACCAGCGCGCCCTCCTGCGGCTCCCGCCAGAACCAGGCGACAAGCGCCCGCACGAGAAGCTGCTGGGCGAGACTCATGCGGGCGTCAGGCGGCATTTCGAAGGCCCGGAATTCAACCAGACCCAGCCGTCCCGTCGGGCCGTCCGGCGAATAGAGCTTGTCGATGCAGATTTCGGCGCGATGGGTGTTGCCGGTCACGTCAACAAGCAGATTGCGGAACAATCGATCCACGAGCCACAAGGGCGAGGCGACGCCCGGTTTAGGCACATTCGACAGGGCGATTTCGAGCTCGTAGAGATTGTCGGCGCGCGCTTCGTCCATGCGCGGCGCCTGGCTGGTTGGCCCGATGAAGAGGCCCGAAAACAAATACGAAAGCGCGGGGTGGCGCTGCCAGTAAAGCACGATGCTCTTGAGCAGGTCGGGACGGCGCAAAAAGGGCGAGTCGGCCGGATTCGCGCCGCCGAGCACCACGTGATTGCCGCCGCCAGTGCCGGTGTGGCGGCCGTCGGTCATGAATTTGTCGGCGCCGAGGCGCGACTGGCGCGCTTCCTCGTATAGCGCGACCGTGTTGTCGACGGCCTCGCGCCACGACGCCACCGGCTGAACGTTCACCTCGATGACACCGGGGTCGGGGGTCACTTTGACGACATTGACGCGCGGATCGTCGGGTGGCGGATAACCCTCGATGTGAACCGGCACGCCGCTCGCCTCGGCCGTCGCCTCGATCGCCGACAAAAGTTCGAGGTATTCCTCAAGCCTCTTCACCGGCGGCATGAAAACGCAGATAACGCCATCGCGCGGCTCGATCGACAGCGCCGTGCGCACCGCTCCGTCGGTGATCTCCTGCTCGGCGCGTTCCTGTCGCGGCGCCGTGTCCGTCTGGGTCTGCTCGAAGCGCTGGGCAACCGCCCCTTCATAGTCCTGCCGTGGCGGCAGCGGAGCGCGCTCCTCAAGCGGGTCCCGCGCGACGACTTGCGGATATTTTTCCGGCGGAAGCCAGGGCAGCGACGACAACGGCAAGCGGTAGCCGATGGGCGAGTCCCCCGGGACAAGAAACAATTTGCCGCGCCGGAAACGCCATTTCTCGCTCGTCCAATTCGGCGCCGCCTCCGCGTTCCAGCTCTGCAGCGGCAGAACGAACCCAGTTGGCTCCGAAAGACCCCGCTCGAATGCCTTCACCATGCGCGCGCGCTCTTCGGCGTCGTCGATCTTGGGGTCGACGGGATCGCAATTGTCGGGGAGATTTCCCTCCTTGATCAACCAATAGGCGGGATCCTCGTAAGCCGCTTCGACGAAGTCCGGATTAACGCCAAGCCGCGAGGCGATGCCGTCGGCGAGGAGCTCCGCGTGACGCCGATCGGCCGCTTTGGCGTTCGCTACCGCGCCGATCAAAGCGGGATTTTTCCAGATCGGCTGGCCGTCTTTTCGCCAATACAGCGCGAAGGCCCAGCGTGGCAGGCTTTCGCCCGGATACCATTTGCCCTGCCCATAGTGCAGCATTCCACCAGGCGCGAACCTGTCGCGCAAACGGCGAATAAGTTCGTCCGCGCGTTGTTGCTTCGTGGGGCCAACGGCGGCGATATTCCATTCCGGGGACTCAAAATCATCCACAGAGACGAAGGTTGGCTCGCCGCCCATGGTGAGGCGAACGTCCTGCGCGACGAGATCGGCTTCCACTTGCTCGCCCAGACGATCAAGCCGCGTCCACGCGTCGTCCGAAAAAGGCGCGGTGACACGCGGGGCCTCCCGCACGCGCGTCACGCTCATATCGTGATGGAAATCGATGTTGGCGGGATCGAGATTGCCCGTGATGGGCGCCGCCGAGCGGTAATGCGGAGTCGCGGCGAGCGGCAGGTGTCCTTCGCCACAAAACAGGCCGGATGTCGCGTCCATGCCGATCCAGCCGGCGCCCGGCAGATAGACTTCTGCCCAGGCGTGCAGATCCGTGAAATCTTGCCGTGTGCCCAGCGGACCTTCGACCGGGTCGATATCCGCTTTCAACTGGATCAGATAACCGGAGACAAACCGGGCGGCGAGACCGAGACGGCGCAGGATCTGAACCAGCAGCCACGCCGAATCCCGGCACGAGCCAGAGGCCAGGTCCAGCGTTTCCTCAGGCGTCTGCACGCCTGGCTCCATGCGCACGACATATCGCACGCGTTGCAGGAGACTCGAATTGAGCGCCACCAGAAAGTCCACTGTCCTCAAGGGGCTTTTGTCGATCGCAGCCAAAAGGGACGCGAGTTTTCGTCCCATGGGCTCGGCCTCGAGATAGGGCGCGAGTTCGGATTTGAGCTCGGAATCGTAGGTGAAGGGAAACGTGTCGGCGTAGGGTTCGACAAAAAAATCAAACGGATTGTAGACCGCCAGTTCGGCGGTCAGGTCGACCTCGATTTTGAACTCGGTCGTCTTTTCGGGAAAAACAAAGCGAGCCAGCCAATTGCCGTGCGGATCCTGCTGCCAATTGACGAAGTGCTCAGCTGGCGAAACCTTGAGCGAATAGGCGGGAACTTTCGTGCGGCAATGCGGCGCCGGACGAAGCCTGATGGTTTGCGGCCCAAGCGCGACCGGACGATCGTATTTGTAGTGGGTAAGATGATGAAGCGCGGCGAATATTGACATCATTATCCTGGGTTGAAGGCGTTTTGCGGCAATTGCGCTATCTTTTAATAGACGCCCAGCATGCCGCGATCATTCGCAACCCGCCAGTTGTTCGTAGGCATCGTGCCGCAATTGTCGCAGAGTAGCATATGGCGTGCCACCGGATTTCGTCCGTGCCCAGCTCCATGCGCGGTTGTCGCCGGATCACGCGTCCCGCCCAAGCCGCGGTCTGACCGAACGGCTGCGCCGCAGGGCGGAAATGTTCGATTGCGGCTGAGACTGGCCCCGTGTTCAGGACTACGCGCGCCTTGCCGCGCGCGCAGCCGACGCCATGCGAGGCGCTGATTGGGTGGAGCGCGGAGCCGTCACACCTTGACCGCGTGGTGCGTCTGCGCCGGAAAAATCTCCTCCGGCTTCATGTGGCGGTGGCAAACGCCCTGCTCGTAGGCGAAGAGCAGAAAAGCTTCGAGAGTCGGCCGGTTGGCCTCGAGTCCGTAGGGCCAATAATCTTCCCCCATGGCCTCTTTCGCGCGGCGCACGGATTCGGAAAACCACGGAATCGGCGCTGGCGTCGCTCCAAGATTGCCACATCGCTTCATGCTGTTTTTACGCGCAACGTCGAACGCGTGAAATATGTTGCCGGCGGCCCAGGGCGCCCTGTCGAGCACGGTCTTCTTCACGACAAGGATGTGCATGATGGGCAGGATTTTCTTGGTTTTGGCGTAGGCCATCTCAACGTCGAGCCAGTTGTCGTAGAAGCGGACAACGTTTGGATTCGAGTGGAAGCAACGCGGGGGCGTCGCCGCGACGACGCCGTCGAGGTCCCCCTTGTCGAGCATCTCGGTCAGAGAGCGGTCGGCGACGGGCGTCAACTTAAGTCCGTCGGGCAGCTTCAGCGGCACCTTCTCGGCGCGGCCCGCCTCGCCGAGGCCGGCCTGCACCCAGTTGATTTTCGTCAGATCGACGCCGAGTTCGTGCGCCATCACGCCACGGCCATAGACCGCCGCGGTCTGCGCCCATTCCGGCACGCCGATCTTTTTCCCGGCGAAGTCAGCGGCGGTCTTGATTTTTTCACGGCGCACATAGATCGCGGAATGGCGGGCCACGCGGGAGAGGAACACCGGCAACGCGATCAACCGGTCGTCGCCCTGCGAGCGCATCGACACATATTTGGCGAAGGACATTTCCGCCACGTCGAAATCGGCGAAGCCGACCGTGCGCTGGAAGATGTCGTGCAGCGGCAGATCCATGGGCGTGAAGTCTATTCCCTCGGCGTGGACGTGGCCCATGACCACGTCGAGCACGTGGTCGTAGTGGCTGACGGCGAGAGTAAGGTCGAGTTTGGCCATTGGCTTTCCTTTGATTGGGCTTCACGGTTAACGTCGATCCGCCGTCCGCGCGTTCCAACGCGTCGCAAGGCTCTTCGCTTTTGTCTACAGCCGTTTCGCGCCATCGACAAAACAGTGTTTCAGCGACGCTGGGCGCGGCGCGAAGAAAATATTTCTTCGCAAGTAATTGACGCCGACAGACTCCCATTTCGGCGGAAGGCCCCAACGCCACGCGTTGACAAGCTTAACAATATGTTGGAAATTCCGGGCGCGGCGATTTTATAAAGGGTAAAAGGGGAGAGTAAAATGAAGTGTTTGATCGCAATTGGCGTGGCCGCGCTTGGACTTGTCGGAGTTAGCGCCGCTCAAGCGGATACTTATCTGGTGAAAGAGTCCCAGACCCGCTACCTCGCCTGTTATAACAAGGTCTATGTGCCGGCGACCGTCGAAGTGAACACGCGTGGCCGGCTTGTTCGCGGCGAAAGCCGCGGCTGAGAAATCGGTGGCGACCGATGGGACTACGTGCGCTCGCCGGCGGTTTATATCGAGCATCGTCACGTTGTCTCGCCGGATCATTACACCCTGGTGGAGCGTCCCTGCTGATTCCAACGCGTATCGCGAGATTCGGGCGGGGCCTCGGCCCCGCCTTTTTCTATGATCGCACGGAGCGGACCAATTTCGATTTCGTCCTTGCCGGCGGGAGCGGATCGCTTTACCAAGTCGGCGCGCGTCAAGAGGCCCGGCAATGCCATCCTATCTCGATCTGACCCTGATCGGCGTCGTTCTCGTTTCGGCTCTCTTGTCGATGTTGCGGGGATTTACGCGAGAAGTGCTGGCAATCGCGTCATGGGCCGCGGCAGCCGCGGCGGCTTATTATTTCTACCCCGTCGGGGTTCCATTTGTCAGACCCTATGTGCCAAAAGATCAATACGCCATCGCGGGATCGGCGGCGGTGATTTTCCTGCTGACGCTGATCGTTGTTTCTTTTGTTACAGTCAAATTTTCCGACATAGTCTTGGATTCCAAGATTGGCGCGCTCGACCGGTCGCTTGGTTTTCTGTTCGGCGCTGGGCGCGGATATCTCCTCTGCGTGATCGCATTTGTCTTTTACGCGTGGCTCATGCCGGAAAAATCCTATCCGGATTGGGTCAGAACGTCGAAAACGCGCTCATGGCTCGAAGCGACGGGAACACAGCTACAAGGCATGCTGCCCGAAAATCTCGACAGCACGATATCGTCGGT